>DASSYJ010000108.1:0-19595 GCA_035703305.1 Ornithinibacter sp. | reverse complement strand
GCCGCGATGGCCTTCAGCTCGGTGTTCGTCGTGAGCAACAGCCTCCGGTTGCGTCGCTTCGACCCGAGCCGCTGACGGGCGCCCCGCGCACAACGGGCCCGCCCGGGCTCGAGGCGCGGAGGGGTGTCGCGCCGGGCTCCGCGCAGCGGGCCGCCCCCGCTCGAGGCGCGCCGAGGGGTGTCGCACGGGGCGCGCCGCGGGAGGGCCTCCGCCCGCACGAGACACCGCACGTACCACGGAGCTGTGCCAGGTTCGGCGTCGCCTACCGCCTGGTATGTGAGGCGAGCACACCAGGTACCAGGCCGTAGCCGAGGCGTTACCTCGAGACCTCGCTCATCCGGCCCGCCTGCTCCCGCCGCGCTCTGCGGCCTTCGGCGTGGAGCGGCCCCCGGTGCGGGTCCCCGTGTCGACCCGGCACGGCATCCGGGACGGCTCGAAAACCACCCTTTCGGGTGGTGTGGCACCACCCCGTGGCCCCGCACGATGACGTGAACCCGCAACGAGAGGAAGTGCCAGCATGTCAACTGTCGACTCCGGTCCCGTGGACGTCGTGATGCTCAAGTTCACCGGGAACAAGTTCAACGGGGGGATCGCCCCGGCCCTGCGAGACCTGGTCGTCCGTGACCTGGTCCGCATCATCGACCTCATGTTCGTCTACAAGGACACCGACGGGACCGTGGGGTCGATCGAGCTCGGCGGGCTCGGCCCGGACCTGGACCCGGCATTCGTCGGCATCGACGGGCAGTTCGGTGGGGGCATGTTCGACGCGGAGGACGTCGACGAGGTGGCCATGGGCCTCGAGCCGGGCAACTCGATGGCCGTGCTCGCCGTCGAGAACCGCTGGGTCATCCCCTTCGTCAACGCCGTGCGCGACGCCGGCGGGGAGCTCGTCGACCAGGCCCGCGTTCCGTCCGACGTCGTCGACGCGATGCGTCGCGACGCGAGCGCATAGGAGAGGTCATGGGACTCGTCCGAGGAATGGCTCGAACGGCCGTCGTGGCCGGGACCGCGACCGCCGTGTCCAACCGTGTCTCCCGCCGCCAGGCGAACAAGTGGGCCGCCCAGGAGGCACCGCCCCAGCAGTACCAGGAGGCGCCGCCCCAGCAGTACCAGCAGCCGCCGCCGCAGTACCAGCAGCAGCCGCCGCCGCAGTACCAGCAGGCTCCCCCGCAGTACCAGCAGGCACCTCCGGCCCCGGCCCCCGAGCCGGCCGACGCCGGAGGGTCGGACAGCATGAGCGCCGAGCTGGAACGGCTGGCCGGCCTGCACCGGCAGGGCGTCCTCACCGACGAGGAGTTCGCGGCGGCCAAGAAGTCGCTGCTCGGCCTCTGAGGCCCGCCCGCCGCGGTCCGCTCGCCGCAGTGCGCTCGGCGCATCCACGGGGTGAGCCAACACTCGCCCCCGAAGGTCTGTCCGGCTCAGGAGCCGGACAGACCTTCGGGCTGCGGCGTGGCCAGCGGGTCCGGTCTCGGTCGCGCGAGCGCGCGAAGGGCCGCATATACCGGGTCCAGACGGAACCACATCCTCCAGCCCACGACCCTGCGTCCGCGGGAGCTCATGAACCACGTCCGGGGGTTCCTGGCGGCCGAGCGGGTGCCGCCCACGACGCCGGACTCCCCGAACCCTGAGGGGCTCGGGGAGTCCGGTCTGTCCCAAGAAATCACGTGGTGGAGCTGAGGGGATTCGAACCCCTGACCTTCTCATTGCGAACGAGACGCGCTACCAACTGCGCCACAGCCCCGAAGTGCGGGAGCAACGATAACACCAGCCCGAGGGCCCTCCGAATCCCGTCCCGAACCGTGCAGGGCACCGCCGTCGCGGTCGTCGTGGCGGCGCTCTCGCCCCCGCCGCGGCCTGGTCCGGCCGACGTTCCGAGGTCACACCTGTCAGGGCGCGGAACTCCCGACAATGGCGCAGGTACATCCGCGCCCCGGGCGGACGTCCGCGCCACGACGGTGGCCCTCGGCACATACCATCGCGCCATGCGACTCCGCCTGCCCCGCCTTCCGCGCCAGGGGGCCGGACCCTCCGCCCTGCCCCGCACGATCCTGCCGGCGATCGAGGTCAACCCGGTCGAGCTGGGGCGGCCCGCGGAGTGGTCGGTGCCGCGCGGAGTGCGCACCGCGAGCGAGTGGGCGTGGCGGGGCATCGTCATCGCGACTGCCGCCGTCGGGATCCTCTACCTCATCAGCCGCCTCTCGGAGGTGGTCATCCCCGTCATCGTGGCGATGCTCCTGGCGGCGCTGCTGCAGCCGGTCCACACCTGGCTCGCGCGCGTCCTGCCTCGGGGTCTGGCGGCGGGCCTGACCGTGCTGGGCACGCTCGGACTCGTCATCGGGATGCTCTCCTTCGTCGGGTCACAGCTCACGAGCCAGCTCGACGACATGACGAGCAAGGTCACCGAGGGCATCAACCAGGTCCGGTCCTGGGCCAACACGACGTTCGGCATCACCGACACCCAGGTCGAGCACTACATCGACCAGGTACGGCAGTGGATCACCTCCGGGAACCTCACCGACACCGCGACGGCGGCCGGTCTCACGGCGACGCACATCGTCGCCGGGTTCTTCCTCGCGATGTTCACCCTCTTCTTCTTCCTCTACGACGGTGCGGTCATCTGGGGGTGGGTCGTCCGCCTCTTCCCGCGGGGCGCCCGCGAGCGGGTGCACTCCTCCGGGCTCATCGCCTGGGGCCAGATCTCCGCCTTCACCCGCGCCACGGTCCTCGTTGCGGCCGTCGACGCGGTCGGCATCGGCCTCGGCGCAGCGGTCCTCGGCGTGCCCTTCGCCTCGGGCATCGCGCTGCTCGTCTTCTTCGGTGCCTTCATCCCCGTCGTCGGCGCCGCGCTCTCCGGCACCGTCGCCGTGCTCCTCGCCCTCGTCGCGCTCGGCCCGGTGCAGGCCCTCATCATGCTCGGCATCGTCATCGGCGTTCAGCAGCTCGAGGCCCACCTCCTCCAACCCCTCCTCGTCGGCCGGGCGATGCGCATCCACCCCCTCGCCGTCATCGTCGCGATCGCGGCGGGCATCGTGCTGGCCGGGATCATCGGCGGCCTCATCGCCGTGCCGACCGTCGCCGTGCTCAACGCCGTCGGCCACCACCTCCTGGACTCCGGCGAGGCCCAGGACGACGTCCCCCCCGGGGCGGCCCGCACGGCCGAGGAGGTGCTCACGCCCGCGGAGGAGGCCGAGGCGGAGGCGGAGGCCGAGGACGTCGAGGACCGCGCCGAGGAGGCGTCGCGCGAGCGGCTCGAGGGCCGCGACTGACTCGGGCGGCCCGGTCGGGCGCGTGGTACGACCGACCGAGCCTCAGGCTCCGGCGACCCGGCGCTCTTCCTCGTATGCCGTGCCGTCACGCTCCGTGTCGCGCGCCACCGGCGCAGGGTCGGGCGTGACGGCCGCAGGCTCCACGTCGGGGCGCTCCGCCTTGGCCTTCATCGTGTAGGTGGGGCGCGGGACGGGCACGGGGTCCCAGGTGAGGGGCATGTCGTCCTCGTCCATGATCGGCACCATGACGTCGTCGGCCAGGACGGTCGCTGCGTCGGCAGCCGGTCGCTGGGCAGGGTCCGCACGGTCGGCCGCCCCATCCGCCGGGTCACCGGTGTCATCCTGCGTCCCGGCCACCCGGGATGCCGTCACTGCGGGCGTCGCGGAGCGCTCGTCGACGACCGCCTCGTCGTTGCGGGAAGAGGTCACCGACCCGTCATGGGCCGCCTCGACCCGTCCGCCTCTCGCGACAGGGACGATGACGGCTCCGGCCGACCCGCGGCTCGTCGTCGGAGCCGCAGCAGCTCGCCGGGTGCGGACCGACATCCGGTGGGCACGCGCGAGGGCCGCCTCGGCCCGCACCCCCGAGCGCACCCAGAGGAAGGCGCCGACGACGGCGACCCCGGCCGGTGCAAGCGCGACCGGGAGGAGCACGGAGAGGGCGACGAGCACGCCGACGACCAGGAGACCGAGCAGAGCGGTGAGGAACAGCAGCCCGCGGACCCGGCGGCTGGGCCGCACCCGGCGGCGAGCGGGCGGGCGAGCCGCGGGTCGCGAACCATCCCGGCGGGCGGAGCGGGGCGACGCCGTCGCGGTCGCGGTCGGAGCCTCGCGCCGGGCGGATCGCGGAGGGTCGACGTCGACCTGCACCCGCTCGGTGACACCGACGGCAGCGGGGTGCGCGGCCTCGGCGCGCTTCACGAGCACCTGCGGGCGGACGCTCCGGGCGGGGTGCACGGCATACGACCGAGGAGCCGGCTCCGAGAGATCCGCTCCGGGCAGCGGGTCACGCCGCTCGAGGACGCGCATCGCGGCCGTGAACTGCTCCACGGACCGTGCAGTGGCGAGGTGGTCGCGGCGGCGGACCCAGTACTGGACGAAGTAGGCAGCCCACACCCCGAGGAGGACGAGGAAGATCAGGCTCGACGGGGACTGCACGACTACGACGGTAGGTGGGCTCCCCCGCCGGACGCCGGACCCCTCCCGGTGTGTCGCGCAAGTGACTGCTGTGACGACTGCGGCGCACGGTTCTCGGCCGAGCCCGAGGCGGAGGACGAGCCAGAGCCTGAGCATGACGTCGAGGTCGAGGTCCGGCGGACCAGGCGCTCCATGAGCGTCTCGCCCGCCAGGTCCTCCTGGGTGAGCGCGAACGACAGGTGGTCCCGCCACTCGCCCGCGATGTGG
Organism: Ornithinibacter sp.; assembly: GCA_035703305.1. Taxonomy (GTDB): domain Bacteria; phylum Actinomycetota; class Actinomycetes; order Actinomycetales; family Dermatophilaceae; genus Fodinibacter. The sequence continues at coordinate 14,925 of DASSYJ010000108.1, read as the reverse complement.
AGGTAGTGCGGCCGCAGCCCCTCCTCCCGGAACCCGAGCTTGCGGACGACGGCCAGGCTCGCGGTGTTCTCGGGCCGGATGTTGACCTCGATGCGGTGCAGCCCGAGGGACCCGAGCACGTGGTCTCCGGCGAGGGCGAGGGCGGTGGGGATGACCATCCGGCCTGCCACCGCGCGACTCACCCAGTAGCCGACGTAGCACGAGCGGAACGACCCCAGCACGATCGAGCCGATGGACAGCTGCCCCACGAGGCGCCCCTCCACCTCGACGACGAAGGGCAGCGCCCGACCCGCAGCCGCGTCCGCGTCGTACTGCGCGACGAGCTCGGCGAAGCTCCGGCTCGGTGCGTCGGGGTCGGGGGAGGTGGCGTCCCAGGGCTCGAGCCACTCAGCGTTCGCGCGTCGCACGGACTGGAAGACCGCCCCGTCGTCCACCGTCAGCGGTCGCAGCACCACCTCCGCGCCCATCGGCGTCCTCCCCGACAGCCGGAGCGGCCACACCCACGTCGGCTCCGGGGACACCTCACGTCGGGCGTCCCACCTCGCTGCCCGGGCGGTCCGCCGACGCAGCCTCCCCCACATCAGTGGTCACCGCCGCTCACCTGGGCGAGCGCGTGCGGGAGCACGTCCACGAGCACGTCCAGCGCGTCGCGCACCCCACCGGTGGAGCCGGGGAGGTTGACGACGAGGGTGCGTCCCGCGAGCCCGGCCAGACCTCGCGACAACACCGCCGTGGGTATGCCGTTCGCGACGCCACGGGCGCGGATCGCCTCGGCCAGCCCGGGGACGTCCCGGTCGAGCAGCGGCCGGGTCGCCTCGGGCGTGCCGTCGGTGGGGCTGAGACCGGTGCCGCCCGTCGTGATGACGAGGTCGGGAGCACCGGCGAGTGCCGCCGCGAGGGCCTCGGACACCTCCGGGCCGTCGGGGACCACCGTCGCATCGGCCACGTCACACCCCCAGCTGCGGAGCGCCTCGACGAGCAGGGCGCCGCCGCGGTCGGGGTAGACCCCCGTCGCCGCCCGGGTGGAGCACGTCACGACGACGGCCCGGCGCCCGGTGAGCGGCCCGGCATCCGCCGGCGTCGTGGCGGTCACGAGCCCTCCTCCCAGTCACCGCTGCGCCCACCGGACTTGGCGGTGACCCGCACGTCGGTGATGCGAGCGTGCTTGTCGACCGCCTTGACCATGTCGATGAGCGCCAGAGCGGCGACCGCGACGGCGGTGAGGGCCTCCATCTCGAGGCCGGTGCGGTCGGCCGTGCGGACGGTGGCGGTGATCTCGACGCCGTCGTCGACGACCTCGAGGTCGACCTCGACCGCGTGCACCGCGACGGGATGGGCGAGCGGGATGAGGTCGGGAGTGCGCTTCACGGCCTGGATGCCGGCGACCCGGGCGACCCCGAGGGCGTCACCCTTCGGCACCGTGCCGTCCCGTAGCGCCGCGACGGCTGCCGGCGAGAGGAGGACGCGGCCGGCCGCTGACGCCCGGCGCGCCGTCACGGCCTTGCCCGACACGTCGACCATGTGCGCCGTGCCGTCGGCGCGCACATGGGTCAGCCGGGCCGGGGTGGGAGGGTCAGAGGCCACGGTCGCGATCCTGCCCCAGCAGCGGGATGCACCTCACGACGTCGCCGCGCTCGACCCGCTCGACGTCCGCCGGCACCGTCGCGAGCGCCGTGGCCTCCGCCAGGGCCCCGAGCACGTGCGACCCCTGGCCGCCGGAGGGGCGCACGCGACCACCGCGCTCGACGACGCGCGTGAACTCGACCTTGCCGGGCGCCCCGGACCACGACGCGTCGGCCACCGCCTCGAAGGACCCGTCGGCCGCCGGGTCGAGGCCCGCGAGGCGGCGCAGCACGGGGAGGACGAAGACGTGGAACGAGACGAACGAGCTCACCGGGTTGCCGGGGAGGGTCAGCGCCGGGGTGCGGGACGAGCCGACGACCCCGCTGCCCTGCGGCATCCCCGGTCGCATCGCCACCTTGACGAAGTCGACCCCGCCGTCAGCGGTCAGCACCTCCTTGACGGTGTCGTAGACGCCCATCGACACCCCGCCGGTCGTGAGGACGAGGTCCGGAGAGCCCGGGAGGTCGTCGAGGAAGGCCCGCACGGCGGTGGCGTCGTCGGCCAGGTGCGCCGCACCCGCGACCTCCGCCCCCGCCGCCTCGACGAGCGCGCGCAGCATGACGTGGTTGGAGTCCACGACCTGTCCGTGCTCGAGGGGAGAGCCGGGAGCAACGAGCTCGTCACCGGTCGAGACGACGGTGACGCGTGGCCGCGGGTGGACGCGGACCACCGCGACGTTGCCCGCCGCCGCGAGGGCGAGGTGTCCGGGTCCGAGCCGGGTGCCGGACCGCAGGACGGCGTCGCCGGCGCGGACGTCCTCCGCGCGGTGGCGCAGGTGGCGACCGACCTCCGGAGCCAGCCGGACCCCCACGCGCTCGGCTCCCCCGTCCGTGACCTCGACCGGGACGACGGCATCGGCACCCTCGGGCAGCGGAGCTCCGGTCATGATCCGCATGGCGTGCCCCGGCCGCAGGACGTGCCGCGTCGTGTCGCCCGCGGCGATGTCGCCGTCCACGGGCAGGAGGACCGGGGCGTCGGGTCCGGCGCCGACGAGCTCGGCGGCGCGCACGGCATACCCGTCCATGGCGGAGTTGTCGAAGCCGGGCAGGTCGACGGCCGCCGTGACGTCGGCGGCCAGGACCAGGCCCAGGGCCCGGCCCACGGGCACCTCCACGGGCGCCAGCGCCGTGACCAGCCCCAGGACCGCCGCGCGGTGCTCCTCGACCGACCGCATCAGACCTCACCCCGCAGGTGCGCCCCGTCGGGGATGCTGCGCACGCCGCCGGTCACGTGCACGTCACCGGTGCACACGACGTCGGCGCCGAACGTCGCGTCCGCCTCGACGTGCAGGCTCGAGCACCCCCGGATCGACGGCACGCCGTGCGGGAACCGGGCCTCGAAGCCGTCGACCATCCGGTACCACTCCCCCAGGTCGACGAACGGCTCCTCGTGGTCGATCGTCGACTCGACGACGAAGTCCTCGGTCAGCCGGTAGATGTCGGACCGGATGAGGAGCAGCTCGTTGGTCGTCTTCACCGGCCGGAAGCGGCTGCGGTCGACCGCGAGAGCTCGCGCCCCGTCGAACACCTCCACCGCACCGCCCATCGCGGACTCGACCTGGATGACCGGCGTGGAGTCCGGACGGGTCGGGTCGACGGGCTTGCGGTTGACGATGATGGGCAGCCCCATGAGCCCGTCGCGCTCGGCCAGGCGGTCGGCCAGGACGTCGAGGTCGACCCAGAGGTTGTTGGTGTGGAACCACGGGTGGCGGTCGGTGTCCTCGAACCACCCCTGCTCCCCCGGGGCCACCATGGCGCTGTCGCGCAGGACGAGCCGGCCGTCGGTCCGCCGCACCGCGAGGTGGCCGCCCTTGCGGTCGTTGCGCGTGCGCGCGCAGACCTCGGCGACGTAGGGGATCCCCTCGCGGGCCATCCAGGCAGGGATCGCCCCCTCACAGGTCGCGCCGAGGTTGTCGGAGTTGGAGAGGAAGGCGTGCCGGATGCCGCGGTCGCGCAACGTGTCGAGCAGGCCCGTGGTCTGCAGGGCGACGTAGGCGTCACCGTGGCCGGGCGGGCACCACTCGAGCTCGGGGTCGTCGGGCCAGTCGACCGGTGAGAGGTCGTCGGCCCGCAGCTTGGGCTCGCGGCTCTGGAGGAAGTCCAGCGGCAGCCCGTCGACGGCGAGCCCGTCGTGCCGCCCGAGGATCGCGAGCGACTCGTCGCGCGTGCGGAACGAGTCCATGAGGAGGAGCGGCGTGCCGACGCCGTGCCGCCGGCGCAGCGCGAGCACCTGCCGGGCCATGATGTCGAGGAAGGTCAGGCCGTCGCGGACGGGCAGCGCTGACTTCGGGCCGCGGATCCCCATGCTCGTGCCCAGGCCGCCGTTGAGCTTGATGATGACGGTGCGCGCCAGCGCCTCGCGCACCGCGGCCTCGTCGGGTCGCACGTCGTCGACGTGCATCACGTCGCGCAGCGGCTCGATCGTGTCCTCGGGGATCGTGCCCGTCGCGTGGGAGCGAAGCTGCTCGTGGTAGGCGCTGAAGACGGTGATCGCGAGCTCGGGAACTCCTGCCGCACGCATCTTCGCCACGGCAGCACCCAGCCCGTCGACGGTCATGGCGCCAACCCTACGATGCGTGGATGGCCCGTGATCCGGAGAAGACCGCGCGCCGCTCGGCCCTCCGTGCGGCCCGTCGCGCGCTGGCGGCGACCCGGGACGTCGACGACGACGGGCGCGCCCTCGAGCACCACGTCCTCGCCCTCGTCGACGAGCTGGGCCTCGGTCGCGGAGCGGTCGTGACGTCGTATGCCGCGGTGCCCGGCGAGCCCCCCACGGCGCCGGTCAACGCGGCGCTCGCCGCGCGCGGCATCCGGGTCCTCCTCCCGATCACGCTGCCGGACCTCGACCTCGACTGGCACGACGCGGCCGACGACACCCACACGCCCCTCGGGCTCGACGCCGTCGCCGCCGCCGACCTCGTGCTCGCGCCCGGCCTGGCGGTCGACCGCTCGGGCACCCGCATGGGCCAGGGCGGGGGGTGCTACGACAAGGCGCTGCCGCGGCGCCGTGCCGGAGTCCCGGTCGTCGTCGTGCTCCACCCCGGCGAGCTCCTCGGCCCCGGCGACGCAGCCCTCCCCCGCGAGGCGCACGACCAGCTCGTCGACGCCGTCGTCAGCGCGGACGGCCTGGTCGACCTGGGGCTCAGCCCGTGGCGGAGCCCTCCGGCCGGAGCGTGAACACGTCGGGGTCGGTGTCGCGCACGGCCGCCTCGGTGAACGGCCACGGGCGCTGCCGCCCGGCCACCCAGTCGTCCACCTGGTCGGAGTAGTGGTCGTCGGTCGGGTGGCCGCTGACGCCCGTCTGGTTGATCCACGTCGACCGGTCCAGGTCGGACAGGTCGACGACCATCCGCATCGACGGGGCGGCGGTCACCTCGTAGCCCTTGCTCGCGTCCCAGGCGTTGGCGTCGACGATGGCCGAGCCGCCCGGGAGGTCGTGGGGACCGTCGTTGACGAGCCAGCGCACGGGGCCGGGCACCCCCGGGCCCCCGAGGACCTTGTGCTGGAAGGTGAGCCGGTGCAGCTTTCCCCACTGCCACTTGCCGGGATCCTTCCCGAGCTCACGGGTCAGCTCGAGGCGGGCCTCGACGAGGGCCCGGCGCAGGATCTCGTCCTTGCCCTCGGTGACGTTGGGCGTCAGCTTGTCGTCCCACCAGGCGCTCTTGGGGTTCGCCAGCAGCTGCTCGACCGCCGAGCGGTAGCGTCCACCCCCGTCGGCCTTGAGGCCGGCGGGGAGCTCGTCGTCGAAGAGCAGCTCGAGGAGGTTGCGCCAGACGGCATTGAAGTATGCCGCCGCGGCCCCTTCCTCGGAGTCGCCGGCCGGGGTCGTGCCGTCCCACCCGCGGAGCAGCTCGCGCGCCTCACGGGTGAACTCGAGCAGCTCGCCCGTCTCGAGGTCGGTGTCCGTGGGGTCCAGGGGCACGGCGAGCAGGGCGGGCACCAGGACGTCGGCGAAGGAGTCCCGCGAGTCCATCTGGATCGCCGCCATGTCCGACGGTGAGAGCTTGTCGCGGGCGTCGAGCCGCTCGGCGATCCGCGTGGCACGCCAGCCCCGGTCCCAGTCGCTCGTGAGGAAGGGCGTCGCGCTCTGGGTCACCGCCTGGTTCGCCGTGACGATGACGCCGTCTGCCGGGTCGAGAGCCCACGGCATGCTCTCGAATTCGACGAAACCCTCCCAGTCGTAGGTCGAGTCCCAGCCGGGGGCCGGCCAGTAGCCCGCGGGCGCGCGCGGCAGCGCCGGCCGGCGCACGGGCACCTGACCCGGTGCCTGGTACCCGATGTGGCCCTGGCGGTCGGCATACACGAGGTTCTGGGCCGGGACCGCGAACGAGCGCGCCGCCTCGCGGAACTCGTCGAAGTTCCGGGCGAGGTTCAGCTGGAGGATCGCGTCGGCCGTCCGGCTCGGGAGGAGACCCGTCCAGGCGAGCGACACGGCATACATCTCGCTCTCGTCACCCTCCTGCTGCGTGGGCGCGCGCGCACCCGCGTCGCCCACCCCCTCGATGACGTCGGAGAGCACCGGGCCGTGGACGGTGCTGCGCACGGTGATGTGCTGGTCGGCGCCACCCGCGATCTTGATGACCTCCTCGCGCGTCGTCACCGGCTCCCAGTCGCCGTCGCGGAGGTAGGTGTCGCCGATGACCCGCTCGAGGTAGAAGTCGCTGACGTCGGGAGCGAGGTTGGTGAAGCCCCAGGCGATGTCGGCGTTGTGCCCGATGACGACGCCCGGGACGCCCGAGAAGGAGAACCCGCTGACGTCGAGCGGGCACGAGGTGGAGACGGTCCGGCAGTGCAGGCTGTTCTGGATCCAGACCCCGGGCTGCGCGACCGCGAGGTGCGGGTCGTTGGCGAGGAGCGGCTTGCCCGTCGTGGTCCGGGACCCCGCGACGACCCACGAGTTCGAGCCCACGCCCTCGCCGCTGCCGACGAGCTCGGGGATGGACGCGAGCGCCTCGTGGGCCACGGCATACGCCCGCTGGGCCGCCGGTGAGGTGAGGCGGGGGTCGGCGGTGCCGGGCGCAACAGGGGCGACGGAGGCCGCGGAGGTCCGGGGGCCGGCCGAGGAGGAGGGCCTGGCGGCAGCAGCGCCGCTGGTCAGGGCCCACGGCACGGCGGACGGGCTGGACCCGCGGGTGGAGGGTGACCACTCCTTCGAGGACAGGATCGGCGGGTGGGCGTCGTAGTCGTAGGCGGGGTAGATCTGGCTGATCTGGGCGGGTGAGAGCCGGCCGCTGAGCCGGGCCCGGGCGAGCTCGTCGGTGTAGTTGGACCGCAGGTCCCAGGCCATGGCCTTGAGCCACGACAGGCTGTCGACGGGGGTCCAGTCCTCGACCTCCGCGGTGGGGAGCTTGAGGCCCAGGATGGTGTACTCGACGGCCATCTCGCCGGGGCTGCGGCCCCTGAGGTAGGTGTTGACCCCGTCGGCGTAGGCCTGGAGCACCTGTCGGGTCTGCGGCGCCAGGGTGGGCAGCTCCTCCTCGGCCACCCGGCGCCAGCCCATCGTGCGGATCACCTTGTCGGCGTCGAGGGCGTCGGCCCCCACGAGCTCGGAGAGCCGGCCGGCCGTGACGTGGCGGCGCACGTCCATCTCGAAGAAGCGCTCCTGGGCGTGGACGTAGCCCTGCGCGCGGGCGAGGTCGGTGATGCTGTCGCCGTAGATGTGGGGGATGCCGCTGTCGTCGCGCATCACCGTGACGGCGCTGCCGAGGCCCGGGAGGGTGGCCTCGCCCGAGGTCGTGGGCAGGGAGTCACGGACCGCCGTGACGACGACGACCGTGGCGACGAGCGAGGCGACGAGCACGAGCGCCAGCAGTCCCAATAGGACACGACGGGCGACGACGACTCGGCTCACCCTGCGAGACTAGGACACTGCAGAACGTCGACACGAAGGGCGGGCCGTGGAGCGGAGCTGGACACCCCCCGTCGTGGGAGGTGGCACGTCCGCGGGGTTCTCGCTCGACGACCTGACCCTCGCGCTCCTCGTCGGCAGCCTCGTCCTGGTCGTGGCGGTCGCCGCGGTGCGGGTGTCGCTGCGCTCCGGACTCCCGTCCCTGCTCGTCTACCTCGCGATCGGCCTGGTCCTCGGGGAGAGCGGCATCGGCATCCGCTACGACTCCGAGGAGCTCACCCAGGTCCTCGGCTACGCCGCCCTCGTCCTCATCCTCGTCGAGGGTGGCATCACGACCCGCTGGTCGGGCATCCGGGGCTCGGTGGCTCCCGCAGCCGTGCTCGCTACGGTCGGTGTGGCCGTGTCGGTCCTCGTCGTCGGGGTGGTCGCCAGAGTGGTCCTCGGCTGGTCGTGGCAGATCGCGTTCCTGGTGGCCGCCGTGCTCGCCTCGACGGATGCCGCCGCGGTGTTCTCCGTGCTGCGCCGGGTGCCGCTGCCCCGTCGGATCTCAGGGATGCTCGAGGCCGAGTCCGGCTTCAACGACGCACCGGTCGTGCTGCTCGTCACGGCCCTGGCCGCGGGGCTGGCACCCGGTGCCACGCCGACTCCGCTGTGGCAGGTCCTCGTCATCGCCGCAGCGGAGCTCGTGGGCGGTGCCGTGGTCGGCCTGGCCATCGGGTATGCCGGGGCGCGAGGGCTCGCGGTCGTCGCCACCGGGTCGTCGGCGCTGTTCGCGATCGGAGTCCTGTCCGTGGCGGTCCTGGCGTATGCCGCGGCCGACGCCCTGCACCTGTCCGGCTTCATCGCCTGCTACCTCGCGGCCCTCGTGCTGGGCAACCTCCGGCTCCCGCACCGGGCCGCCGTCCAGGGCTTCGCCACGGCGATCGGGTGGCTGGCGCAGATCGGGCTGTTCGTCCTCCTGGGGCTCCTCGCCTCGCCGAGCGGGTTCGGCGACGTCCTGCTGCCGGCGCTCGTCGTGGGTCCCGCGCTGCTCCTTCTGGGTCGGCCGCTGTCGGTGCTCGTGTCGTGCACGCCGTTCGGCATGTCGTGGCGGACCCAGGCGTTCCTGTCGTGGGCCGGGCTCCGGGGTGCCGTGCCCGTCGTGCTCGCGACGGTGCCGGTGACCGTCGGGACCCCGGGGGTGGAGTGGATCTTCGACCTCGTGTTCGTCCTCGTCGTCGTCTTCACCGTCATCCAGGCGCCGACCCTGCCCTGGGTGGCCCGTCGCCTGGGGGTCGACTCGTCGCACCACCGGGTGGACCTCGCCGTGGAGGCGACGCCGCTCAGCGACCTCGGCGCCGAGATGCTCGAGATCGACGTCGGCCCGCGGTCGCGGATCGCCGGCGTGCGTGTCTTCGAGCTGCGCCTGCCCGTGGGGGCCAACGTCTCGCTCGTCGTGCGCGAGGGGCGCTCCTTCGTGCCCCGGGAGAACGACGTCCTCCGCCACGGTGACCAGCTGCTCGTCGTGGCCCCGAGCACGGTGCGCGAGCAGGTCGAGAAGCGGCTGTTCGCCGTGAGTCGCGGGGGCCGGCTCGCCGACTGGGTCGAGGACTGACCGCGGCTCGACGGGCCCGGAACTGGGCGTCGAGGCTCTCGCCTATCCTTGGGTGGACCACCGCCGCCCCGTCGTCGTCGTGCCCGAGGGCCGACCCGGGCGGCAGCTCATCGCTCCGCAGGAGGAATGCCGTGCCGACGTACGCCTACGCGTGCACCGAGTGCGACCACCGCTTCGAGGTCGTGCAGTCCTTCAGCGACGACTCCCTCACCGTGTGCCCCGAGTGCGAGGGCCGGCTGCGCAAGGTCTTCAACGCCGTCGGGATCGTCTTCAAGGGCGGCGGCTTCTACCGCACCGACTCGCGCGCGGGGTCGGCGGTCGCGGGTGGCTCGTCCCCGGGGTCGGGCAGCGGGTCGTCGGAGTCGGGCTCGGGCTCGACGTCCGGGTCGACCTCGTCGTCCGACGGGTCGAGCGGGTCCGCCGGCTCCTCGTCCGACGGGTCCTCGTCGGGCTCGTCGGGCTCGTCGGGCTCGTCGGGCGCCTCCGGCTCGTCCACACCCGCGGCGACGCCCGCCGCGTCGTCCACAGGATCGGCCTGACCGCCCCACCGGTGAGGTGCGGCGCCTAGCGTCGCTGGGATGGACCGCCCCTCCCGACCGCTTCCGTCGCTCACCGGGCCGGGACGTCGGGCCCGCTGGCGACGAGTCGTCATCCGCCGCCTCCTGTCCGCCCTGCTCGCGGCGGCCGCCGTCGTGGTTGTCCTGGCGCAGCTGCGCCCCTCCCCGCCTCCCCTGGTCGAGGTCGTCGTGGCCGCTCGAGACGTCGCCGCGGGTGCGGTCCTCACGCCCGCAGACGTGCGGGTCGACACGGCTCCGGAGTCGTCCGTGCAGCCGGGCGGCCTCACCCGCTCCACCGACGCCGTGGGGCGCAGGGTCGGTTCCGGGCTGGCCGCCGGCGAGGCCGTGACGGCGCGGCGGCTCGTCCCGCGCGGGGTCGTCGACGGGCTGCCCGCCGGCCGGGTCGCGCTCCACGTGGTGGCGGCGGACCCCGCGTCGGTCGACCTGCTCGCGCCGGGGTCCTCGGTGAGGGTCTACCCCGTCGGTGGTGGACCTCCCCTGGCCCGGGGTGCCGAGGTCCTCGCCACGGACCCGCCGACCTCCGCCGCGGGCGCGCTCGCCGTCGAGGCAGCACCCCCGGGTCGAGGTGTCGTCCTGTCGCTCAGCGCGATCGAGGCTGATGCCGTCCTCGCTGGGCACGGGTCCCTCGAGGGTCCCGTCACCGTCGCCCTGGTATGGGCCCCGGGCTGACCACGGACGTCCGGCGCCTCTGCCGGACGCGGAGGCCGCCCGGCAGGGCCCGCGACAGCGTGACGGCTCACATCGAGGCGAGGACCAGCGCCGGCCCCTTCATGCGAGACTGGAGGCAGCGGCGCTGCGCCGCCGGGGACGGAGGCGGATGATGGACGGTCTCACCCTGATGGGCGTGATCATGGTGGCCGGGATCGCGGTCTCGATCCTCGGCAGCCTGGTCGCGCTGGTCGTCGTCCTGGTCGCGGGCCGGCGGGGGCATGGCGGCGACTGGGACTCCCGGCCACCGTCGGACCACCTCGAGCTGCGTGCGGGTGGTGGGCTCGGCCGTGGCTCGTCGCACTGAGGGTCCCGCCCACCACGCGTCGTCGAAAGGCGGATGGTGATGGATCCCGTGTATGCCGTGGAGGTGGCCGTCGTCGGGGCTGCCGCCCTGGCCGTGCTGGCAGCCGTCGTGGCCACCGTGATCCGGCGGCACCGTCACGGTCGCGCGGACGAGGACTGGGCCGAGGACGTGAAGCCGGGTGAGGTCCGGATTCGACCAGGTGCCGGCTGGGGCAACGGCGGCTCCTGGCACTGAGCGTCGGCGTCTCGTGCCGTGTCGCTCCGCAGGACCACCGGCGGCTCGGCCCCTAGGGTGGCGGAGGGCCCGACCACCCCGCGCACCACTACCGGAGAGCTGAAGGAGCATCACGTGAAGGGTTTCAGGGACTTCGTCCTGCGAGGCAACCTCGTGGAACTGGCCGTCGCGTTCATCATCGGCGTCGCGTTCGCCGCCGTGGTCGCCGCGTTCACCAAGGTGGTCCTCGAGGCCATCGGGAAGGCCACCGGTGGAGCCGACTTCAACTTCGACGACTGGCAGCCCGGTGGCTGGTCCACGATCGGTCCCTTCCTCACGGCCGTCATCGCGTTCCTCATCATGGCGTTCGTCGTCTACTTCTTCGTCGTCAAGCCCTACGAGCGGGCCAAGGAGCGCTACTTCCCCGCCGAGGAGGCCGGGGTCGACCCCAACACCGAGCTCCTCCGCGAGATCCGCGACGCGCTGCGAGCCCGCCCCTGACGCCCGCTCGACGGGCGCGGTCACTCCCAGTGCGGGGGGCGCTGCTCGCGAAGCCACCTGTCGTGCTGTGACTCCCCCGTCGACGGCTCCTCTCGAGCATCCGCGGTGTCGGGGGCGTCGTCGGCAGCGGGATTCGTCCCGGGCCTGACGGCCCGCCGCCGCCGACCCCGAGCCTTCGGCCTCCGGCGGACCACCTCGTCGGATGCCGCGTCGCCGGCGCGAGGAGATGACTGGGCCGAACCCGAGTCTCCCTCTGCCGCAGGCTGTTCCTCCCGGGCGGCGTCGGTGTCCGACTCAGTCACCGGGCGCCTCGTGGATGCCGGCCGCCTCGAGGATGCGGGACACGTCCCGTGCCGGGTCGCGGAAGACGTCGGTCGACCAGACTCGCAGGTGACGCCACCCCAGGCGTTCGAGCTGCTCCGCGCGCAACCTGTCGCGGTCGCGGGTGGTGCGCATCGCGGCATACTGCGGCCCGTCGGACTCGACGGCGAGCGCGAGGTGACCGGGGCGTGTTGGGTCCTCCACCGCGAGGTCGACGGGGTCCGCCGACGAGCCGAGGTCCTCGTGGACGACGAGGCCGTGCTCCCGCAGCCGCCGTGCGAGGTCGGCCAGCACGACCGACCGCACGGGGTGCCCCGGCTCCGTCGCGCCCGTGGCCGACTCGCGCGTGCCGTCGGAGGCGGCGAACCGTGTCGTCGAGCCCGTCGACCCCGCCGAGTCGGCCGCTGGTAGCTGCCCGGTGGCGGCATACGCGAGGAAGTCGCGCAGCATCCGGGCCCCCCGAGCCCGCAGCCGCGCCGGGTCGAGGTCCTCGGCGGCGATGGAGGACACGACGGTCATCGACCGCCGGGCCCGGGTGACCGCGACGTTGAGGCGCCGCTCCCCGCCCTCGATGTTGAGCGGACCGAAGCGGTGGAGCACCCTCCCGTGCGGCGTCTTGCCGTACCCGATGGTGAGGATGACGTCGTCGCGCTCGTCGCCCTGGACGCGCTCGAGGTTCTTGACGAAGAAGGCCTCCGGTCGGTCCTCGTCGAAGAACCCCAGGACCTCGTCGTCGACGCCGCCCAGCGCGCGCCGCAGCGCCTCCTCGACCCGGACCGCGTGGGTGATGCCCAGCGCGATGACGCCGAGCGAGCGGTCGGGGCGGGTGCGTGCGTGCTCCAGCACGAGCTCCACGACCCGGTCGACCTCGACGGTGGTGGTCTCCACGGCGGAGTCGCCCTCGGCGACGATCCCGTGGCCCTCGACGAGCTCGTGGTGCAGGACCCGGTCGGTGCCGGTGCCGGGGAACGTGACGAGCGAGCCGTCGTAGACCTCCGCGTTCGCGAACGCGATGAGTCGCTCGTCGAGCGACCGGTAGTGCCACGACAGGCGGCGGCTCGGAAGCGTGGCCGCCAGCACGTCGAGGATCGACTCGACGCCCTCGGTGATCGGCTCGTCCGCGCGGACCGCGGCCGGGTCGCCGTCCGTGACGGTGGTGAAGAACGACGTCGGCGGGAGCTGGCGCGAGTCCCCCGCCACGACCACCTGGCGGGCACGCGCGATCGCCGACACCGCCTCGGCGGGCGGGATCTGCGAGGCCTCGTCGAACACGACGACGTCGAACCACTGGCCCGGCGGGAGGACCGAGGCGACGACGAGCGGGCTCATGACCCAGCAGGGGCGCACCGTCGTCACGAGGTCGGGGCAGCGGGCGACGAGGTCCCTCAGCGGCGCGAGGCGTCGGGCCCGCGCGGCCTCCGCGCGGAGGAACGTCTCCTGCGCCGGACGCTCCGAGCGGACATTCGCGACGTCATCGGCCACCGCGTCGAGGACGCGAGCAGCGTTCTCCTGCACCACCGCTCGGTCGGCATCGGCGAACTCACCGACCGTGCGGGTGAGCGCGCGACCGTCGTGGGCGGCGACGCGGGGGTCACGCAGGGCGATCTCCTCCGCCAGCGACGACCACCAGACCCACTCGACCTCCGACGTCGCGAGCTCCGCAGGGACCCCGCGCTCACGCAGGTCGTCGACGACCGGGAGCAGGCCGGATGCCGCGAGCTCGTCGAGTGCCGCCGTCTCGGCGGGGACGACCGCCAGCCGGTCGGTCGCCGCCGCAAGGGCGTCGACCCGTCGGCGCAGCGTGGGGAGGTCCACCTCCGTCAGGCCCGGTGGGGCGCCCTCCGCACCGTCACCGGAGGCTCCCTCGTCGTCGGGAAGCCTGAGGTCGAGCCACTCCAGGTCGTCGACGAGCGCGGCATGGGACACCCGGGCACGGTCGAGCTCGACCGGGATCTCGGGGCGGCCGCCGGATCCTGCGAGCTGGCGCCAGGCCACCCGTTGCTCGCTCGCCGCGGCCAGTGCGGCATGGAGGTTCGCCGGTGGGCGCCCGGGCCGGAGCAGGCCGCGCGCCTGACGGCGCAGGCGCCACCGGTCGAGCCAGCCGAGCTCCGAGGCCACCGATCGCCGGTATGCCGCGGTGCCCGTCGCCGTGACGAGGTCGGTGAGCGGGATGTCGAAGACCTCCGGTCGGAACACCTCGAGCGTGTCGCGCACCTCGCCGACGGTCGCGAGCACCCGGGCCCAGTCGCGGGTCGTCGGCGCTTCGGGGAGCTTGATGCCGCGGAAGACCTCGGCGAGCGTGCGCGCCGTGTCGTCCACGCCTCCCGACGCAAGCCGCTCGACCCGCTCGCGCGCCTCGACCGCCTCGTCGGCGGAGCGGATGCCGGCGCCGAACCACGGGTCGTGCGCCCCCCTGCCGTCCCAGTCGGCGAGGGAGGCGAGAGTCGTGATCCGGGCGGCGGCGGCGGTCGCGGCGTCGCGGTCGAGCCGAGCGAGGACCGCACCGCGCAACCGGACCCTGGACCGTGGCGGTGTCGGCATCCCCGAGAACGCCGACACCGCCTCCTGGACGTCGTGCAACGAGACCGCCCACGGGTCCCGGCGGCGGTGCATGACCCGCACGTGCTCGATGAGGCGCTCCGCCGCGGCACGCCGGGCATCGGCCGGTGAGGTGACGCGCGAGAAGAGGCTTCCGGCATCCATGGGAGCAGGGCGGGCGCCCCGAACCGCGCCACCCCCCGGGCCCTTGGACGCCAGGCGGTCGAGGCCTGCGACGAGCTCGCGCGCGACGCGCCGCCGACCCTGCGCGCCCGCGTGGAGGTCGAGCACGAGGTCGCCGAGTCCCACCCGGTCGAGCCGCCCGACGACGGCGTCGATGGCCGCACGCTTCTCCGCGACGAAGAGCACTCGCTTGCCGTCGAACGCGAGGGTCGCGATGAGGTTGGCGATGGTCTGCGACTTGCCGGTGCCGGGGGGGCCGTGGATGACGAGGTGCGAGCCGGAGCGCACGGCCTCGATGGCCTCCTGCTGGCTGCTGTCGGCGTCGAGCACGAGGACGTCGCGCTCGGGGTCGTCGAGGTCGGCGTGGCTCGGGTCGAGCTCGGAGCGCACGGACCGGAGCGCGTCGGGGTCGCCCGCCAGCGCGGCGACGACGTCGTGGTCGGCAAGGGCGTCCCCCTGTGCCGCGATGTCGGCGACCATCGGCAGCTTGGCGTAGGAGAAGGTGCCGAGGA
>DASSYJ010000084.1:0-8253 GCA_035703305.1 Ornithinibacter sp. | reverse complement strand
TGGGGGCTCCGCACTGCTGATGTCGGGCGCAGCAGTGCGGAGTCTCGACGCGACATGATCCTGGGCGAGTCGACCTCGGGTCGCGCGGGGAGCGACGAGCGCTGGGTCGACGGAGACGGGGGTCGGCGGGTCCGCGCCCGGCACCCAGATGCCGAGGTCCAGAAGACGATCGCGCTCCTGCTCGAGGGTCTCGTGCACCGGGCCGTCGGCGACGATCCTGCCGTCGTCGGACAGCACGACGAGGCGGTCGACGAGGTCGACCCACGCGTCGAGGACGTGCTCGACGACGACCAGGGTGGGCCTGACCGGAAGCCGGGTTCGCGGCCAGGAGCGGCCAGCTGCCCCAGCCGGTTCTCCGGAGGGAGCGTCGAGCCACCCTCGGTCGGCTCGGCTTCCCGACTCACGTCCGACGAGACGGCCGACGGCATCGCGCACGTCGCGCGCCGACGCCGGGTCGAGCATCGCGGTGGGCTCGTCGAGGAGGACGACCGAGGGGTCGAGCGCGAGCGTCCCGGCGAGCGCGAGCCGCTGGGTCTGGCCCCCGGAGAGCGCCGACGTCGGGGTGTCGAGGGGAAGGCCCCCGAGCCCCACGGACCCCAGCGCAGAGGTGACGACATCGGGCATGGCGGCACGCGGCATACCGACGTTCTCCGGGCCGAAGGCGACGTCTCGCCCGACCGAGGCGGCGACGACACCCGCCCCCGGCTCCTGGAGCACGAGGCCGACCGTGCCGGGGCGCGCGCCAGGGCCGCGACCGTCGACGAGCACGGAGCCGCTCAGCTCCCCCGCGTCGACGGTCTCGAGCAGCCCCGCCATGGCGCGCAGGAGCGTCGACTTCCCCGAGCCCGACGCGCCGACGAGCAGCACCCGTTCCCCCGGGTCGAGGGCGAGCGAGACGTCGCGCAGCACCGGCTCGCGACGCCCGAACGGCCGCCACGTCAGGCCGGTGACCTCGACCCGTCCCCGCTCGACGACGGCCGGAGACGCACTCGCGTCGGGCCGGTCAGACAGCGCGGGACTCCCGATGCTCCTGCCCCGCCGGGAACGCCGACAGCGCGCCGGCGCGGGCGAGGGCCCGCACGAGCAGCCAGCCGACGAGGCCCGCGAGCACCGCACCCGAGACGACCATCGCACCGAGGTAGACGAGCTTGTCGCGAAGGACCCACTCGGCATACCAGCCACCGCCGTCGGCGAGCACCGACAGCACCGGGACGTCGGCCCAGGATGCCGGGAAGCTCACGACCTCGAAGACCCACTCCAGCGGCGCCGAGAGCATCCCGGCGAGCATCGCGGCACCGAGGCCGAACGCCTGGTAGCCGAGGATCGCGAAGGCCAGCTCGGCCCCGAGCCCCTGGAGGATGCCGGACACGAGCACCGTCGCTCCCCACTCCGTGCCCGGGAGCATCGAGACGAGGGCCGCGACGACCTCGCAGAACAGGGCCGCCCCGGGTCGCCGCACGACGAGGCCGCCGACGACGCCCGCGAGGAACCACGGGCCGACGAAGAGCCCCATGAGCGGGGCGTACCCGATCTTGAGGGCCGTGACGGGCCCGTTGTAGAAGACGCCCCAGCCCCAGAACGCGACGCCGATGGCCGCGCCGAGGAAGGCGACGGTGAGGATGTCGACCGTGCGCCAGCCCATGAGGGGCCGCGTCGCGGTGATGGACCGGTGTGGCGCGCGATGCGCCTCGCTGACCTGCGTAGCCATGTCTGCTTCTCCCGTGGTTCCGGTGTGGACACCTCGGGGAGGTGCGTCGCCGGCACCTCGCGGACTCCTGCCGCGGGTGTGCCGAGACGCACCTGAGATTCCCGACTCCCTTCGCCGGTGCTAACCGGATCAGGTTCGAGGGTCTGCGGCGAACCGCACTCTCAGCGCTTGGGGCGCTCCCCTGTCGTTGGACGCATCCACCATATCCCAGCGGCGATACAGTGGCGGGGACTCGGTGGCCACTCGTCGGCCACCCACCCGGGGCCCGCGCACCGGGCACGTCAGGACGTCCGACCGAGGAGAGGCACGACATGGGATCCGTCGCGTGGAAGATCATGGGCACCGGGGGTGCCATCCTCGCGGGCCTCATCGCCACCAAGGTGATCGACGCGATCTGGGCAAGGGCCGGCCAGGACGAGATCAACCCCAAGAACCCCAACGCCCCCCTCGCCAAGGCCATCGCGTATGCCGCGATCACCGGTCTTGCCGTCGGCGCAGCCCGCACGATCGCGACGCGCAAGGCCGCCGAGTTCTACGAGAAGTCCGCGGGGCACCTGCCGGAGGAGCTCCGCGAGGACCCGGTCTGAGCTGAACAGGTCCTCGCCCCGGGACGGTCCGGTCGGAGGGCTGTTCACCGGCGGCGCACCCGGAGCATGCTGACGGGATGACCGACCGCGACGACTTCCTGTCCTGGTTCAGGACCGAGCTGTACGACGCCGAGCTCGCCCTCCACAACGGCGACGCGGCGCCCCGCACGGCGCTGTGGTCACGCACCGAACCCGTGAGCGTGCTCGGAGCCTGGCGGAGCGCGCACGGCCTCGATGAGCTGGACGAGCTCTTCACGTCCCTCGCCGAGAGCTTCTCGGACTGCACATCGTTCACCGTCGAGCTGCTGGCGTTCGACGTCGTGGGCGACATGGCGTACACCGCGGGCTTCGAGCACACGACGGTATCCGTCGACGGTGAGCCGCGCACCTACGCCCTGCGGGCGACCCAGGTCTACCGCCGCGAGGACGGCCGGTGGAGGGTGGCCCATCGGCACGGCGACACCGTGGTCGAGTGACGTGAGGATGCCGCGCGGGATCGGGGCGGTCGTCGGTGCATGCCTCGCCGTGCTGGGGTGCTCGGCGCTGGCGGGCTGCTCGAGCGAGCCTGAACCGGAGGGCCTCGCGTGGCGTTCGTGCGGGACCACGGTCGACGTCTCGGCCGCGCACGTGCCGGCCGACCGCCTCCCGCACCTCTCGTTCGGGTGCGCGACGGTCGAGGTGCCCCTGGCACCGACCACCCCCGGGAGGGTCAGCGCGGCTGGGAGCACCGGCGCCGAGGAACGGTCCGGCGACCGCGGGTCCACCCTCGAGATCCACCTCGTGCGCATCCACCACGACGGCACGGCCACTGAGCCCGCGCAGGCCGCGCCGTCCCCTTCCTCGGCCTCGAGGGAGCCCCTCCTGCTCATCGCCGGCGGCCCCGGGCAGTCCGGCGTCGACAACGCCGTCTTCGCCGCCGGCTACCTCCCGACCGAGCTGTTCGGCCGCTTCGACCTCGTCGGGTTCGACCCCCGAGGGGTGGGCCGGTCCGATCCGATCCGGTGCCGGCGGGAGGACGCCGGGACGCCACCCCTCGTCGACCTGGCGACGACCGACGGGTACGAGTCCGTGGCAGCCTCGACGCGTCGCGGGACGGCGAGCTGCCTCACGGCCCTCGGCGCGCGCGCGGAGCACTACAGCACCACCGAGACGGCGATGGACGTCGACCTCATCCGGGAGGCGCTCGGCCAGGAGGCCCTGACCTACGTCGGCTGGTCCTACGGCGCCAAGCTCGGTGCCGAGTACGCACGCCTGTTCCCGCACCGCGTGCGCGCCGCGGTCCTCGACGCACCCACCGACCCGACGGTCACCTGGCTCGAGACGACCGCGCGGCAGGTGGCCGGGTTCGAGGAGTCCTTCGACCGGTTCGCCGCCTGGTGCTCGTCCCGCCCCGACTGTGACGGCCTCGGTGACGTCCGGGCCCTCGCGACCCGCCTGGTCGACGAGGCGGAGGCCACCCCGATCCCCAGTGGCCGACCCGGCGACGACGTGCCCTCCACCGGGGGCGACCTCCTGAACGGTGTCGTGAGCGCGCTCTACCTGGACGTCCGGTGGCCGGACCTCGCGGCGGGGCTGGCCGAGGCGGATGCCGGTGACTCCGGGACGCTGCGCGAGCTGGGGGATGCCGAGCAGGGCGCGAGGCGTGAGGACACCAACGCGGCCGACGCGCTGTTCGTCATCAACTGCAACGACAGCGCAGCGTGGCCGAGCGAGTCGGAGATCCGCGCCACCGCGGGCCGCCTCGCGAAGCAGCATCCCCTCTTCGGGCGGTGGGGTTCGCCCCAGCTCCTCATGTGCGCCTACTGGTCACCCCCTCGCCACACTCTCCGGCCGCCCGTGGCCGCGACGGCCAACCGCGTGCTGGTCGTCGGGACCGTGCACGACCCGGCCACACCGTATGCCGGGGCCGCGGCCATGGCGACATCGCTCGGCAACGCGACCCTCCTCACGTGGGAAGGGGTGGGGCACACGGCATTCGGCCGCAGCCCGTGCGTCAACGAGCACGTGACCGCCTACCTCACCGACCTCCGGGTGCCACCCGAGGGGACGCGCTGCCCGCCCTGACGAGGGGCGGCATACGTCACGAGCTGCGGCGACGCCGGCCCCTCGGCGTGGCGGCAGCCTTCGGCCTGGAGGCGCTCGGCCCCGAACGCATGAGCTCCTCCACCGCCGCCGTCGCCGTGACACCGCGCATGGTCTCGAGGCGCCGCTCGACGGCCTTGAGGTCTCGTCGCACCTCGGGCGCGTCGGTCCGCTTCGCGAGGGCACGGAGGAAGCGGACGCCCTCGTCGACGTCGTCGTCCGTGAGCGGACCGGCGCCCTTCCTGGTCTGTTCGGCGGCCCGACGGACGAGCGACGCGGCGCCCGAGCGCAGGTCCTCGTCCCCCAGGAGGGAGGCCATGACGGGCGCCTGGATCCGCTCGAAGAGCGCGACCCAGGCCCGGCCCTCCTCGGTCGTGGCCAGCATCGTGTCGCGGACCGTCCTCAGGGTCTTGACCTCCGTCTGGGCTCGGAAGAACTCGATGCCGATGAGCTCGATGGCACAGATGCTCTGCTGCATCAGGGCGATCAAACCCGACTTGACGTCTCGTTTCACCGGTTCCGGGTCGGCCGGGTGGAAGGACTCGGCCACGCTGCCCATCCACGGGCCGGTCTCGATGGTGAAGCCGTAGGTCTTCTGCAGGGCGGGGTCGGCGATGTGCCGGCTGTAGGCGTAGTCGCTCTGGGCGCCGGTGACCGGGTAGAGCGCCACGCTGGGTTGGTTCGTGTAGGTGCGTCCCCGGACGCTCGCGATGGCGGCCACGACCCGCGCCCCCACCGTCTGGAAGCGCTGGCGGTCCTGCGCCGACAGGTACTCCTGGTAGCCGGGGACCCCGATGCCGGTGCAGGTGCCGCTCGGCAGCGTCGTGAACCGCCTGCTCGGATCCGTCGACTGGGACGGCGCGTGACCCCAGGGCCAGAGGACCAGCTCCGAGTAGGAGTGGACGTCGACGAGGGTGACGATCCGGTGGCTGTCGAGGACGTCCTTGACGTTGCGGGTCTCCGGCTCGCTGAAGGCACCCGACCCGGAGTAGACGTCGCTGCACGGCGAGCAGGAGGTCTGGCCCTGGGTGACGCCCCACAGCACGTCGAAGTTGCGGTTGAGGTCCACGCCGTCGCACGGCGTCCCGGGGTTGTCGCGGCGGTTCTTGCGCCACAGCCCGTCGACGGTCATCGCGTACTCCCGCCCGTCGGGGTTGACGCAGGGCAGGAACCAGAGGTCGAGGGTCTCGAGGACGAGCTGGACCTCCGCGGCGGTCCAGGTGCGCCCCCCGTAGACGATGTCCGTCTGGTTGACGTAGGCGACGAAGAGGTCGACCGCGAGCTCGACGACCGCGTCGGGGTTCATCAGCTCGCGGGAGTGGGTGCCCCCCACCACGAGCACGCCCCGACGCTCCGGTCCGGAGCCCGCCCGCAGCCGCAGGAGGTACATCGGCCTGCCCTGCACCGAGGCTTCGGGGAGCTGGGTCCGGGTGAAGTATGCGGGGAACCAGGCGGCGAGCAGGCCTGTCAGCGAGTCGATCTGGGCGACGGTGCGGTACATCAGGACCCCTCCTCTCGCGGGATTCCCTCGACGCGCTCCTCGAGCCAGCGGACCGCGGCGTCGTCGTCCTGCACGAGCTCTGCGGCGACCGGCTCCGTCCTGGCGGTCCGGTGGAGGCGCACCTCGTACCCCCGGTCGAGGAGCTCCTCGATCTCGTCCGAGGTCACGAGGACCCGGACTCCGCCCTGTGGGTCGGGGACGCGGTCGAGGTCGAGGTCGGCGAGGCGCGACAACGCGGTGTTGCGCTCCCCCGGATGGACGGTGGCCTCGAACCGGACACCGTGACCGCCCTTGCTCTCGGCGGCCCTCGTCGATCGCTTCGCCATGACGCCTCTCCTCTCGTCCCCTCCGGCCCCTCCCGGGCCGCTCCCCGGCCGCCCCCGCGTTCTTCCATCACGGTCCCACCGGGGCGTGCCGTCGTCAACGCGGGGCGAGGCGGCCCCGTTGCCGTGGCCCGGCATACGGCTGCCCTGGGGTTCGGTCAGTTCTCGAGAAGCACGGCGAGCGTGGCAGTGCGCAGAATGGGGGCTGTCGTCGAGACCCACCCGAACGGAGACCCCCAGATGACCGCGAAGAAGACCACCACGAAGGCCGCTCCAGCGACGCGCAGCGAGGAGACCTCTGACGGGTTCACCGTCGAGGAGCGAGCCGCGATGAAGGAGCGGGCCAAGGAGGTGCGGGCCACCAAGCGCGGTGGGGCTTCAGCCAAGCCCGACGGGACGAGCGAGGTGCTCGCCAAGATCGCCGAGATGGCGGAGCCGGACCGGTCGATGGCGGAGCGCGTGCACGCCGTCATCATGAAGGCGGCTCCGGAGCTGACACCGCGCACGTGGTACGGGATGCCGGCCTACGCGAAGGACGGAAAGGTCCTGTGCTTCTTCCAGAACTCCGGGAAGTTCAAGGCCCGTTACTCGACCCTCGGCTTCGACGACTCGGCGAGGCTCGACGACGGCCCGATGTGGCCGACGGCCTACGCCCTCACGACGTGGAGTGCCGCCGTGGAGAAGGAGATCACCGCGCTGGTGAAGCGGGCCGTCGGCTGAGGCCCCGCCGGGACCATGGGCTCCGTCGACGCCGAGGGCACTGGCGGCACCGGCTCGGATGACGCCGGGTCCACCAGCTCGGTCCACGGAGTCGTCGTCAGGGCGCTCACCCGGGAGGACCACGGATGGGTGGTGGCCACCCAGACGCACACCTGGGGGTCGGTGCTGGCCGCTCGCAGTGGTGAGCTCGTCGACACCTCGACGCTCGACGGCTTGGTTGCGACGCTCGAGGGCCACCGGGCTGGACTGGCCCTGACCCTGCTGCGCGGTGATGAGCTCGAGGTCGTGTCGATCTCGACCACCGTGCCCCGTCGCGGGATCGGCCGGGCCCTGATGGAGCGATGCTTCGACGAGGCCCGGTCGCTGCGCTGTCGGCGAGTCTGGCTCGTCACGACGAACGACAACATCCCTGCCATCGCGTTCTACCAGCACGTGGGGATGGACCTTCGGGCGTTCCGCCGCCACGCCGTCACCGCGTCGCGCCTGTTGAAGCCGGAGATTCCGCTGCGCAACGCGGAGGGTCTCCCGATCGACCATGAGCTCGAGTTCGAGCTGCTGCTCCAGTAGTCCTTGTTGACTGGGCGCCTGCGGCTGGCGGGGCGGCTGGGGTTACCCGCAGGGACTGTTGCCAAAGGGATGCCCGAGGGGAGGAAGGAGCGCAGCGAGTCGACGTTGGAGTAGCTGCCCCGGTCGGGGTGGGGTGTCCCGTAGGGCGTCCCCGAGGGCGGTGTCGCGGATGAGCGTCCCAGTCTCCCGGATGGCCTGGACGTGCTTGTTGCCGATGACGAGGACAGCGTCGCCGGGGTGGAGTGTGTCCACTGAGGCGTCGTGATTGCTGGTCATGCCGCACAGTCGACCCTGACCCTCGGGGTGGGCCTCCTCAAGCCGCCTCACGGTCTCCGCGCCAACTGCGCCCCCGACGCTATCGACGGCAATGCGAAGGAGCACTGCCTGCGCGAACGGCGGGCGGTCGACGATCACTTCCGACCAGTGGGTCCACGCAAGGTGCGCCCCGCTACACGGCGTGGAGCTCGCCGACGAGCGTGATGAGCAGAGACGTGTGTTGTGTCGTGTCAGGTGCGAAGACACGCGCTGTCGGAGTGCTTCCGGGCTCGTAGTAGAGGCTGACCGGCGCGGTCACGTTGCCGAGGTCGGGGTGGGTCTTGGTCACGAAGTACGTGACTCCGTTGCCTTCCAGGACGATGGTGTCGTGGGTCTGGCCGAGCTGGGCCGAAACACTTGTGACCAGCAGACGCTTGCCGGCGGGAACCGTCGGAAAAGTGAACTCGCATTGGCTGCCTGGGCACGTCGCTGAGTCGCCGACGACGGCTG
>DASSYJ010000073.1:0-49296 GCA_035703305.1 Ornithinibacter sp. | reverse complement strand
GCCGAGCGCGTCCCCGCCGGCGCCGCCTGGGTGCACGAGGTCAAGTGGGACGGGATGCGGGTGCTCGTCGACGTCAGGGAGGGGCGCGTGACCGTCTGGTCGCGGAGCGAGCGGGACGTCACCGCCGCCTTCCCCGAGCTCGACGCGCTGGGGCGCGACTACGACGACATGCTCATCGACGGCGAGGTCGTCGCGCTCGAGGGCGGGCGGCCCAGCTTCCACGCGCTCACCGAGCGCATGCACGTCTCCGAGCGCCGCCGCGCCGAGCGGCTCGCCGCAACCCGCCCGGTGACCCTGATGGTCTTCGACCTGCTCCGCCTCTTCGGGTCCGACCTCACCGGCCAGCCCTGGTCGGCTCGCCGCGAGCTCCTCGAGCGGCTCGACCTCGCCGGCCCGCACTGCCAGGTGCCGCCGGTCTACGACGACGGCGAGCAGCTCCTCGCCGCGACCGCCGACCAGGGGCTCGAGGGCATCGTCTCCAAGCGCCGGTCCGCGCCGTATGCCGTCGGGCGCCGGTCGCCCGACTGGCGCAAGACCGCGCACCGCACCAGCCTCTCCGTCGTCGTCGGCGGGTGGCGCCCGGAGGTGGGGTCGCCCGGGCGGCTGGGTGCCGTCCTCGTCGGGCTCCCCGACGGCGAGGGTGGGTGGCGGTATGCCGGGCGCGTCGGCGCCGGCCTGGCCGGCACCGCGGGCGAGGCGCTCGTCAAGCGGCTGCGGCCACTCGCGAGGGAGACCTCACCGTTCGTCGACGAGGTGCCGACGATCGACGCACGTGGGACGACGTGGGTGGAGCCCCAGCTCGTCGTCGAGGTGGCGTCGCTGGAGCTCACCGGCCAGCACCGGCTGCGGCAGCCGGCATACCTCGGGGTGCGCACGGACCTCACCCCGGCCGACCTCGTGGAGGTCGACGATGCCTGAGTTCGTGCCCGAGGTGACCCGCGTCGAGGTGGCCGGGCGGAAGCTGCGGCTGACCAGCCTCGACAAGGTCATGTACCCGGCGACCGAGACGACGAAGGGGGAGGTGCTCCACTACTACGCGCAGGTCGCGCCCCTCCTGCTGCCCCACGTCGCCCACCGCCCGGTGACACGCGTGCGCTGGCCGCACGGGGTCGAGGACCAGATGTTCTTCGAGAAGAACCTCCCGTCGGGGGCCCCGAGCTGGCTGCCCCGGGTGCCGGTCGACGACGTGACGTACCCACTCATCACCGACCTCGCCGACCTGACCTACCTCGTCAACCTCAACAGCCTCGAGCTCCACGTCACCCAGTGGACCGTCGACGACGACGGCGAGCGCCGCAACCCCGACCGCCTCGTCATCGACCTCGACCCGGGCAAGCCCGCGGGCCTGCGCGAGTGCTCGCAGGTCGCGCTCCTCGTGCGCGAACGGCTGGCGACCCTCGGCCTCGACCTCTTCCCGGTGACCTCGGGGAGCAAGGGGATGCAGCTCTACGCCGCGCTCGGCGGGGACCTGACGTCCGACGAGGTGCGAGACCTCGCCATGCAGCTCGCCCAGGAGATGACCAAGCGCCACCCGGACCTCGTGCTGTGGAAGATGACGAAGTCGCTCCGCCCGGGCAAGGTCTTCCTCGACTGGAGCCAGAACGTCGCGGCCAAGACGACGATCAGCCCCTACTCGCTGCGAGGCCGCGAGCTGCCGTGCGTCGCCGCGCCGCGCACGTGGGACGAGGTCGAGCAGGGTGCCGAGGAGCCCGACGCCCTGCAGCAGCTCATGTACGACGAGGTGCTGGAGCGCATCGCGCACGACGGCGACCTCCTCGCCGGCCTGCCCTGAGACCCAGGGCGACCGGTCAGCACCCCGGCTCGCGAGGCTCGGCGCCGAAGGCGCTGTGCCTACTCGGCGCGGCGCAGCCGCGGGCAGCCGGCGCACTCGACGCACCCCGGGAGCGCGTAGATGAGGCAGCACGACTCGCGGGGCGGGACGCCCGGGCGGAGCAGCCCGGCAGCGCCCTCCGCCTCCCGGCGAGCGGCCATCCACATGTCGTCGACCATCGCGGTGCGGGTGTGCGGGCCGAGGCGCACGATCGGGTCGTATGCCGTCGCGACGGGCCCGGCGACCGCCCGGTAGTCGCGCTCGGCCCGGTCGAGCCGCTCGGAGAGCGCCCCGTCGTCCCGCACCAGGGCGATGACCCGGACCGTCGACGGGACGAGCGCGGGGCCGAGGTCGAACGTGAGGTCGGCGAGGTCGGCCCGCCACGGCCCGGCCGAGGCCGCGTGGGCCGCGGTGTGGGCGGGGACCTGGAGGAGCCACTGGAGGACGAAGGCGGCGGCGACCTGGGGAGGCGCGTCGACGGCATACCAGCGGCCCTGGAGGGTGCGCAGGTCCTCCTGCCACGCGCGGGTCGAGGCGGTGAGGTCGTGGGCCAGCGGTGGCCCACCCGCGACGAAGGTCAGCCAGGAGTGCCTGCGGGACATCAGCACAGCGGCGCCCGCCGGGTCGGTGGGCGCCGCTGCGTGGGGCTGGTCGTCGGAGGTCAGGCGTGCGCCTTGTCGTACGCGGCCTGGACCTCTGCGGAGATGCGACCGCGGTCGCTGACCTTGTGGCCCTTCTGGCGGGCCCACTCACGGACGGCGCCGAGGTCCGCCTTGCGGCCCGACCCCTTGCTCGCACTGCGTCCCGCGGCGCGGCGGCCGCCGGTGCGCTCGGCGTGGCCGATCCACACGGAGAGGTCGTCACGGAGCTTGGCGGCGTTGCCCGACGTCAGGTCGATCTCGTAGCTGACGCCGTCGAGCGAGAACGTGACCGTCTCGTCGGCAGGGGAGCTCTTGTCGAGGTCGTCGACGAGGAGCACCTGGACCTTCTTTGCCATGGTCTTCCCTTCAGGGTGATTTCGCCCGGCTGATTCTTCACCGGGTCAGCTGCATCGTCAACGATGCAGCAAAGACGTTAGCAGTGGCGCGGTCGAAGAGTAAAGGAAGGGTAAAGGTCAGGAATCCGTAGGTGAATTACCCGGCGATTCCTCGTGGTGGTCCGACGACGGCGGCTCGCCTGTCGCGGACCGCCGTCGGAGGTCCTGCTCCCTCTCGAACCTCGACTGGGCCAACCGCTCTCGCCGGTCTCCCTCGAGCATCGACTTGATGAGGAAGTAGAATAGGGTGGCGACGAGAATCGTCGGGAGAATGGCGGCGACATACACCCACACGGTCGACATGTCAGGCCTCGGGCTTCAGGTGGGGGAAAAGAATCGTCTCGCGGATGTTCGCGCCGGTGAACAGCATGACGAGGCGGTCGACCCCGAGGCCCAGCCCGCCCATCGGGGGAGCGCCGTACTCGAGGGCACGCAGGAAGTCCTCGTCGAGCTGCATCGCCTCGGGGTCCCCGCCGGCGGCGCGCAGCGACTGGGCGGTGAGGACGTCGCGCTGGACGACGGGGTCGATGAGCTCGGAGAACCCCGTGCCGCGCTCGACCCCCGCGATGACGAGGTCCCACGCCTCGATGAGGCCGGGCTCGGAGCGGTGCGGCCGCGCGAGCGGCTGCGCGATGGCGGGGTAGTCGCAGAGGAAGGTCGGCTGGAGGAGGGTGGGCTCGACGAGCTCGCCGAGGAGCTCGAGGAAGACCTTGTCCTTCTCCATCCCCGGGGCGAGCTCGACGCCGTGCTGCTCGGCGAGGGCGACGAGCCGCTCGCGCGGGGTGTCGAGCGTGACGGTCTCCCCGACGACGTCGCTCACGGCGTCGTAGACGGGGAGCCAGCGCCAGTCGCCGTCGAGGTCGACGACCCCCATCGGGGTCTCGACCTGCCGCGACCCCAGGGCATCGGCAACGCCGAGGTAGAGGTCGCGCATGAGCGCCCCGATGGAGTGCTGGTCACCCCAGGCCTGGTAGGCCTCGAGCATCGTGAACTCGGGGGAGTGCGTCGCGTCGACGCCCTCGTTGCGGAAGATCCGGCCCATCTCGTAGACCCGGTCGACGCCGCCGACGATCGCCTTCTTCAGCGGGAGCTCGAGGGCGATGCGCAGCACCATGTCCTGGGTGAAGGCGTTGAGGTGCGTGTGGAACGGGCGGGCCGCGGCGCCACCGTGCACGAGCTGGAGCACCGGCGTCTCGACCTCGACGTACCCCTGGGCGTCGAGGACCCCCCGGATGGCGCGGAGCGCGGCGGCCTTGGTGCGCACCATGTCGCGTGCCTCCTGGCGCACGACGAGGTCGGCATACCGCTGGCGGACCCTGGCCTCCTCGGACAGGTCCTTGTGCAGCACCGGGAGCGGGCGCAGCGCCTTGCTCGCCATCTCCCACCGGTTCGCGAGCACCGACAGCTCACCGCGCCGCGAGCTGATGACCCGGCCCTCGACGAACACGTGGTCGCCGAGGTCGACGTGCGCCTTCCAGTCCGCGAGCGCCTGCTCGCCCACCTCGGCCAGGCTGAGCATGACCTGGAGGCGGGTGCCGTGCCCCTCCTGGAGGGTGGCGAAGGCGAGCTTGCCGGTGTTGCGGATGAACACGACGCGCCCGGCGACGCCCACGACGTCCTGGGTCTCCTCGCCCACCTCGAGGTGGCCCCAGCGCTCGCGGACCTCGGTGAGGGAGTGGGTGCGTCCCACGGAGACCGGGTATGCCGGGACGCCCGCCTCGTGGAGGCGGTCGCGCTTCTCGCGCCGGATCCGCAGCTGCTCGGGCAGGTCGGCCTCGGGAAGGGGCGGTGTGGGGGTGTCCGTCACGAGGGACAAGAGTACGGCGACCGGCCCGCCCGCCTCTGCCCGGCATCCGTCTCGATGGTCGGCAGGGAGCCGGGATGGTTCTCATGATCTATTGACAGAACAAACTGCCATGACTAGGTTTGCATGGCACCCCTCCTGAGCCCGGAAGGAACCTCCAATGGCGGAGTCCAAGGCCCGCAACACCGACCCCCGCTACAGCAAGCTGACGATCGGTGTCTGTCCCGACCAGTGGGGCGTGTGGTTCCCGGAGGACGAGAAGCAGATCGACTGGGACGTCGCGCTCGACGAGATGGCGTCCGCAGGCTTCTCGGTCATGGAGACCGGGCCGTTCGGCTACTTCCCCACCGACCCGGCGCGGCTCAGGGCCGAGATGGACGCCCGTGGGTTCAGGGTCGTCGCCGGCACCGGCTGGGGCATCCTGCACCAGGCCGAGGCCTGGCCCGAGACCGAGAGGTTCTTCCGCTCCATCGGCGAGACGCACGCCGCCGTGGGCGCTGAGTACGTCGTGCACCTGCCGCCGATGTTCCGCGACGAGAAGACCGGCGCCTACACCGACGACCGCGTGCTCTCGACCGACGCCTGGAACCTCTACATCAAGAACGCCGACCGGCTCGGGCGGATCATGAAGGAGGACTACGGCCTCAAGATGGTCCTCCACCCGCACGGCGACAGCCACATCGAGACCCCCGACGACATCGACCGCATCTTCCAGGCCACCGACCCCGAGTACGTCGGCTTCTGCCTCGACACCGGCCACATCATCTACGGCGACGGTGACCCGATGGAGCTGTGCCGTGCGTACCCCGAGCGCATCTCGTACGTCCACATCAAGGCGATGGACCAGGCGCTCGTGCAACAGGCGCACGACGAGGACTGGCCGTTCGTCAAGGCCGTCCACGCGGGCGTGTCGGTCGCACCGCCGGCCGGTCTGCCCGACATGCACGACCTCATCGAGGCGCTCGCCGACCTCGACAAGGAGCTCTACGTCGTGTGCGAGCAGGACATGTACGGGTGCCCCAAGGACCAGCCCCTGCCCATCGCCATCCAGACCCGCGAGTACCTCGCCTCGCTCGGTCTCGGGCTCCTCTGAGAGGCACGACAGTGACCGTCCGCATCGGAATGATCGGCCCCGGCGGCATGGGCCAGGCGCACATCGACCGCATCCACAGCGTCATCGCGGGCGGCCGCGTCGTCGCTGTGAGCGACGTCAACCCCGAGAACGCGAGGGCGGTGGCCGAGCGGACCGGTGGTGTGGCCCACGCGACCTCGGCCGAGCTCATCGCGAGCCCGGACGTCGACGCCGTGATGATCTGCAGCTACGGCCCGGCCCACGAGGTCGACGTGCTCGCGTGCATCGCCGCCGGCAAGCCGGTCTTCTGCGAGAAGCCGCTGACCCCGACGGCCGACGCCGCCCTGCGCATCATGGATGCCGAGATGGCGGCGGGGCGTCGCCTCGTCACCGTCGGCTTCATGCGGCGGTTCGACGCGAGCTACCGCGAGATGAAGGACCTGCTGGACTCGGGCGAGCTGGGCGAGACGCTGATGGTGCACTGCGCGCACCGCAACCCCACCGTCCCGGAGATCTACACCTGGGACATGGCGATCAACGACACCGCGATCCACGAGGTCGACACCATGCGGTGGCTGCTCGGTGAGGAGTTCGTGTCGGCCCGGGTCGACAAGCCCAAGAAGACGTCGCTGCGGTTCCCGCACCTCCAGGACCCGCTGGTGCTCATCCTCACGAGCGAGTCGGGGGTTCGTGTCGATGACGAGATCTTCGTCAACTGCCAGTTCGGCTACGACATCCGCTGCGAGGCGGTCGCCGAGCGCGGCGCCGTGAGCCTGTCCGACCAGGAGCTCACGTCCGTGCGGACCAGCTTCACGGCCGGGAACAAGCTCACCCGCGACCACAACGAGCGGTTCTGGGGTGCCTTCGTCACGGAGGTCCAGGAATGGATCTCGGCGGTCGACCGGGGCGAGCACACCGGCTCGACGTCCTGGGACGGCTACGCCGCCGCCTGCGTCTGCGACGCCGGCGTCAAGGCGCTGACCGAGGACGGCGAGGTCGCCGTCGAGATGGTCGAGAAGCCGGCGTTCTACGCCTGAGCCGCCACCGCGCGTGGACGCGCGACCGGCCGTGAGGCCGGCTGGGACGATGATGTGCTCACGGTCACCCCTCCCCACCCACCGAAGACCACCACCGAGGCCGGACCCGGACGGCCAGACAAGGAGCGCCGAACGATGAGCGTCGCCGTTGCACACCAGATCAACAAGGCCAGCGACGTCGTCCTGGCCGCCGCGGTCACCGAGGCCGCCCTCAGGGGGACTCGGCTCGTCGTCCTCCACGTCGTGACGAGCAAGGACCTCGACACCGAGGAGGTGCTGCGCCAGGGCATCGGCGACCTCGTCAGCGCGGCGGTCGCGGCCCAGGGTGCCGGCGACCTCGAGTGGGAGGTCCGGGTCGAGACGAGCGAGGCCTCCACGGTCGACGACACCGCACGGGCCATCCTCGACGCCGTGGACCGTGCGGGGGTGGACCTCCTCGTCATCGGCGCTCGTCGTCGCTCGGCGGTCGGCAAGGCCTTCCTCGGTAGCGTCACGCAGGAGATCCTCCTCGACTCCTCGATCCCGGTGCTGGTCGTCAAGGGCAGCGCCTCCTAGAGACCCAGACGACTCCCGCACCACACGAGAGAGCCCCAGCAGACCTGCCGTCTGCTGGGGCTCTCCTCGGGTGGTGCGGTCCCGGGCCGGCCACGTGCTGGGGCCGGCCCGGTCCGCCTCACGACTCCTCGCGCTCCTCCTCGAGGAGCTCCTCCAGGTCCTCCTCGGCGAGGGTGGGCGGGGCCACCGCGTGCTCGCCCTCCGGTGCCGGAGGAACGACCTTGCCCGGGTCGGAGCCGGCCAGCTCGTGCGACAGCTCCTCGAGCTCCTGGCCACCGGCCATCTCGCCGGTCAGCTGCTCCAGCGTGAGGTCGCTGCGGTGAGCATCGAGCACGACTCGACCGAGCTTGAGGATGATGAAGTGGTTGCCCACGAGGTAGGCGTGGTGCGGGTTGTGGGTGATGAAGATGACCCCCAGACCCGCGTCCCTCATCTTGAGGATGTACTTCAGGACCACGCCGGACTGCTTGACGCCGAGTGCCGCGGTGGGCTCGTCGAGGATGACGACGTTGGCACCGAAGTAGATGGCGCGGGCGATGGCGATGACCTGACGCTGACCGCCGGAGAGAGCGGACACCGCCCGGTCGAGGTCGGGGATGACGATCCCCATCTTCGTCAGCTCCTCGCCGGCCACCCGCTTCATCTCGTCGATGTCCAGACCGAGTCCCTTGCGGATCTCGTTGCCGAGGAAGAAGTTGCGCCACACCGACATCAGCGGCGCGAGGGCGAGGTCCTGGTAGACCGTGGCGATACCGGATGCCTGGGCGACACGGGGGGAGGCGAAGGTGGTCTCCTCCCCGTTGAGCTTCATGACACCCTCGGTGTGCTCGTGCAGGCCGGCCACGATCTTGATGAGGGTCGACTTGCCGGCACCGTTGTCGCCGAGGACACAGGTGACCTCGCCCTTGCGCACCGTGATGTTGACGCCGCGAAGCGCGTGGACGTTGCCGTAGCGCTTCCCGACGTCGTCCAGCTCGAGGATCGGCACCGTGGTGTCCGTGTGGACCGCGGTTGCCTCGGACACTGCTGTCATGACGACTCCGCCTTCCGCTTGACGGCCTGGTTGACCAGCACGGCACCGATGAGGAGGACACCGAGGAACGTCTTGAGCCAGTCGACGTCCCACCCGGCGTAGGTGATGCCGAGGTTGGTCATGCCGTAGATGAGCGCGCCGATCGAGGCTCCGACGACCGAGCCGTAGCCTCCGGTGAGCAGACACCCGCCGATGACCGCCGCGATGATGTAGATGAACTCGTTGCCGACGCCCGAACCGGACTGGACGTTGTTGTAGTAGAAGAGGTTGTGCATCCCGACGAGCCAGGCGCCGAAGCCCACCCCCATGAAGAGGGCCACCTTGGTGCCGGTGACGGGAACCCCGACGGCCCGGGCGGCGGCGGCGTCGCCACCCACGGCGAAGACCCAGTTGCCGACGCGGGTGCGCAGGAGCAGCCAGGAGACGAGGATCGTCAGGACGATCCAGTAGACCACCGGGATGATGATCTGGATCGACCCGATCTTGAACGTCGAGGCGAAGACGGCGTGCGCGCTGTCCCAGCCGTCCATCTGGCTGATCGTGTTGGACGACACGCCGCCGGTGATGATGCGGGTGAGGGCCAGGTTGACGCCGGAGAGGACGAAGAAGGTGCCCAGCGTCACGAGGAAGCTCGGCAGGCGGGTGGCGTGGAGCAGCCAGCCGTTGAAGGCGCCGACCGCGAGTGAGAACACCAGGGCGATCGCGATGCCGCCCCAGACGTTGAGCCCCAGGTACCACGACGCGTGAGCGGCGGTGAGGCTGGAGAACGTCACGGCGACGCCGGCGGAGAGGTCGAACTCGCCGCCGATCATCAGCAGGGACACGAACACCGCCATGATCCCGATGGTCGAGCCCTGGTAGAGGATCGTCCCGATGTTGTCGATGCTGCGGAACGCCGGCGCCGTGAGGAAGAAGAGGATCGCGATCGCGATCGCACCGATGAAGGCGCCGACGGCCGGCATGCCCAGGAGGGTGGACAGGAACGACCGGGTCTGCACCCGGTCGTCCCCGCCCACCACCGGGGGAGTAGTGGTAGCGGTGCTCATGACCTGTTACCGCGTGCCGTTGGCCGCGAAGCCCGCGACCGCGTCGACGTTGGTCTTGTCGATGAATGCCGGGCCCGTGGCGACGTTCTGGCCACCACCGAGGGTGTTGCCGTTCGTCTTGTAGAGCCAGATGCTGTCGACGGCGAGGTAGCCCTGGAGGTAGGGCTGCTGGTCGACCGCGAAGGTGACCGCACCATCCTGGATCGCCTTGATGAGCTCCTCGTTCGTGTCGAACGTGCCGACCTTGGCGCTGCTTCCCGCGCTCTGGACGGCCTTGCCGGCGTCGAGGGCGAACTGCGCTCCGAGGGTGACGACGTAGTCGATGCTCTTGTCCGCGGACAGCTTCGCCTGGATGTTGCTCGTCACCGCGGAGTCGTCACGGCCGTTGACGTAGAGACGCTCGACCTTGGCGCCGGCGGCACCCTTGGTCACGCCGTCGCAGCGGGCCTCGAGCTGGGACTGGCCCTGCTCCTGGATGACGCAGAGGATGTGCTTGGCGCCATCATCTGCGGCCTTCTTGCCGACGGCGAGGCCGGCGTCGGTCTCGCTCTGCCCGAAGTAGCCGATCGCACCGAGCCCGAGGGCGTCGTCGCCGCCGGCGTTGAACATCGAGACCGGGATGCCGGCCGCGACGGCCTTCTTGATGGCGTCCCCGATGGCCCCGGTGTTGGGGTCGGTGACCGCGATGCCGTCCGGCTTCTTGTCGATGGCTGCCTGGATGAGCTGGGCCTGCTTCGTGGCGTCCGGGTCGTTGGTGTACTGGAAGTCGACGCCGTCCTTGGCGGCGGCGGCCTCGGCGCCCTTGCGGATGCGGTCCCAGAACGTGTCGCCGGGGGCCTGGTGGGTGACCATGATGACCGTCATCGTCTTCTCGGCGGCGGCAGCGCCGCCGCCCGAGGAGGATGCCTCGCTCTTGCCTCCGCCGCTGCAGGCGGCGAGGACCATGGTTGCGGACGCTGCGATCGCGGTCGCCGCCATCGCCTTCCGGAATCGGCTCTGATTCATGGTGAAACGGTGTCCTTTCGGGGCAACTGTCCCGCGGCTCTGCGGGATCAGTGGATGCCGCTCCGGCGCGTCCCGCGGAGGGATGCATCGGGGGGTGCGCGCCGGGTGGCGACTGCGGCAGGCGGTCGGTGGCCTCGTCGGCAGCGGGGGAACGGTGGTGTCCCCACGGCGTCAGGGCCGGGACCGGGTCGTGCTCTTGAGTTGGGCGGAGCGGGTTGGCTCCAGGTGCTCATTCCAGCGTGTTCGCGCCGTCATGTCAAGCAATTGTTCTGACATTCCGTCATTAAAGACATTGGTGTCGAGACTCGCCAAGGCACCGGTCGGCACCTCACCCCTCGAGCACTGGTCCGTGCCTGCTCCACCTCCCTCTCCTCGGGCCGGTCCGGCCACTGTGGACCCACGTCGGGTGGGTCACAGGTAGGCGCGCTGCCCTTGCTTGTTGTCGACGTGCTCGGCATACGCCCTCTGCGTGGACTCCAGCGCCGAGACCTGCGAGACGGGGACGTCCCACCAGGCCGAGCCGGGCGGGTTGGGGCCCATGAGGTCGGTCTCGATGTAGAGCACCGTCGTGCGCTCCGCGGCGGCCGCGGTGGCGTAGTTCTCGTGGAACTCGGCCATCGTGGCGCACCTCAGCACGTCGGCACCCCACGACGCGGCGTTCGCCGCGAGGTCGAAGGGGACCTCCTCACCGTCGAGGCGGTCAGTGGACGACTGGCGCATGCGGTACTTCGTACCAAAGCGCTGGGAACCCCGCGACTCGGACAGCGCTCCGATCGAGGCGAACCCGTGGTTCTGGAGCAGCACGATGATGACCTTGACGCCCTCGGAGACGATCGTCGCGATCTCCATGGGCAGCATCTGGTAGGTCCCGTCACCGACGATCGCCACGACCTGGTGCTCGTCGCCGACGGCCATCTTGACCCCGAGCGACGCAGGGATCTCGTAGCCCATGCACGAGAACGCGTACTCGACGTGGTACTGCTCGGGCGTCGAGGCCCGCCAGAGGCACTGGAGGTCGCCGGGCATCGAGCCGGCGGCGTTGATGACGACGTCCTTCGGCCCCATGAGCTCGTTGAGCGCCCCGAAGACCTCGGTCTGTGCCGGCAGGGGCGTCTGGTCGCGGTGGTAGCACTCGTCGACGACCTGCTGCCAGGCGGCGTCGAGGTCGACAGCCTCCTGCCGGTATGCCGGGTCCACCTCCCAGCCCTCGAGCTCGGTGGTGAGGGCGCGCAGGGCCTCCCGGGCGTCGGCGAGGAGCATCGTCGCGCCGTGCTTGGCGGCGTCGAAGCCGAGGACGTTGACGTTGACGAAGCGCACGTCCTCGTTCGCGAAGACCGTGTGGCTCGCGGTCGTGAAGTCGGAGTAGCGGGTGCCGATGCCGATGACGACATCGGCCTCGCGGGCCAGCGCGTTCGCCGCCGACGAGCCGGTCGACCCGACGCCGCCCACTGACGACGGGTGGTCCCAGTTGATGGCGCCCTTCCCCGCGTGGGTGTCGGAGACGGGGATGCCGGTCGCGGTGGCGAACCCGCGCAGCTCCTCGGAGGCACCGGCATACACGACCCCACCGCCGGCGACGACGAGGGGCCGCTTCGCCGAGCGGATGACCTCGACCGCTCGCGCGAGGGCGGCCGGCTCGGGGACGGGCCGCCCCACGTGCCACACCCGTCGCGCGAAGAACGCGAGGGGCCAGTCGAACGCCTCGGCCTGGACGTCCTGCGGGAGGCAGACCGTGACGGCGCCGGTGTCCGCCGGGTCGGTGAGCACCCGCATGGCGTTCATGAGCGACGGGACGAGCTGCTCGGGACGGTTGATCCGGTCGAAGAAGCGTGACACCGGTCGGAAGACGTCGTTCACGCTCACGTCGAGCGTGCCGGGGTCCTCGAGCTGCTGGAGCACGGGGTCGGGCACCCGGGTGGCGAACTGGTCGGACGGGAAGAGCAGCACCGGGACGCGGTTCGTCGTCGCCAGGGCGGCCCCCGTCACCATGTTCGTCGCCCCTGGCCCGATGGACGTCGTGACGGACAGCACCTGGAGGCGGTTCTTGGCCCGCGCATAGGCGGTCGCGGCGTGCACGGCTCCCTGCTCGTTGCGGGCCAGGTAGTAGGGGAGCTCCCCGAGGACGTCGTCACCGGTGGAGCCGTCCTCGGTCTGGACCTGTGCCTGGAGGAGCGCCTGGCCCACGCCGGCCACGTTGCCGTGCCCGAAGATGCCGAACATGCCGGCGACGAGCCGCTGTTCGTGGCCGTCGCGCTCGACGTACTGGTTCGCGAGGAACTTCACGAGGGCCTGGGCCGTCGTGAGCCGCACGGTCGCTGTCATGGGTCGTCGACTCCTTCGTCGATCGGGCCGTGGGGCCGGTCTGTCTCAGGGGGCGGGGACGATCACGTCACGCACGATCTGGTCGAGGGCCTCGTCGGCCTCGAGGAACTGGCGCAGGGTGGTGCGGGTGGCGCCGAAGCCGTCGAACTCGGCGTGCGTCATGCCGTCGACCTCGTAGGCGCGCACGAAGTCGGGAATGGTCAGCAGGGCGTCGATGATGGCCGGGTCGACCGGCTCCTCGATGCGCGGCTCGGGGTCGTGCCCGCTGGCCTGGAACTTCTCCTGCCACCCGAAGGGCGGGGACAGCACGATGTCGCCACCGACGAGCTCGGTCCACTGCAGCTGGTTGCGGTAGGCCGCGGCGAGCAGGCGGGCCTGGAACCCGCGCTCGAGGAAGACCTCGTAGGCCTTCTTGAACGCGGCGACACCGGCCCACTCGAGGTACTGGGGGTCGATGTCGATGCCGTCGCGCTTGACCACGCTCTTGAGCCAGTCGTCGAGGCGACCGACCATGATCGTGACGACCGGCCCCATCGAGGCGGTCTCCTTGTTCTCCGCCCGCCGCCGCTCCAGGCCCCGCTGGATCGCCGCTCCGGCCTCCACCGCCTGCGGCACCGTGAACGACACGGTCACGTTGATGCTCACTCCGCGGTAGGTCGCCTCCTCGATGGCGACGATCCCCACCTGCGTGGCAGGGATCTTCACGATGATGTTCGGAGCGAGCGAGGCGAAGTGCTCGGCCTGGTCGGCCAGGGCCGCGGCATCCCGGTGCAGGCGCGGGTCGGTCTGCATCGACAGCCGCCCGTTGCGGCCGTTGTGGTCGGCGAACGCGGGCTCGAGGTACTTGGCGGCCTCGAGGGAGACCTCCTCGACGACCTGCCAGCCGATCTGGGCCTCCGTCGCGGTCGGGCGCTCGTCGGCGATCTCGGCGATCCTGGCCTGCCAGCGGGGCAGGTCCGAACGGATCGCGGCCAGCGCGATCACGGGGTTGCACGTCGCACCGACGGCCCCCCACTCGATCGCGGTCGTGAGCTCCGACAGGGTCGAGGAGTCGTTCCACAGCGCCGTCGGGGTGGTCTCGGTCATGGTGCGCAGCGGTGAGGTGGTCATTTCGAGTCCCCTGAGGAGTGCGTGGCGATGTACTCGCGCATGGTGGTCAGCTGGTAGCGCGCCATCTCGGCGGCGTTGTCGTCCTCGGCGAAGACGGAGTTGCACATGACGGCGTCCGGGGTGTCGAGGAAGCCGATCTCGGCGAGGCCGCCGAAGAAGTCGTCCCAGTCGACGTCGCCGGCGCCGATCCGCAGGTGCTGGTGCACGCGGGCGGCGTTGCCGGGCGGGTTGGAGATGTAGCGGAGGCCGTGGGAGGCGTGGTGGTCCATGGTGTCGGCGACGTGCACGAGCCGGATGAGGTCCTTGCCGGCCCGCATGACCTCCCGCATCGGGTGTCCCATGTGGAAGGTGTGGCAGGCGACGTAGACCATGCCGACGTTGGGGCTGTTGAGCCCGCGGATGACGCGGACCGCCTCGAGGCCGTCCTCGACGAAGTCGTCGGGGTGGGGGTCGATGAGGACGTCCAGGCCCTCGCTCTCGATGAGGGGGAGGAGCTCCTCCATCGAGCGGTAGAACGCGGCCTCCGACTCCTCCGGACGTTCGGGACGACCGGAGAACTCGGTGCCGATGACGCGCACGCCGAGGTCGACGGCGATCTGGATGAGGCGCCGCCAGTTGCGCACGGCGGCCTCGCGGGCCCACTCGTCGGGGCCGGACCAGCGCTGCACCGGGAGGAGGGAGGCGATGCCCACCCCGGCGTCGTCGCAGGCCTTCCTGAGGGAGCGCACCAGGGCGTCGTCCGCCTTGGGGTGGCGGAAGAACGGGACGAGGTCCCGGTGGGGGGTCAGCTGGATGTACTCGTAGCCGAGGTCCGCGACGACGCCGGGGAGGTCGAGCAGCTCGTGCTCGTGGTGGAACGGCGTCGGGTCCTGCGCGATCTTCACGTCGGGATCCTCCTCGATCCGCGACCCGCGACCGGGCCGGGTCTCTCAATGATGGAATGTTAGGACATTAGGACTGTAGCGTCTGATGTCCACCAAGGGAAGCCCCGAGCCGGACCCTCTCAGCGGTCGTGCACCGTGACGTCGAACGCGTACTGGTCGTAGCGGTAGCAGTGCTCGCCGTACTCGACGGCGGACCCGTCCGCGGCATACGCACGGCGCGACATCGTGAGCAGGGGGTCCCCCGAGGAGAGCTTGAGCAGGCGGCGCTCGCGGGCTGCCGGCCGGCGTGCCCCGATGGTCTGGTGGGCGATGACGGGGCGGACCCCACGGGTCCGGAGGAGGGCGTAGAGGCTGTGGGCCTCGAGGTCGCCGGCGGAGATGTCCGCGTACTGGGGCGGGAGCCAGTTGTGCATGAGCGCTGTCGGCGTGTCGCCCGTCAACCGCAGGCGCTCGACGCTGAGCAGCGGGGTGTCTGCCGGCAGGCCGAGGGCCGACGCCGCCCTCGGGGCGTGGGCGTCGGCCTCGAACGTCAGGACCTCGGTGCGCGGCTCCTGGCCCCGGCGCACCATCTCGTCGTAGAGGCTCGTCAGCTCGTCGCGGCGGTGGATGACCTGGCTGGCCACGGTCGTGCCCACCCCGCGGCGGCGCACGAGCAGGCCCCGGCCGACGAGCTCGGCGATGGCGCGACGCACGGTGGGGCGGGAGAGCTCCAGGCGTTCGGCGAGGGCCAGCTCGTTCTCGAACGGGTCGCCGGGCTTGAGGGTGCCGTCCTCGATGGCCGCGGTCAGCTGCTCCGCGAGCTGGTGGTAGAGCGGCACGGGACTGGTGCGGTCGATGACCACGGCGATGGGAGTCACGGGGAGGAGTATATGTCAGGTGTTGTAATGAGTGCTGACGATCAAATGTCCTAACAAATGTTGACAGAGGTGGGTCGGGTTTGGCAGCCTGTTCCCAACACACCGCGACCGACCCGTCACGAGGAGGAGACCATGGCCCCGACGCGCTCCTTCGACGTGCTCGTGATCGGCAGGGTGGGGGTCGACCTCTACCCGATGCAGGCGGGGAAGGGCCTCGAGGACGTCACGACCTTCGGCAAGTTCCTCGGCGGGAGCGCCGGCAACGTCGCCGTGGCGGTCGCGCGGCTCGGCCACACCTCCGCCCTCGTGAGCCGCACGGGCAACGACCCGTTCGGCCGGTTCGTGCGGCGGGCCCTCGACGAGCTCGGGGTGGACCCGACCAACGTCACCATCGACCCCTCGCTGCCCACCCCGGTGACGTTCTGCGAGATCTTCCCGCCCGACCACTTCCCGCTCTACTTCTACCGCTACCCCCAGGCACCCGACCTCCGGGTCAGCCCCGAGGAGATCCCGCCGTTCGCCGTCCGCGAGAGCAGGCTCTTCTGGGCCACGCTCACGGGGCTCTCGGCCGAGCCGAGCCGCAGTGCGCACGCGACGGCGTGGGGCCTGCGCGAGCGCCGGACGCACACCGTCATCGACCTCGACTACCGACCCCAGTTCTGGCGGGCCGAGTCCGAGGCGAGCCGGGCGGCGGTCGAGGCCCTGGAGGCCAGCACCGTCGCGATCGGCAACCTCGAGGAGTGCCGGGTGGCCGTGGGCACCGACGAGCCGGATGCCGCGGCACGCGCCCTGCTCGACCGCGGCGTCGAGATCGCCGTCGTCAAGCAGGGACCCAAGGGCGTCCTCGCGATGTCCGCCGACGGGCAGCGCGTCGAGGTGCCGCCCACCCCCGTCGTGGTGGCGAACGGACTCGGTGCGGGCGACGCCTTCGGCGGCGGCATCTGCCACGGCCTGCTCGAGGGCTGGGACCTCGAGCGGACGATCCGCTTCGCGAGCACGTGCGGCGCCATCGTCGCCTCGCGGCTCGAGTGCTCCACCGCCATGCCCCTCGAGGCCGAGGTCCTGGAGGCACTGAGGGAGGGCCACGCATGAGCCGCCTCGTCGACACCGGCGCCCTCACCGCGCGCCGCATCCGGGAGCCGGAGGCCGTCGCCGAGGCGTGGGCGGCGCGTCGCCCCTTCACCGGCATCCCCGCCGACGGGCGGCTCCTCGTCATCGCCGCCGACCACCCGGCCCGTGGCGCGCTCGCCGTCCGTGGTGACCGGGCCGCGATGGCGAGCCGTCCCGACCTCCTCGAGCGGCTCGCGACGGCGCTGTCGCGCCCCGGGGTCGACGGGGTGCTCGGCACACCCGACGTGCTCGAGGACCTCCTCCTCGCCGGCCTCCTCGACGACCGGCTCGTCATCGGGTCGATGAACCGCGGTGGCCTGCAGGGCTCGGTCTTCGAGCTCGACGACCGGTTCACGGCATTCGACGCACCGACCATCGCCCAGCTCGGCCTCGACGGGGGGAAGATGCTGACCCGCATCTGCCTCGAGGACGCCGGCACCGCGGCCACCTTGGAGGCGAGCGGCGACGCCGTCAGCGCGCTGGCCGCGCAGGGCCTCATGGCGATGGTGGAGCCGTTCATCACCGTGCGGCACGCGCCGAACCGGGTCGAGAACCTCCTCGACCCGGACTCCGTCATCTCGTCGATCGCCGTCGCGTCCGGGCTGGGGGCGACGAGCGCGCACACGTGGCTCAAGCTGCCGGTCGTGGAGGACATGGAGCGCGTGCTCGAGTCGACGACCCTCCCGTGCCTGCTCCTCGGCGGTGACCCGACCGGCGACCCCGAGGCGACGTACGCCACGTGGGGCGCGGCCCTGACCTGCCCGTCCGCCGCGGGGCTGGTGGTGGGCCGCGCGCTGCTCTACCCGCCCGACGGCGACGTCGCCGGCGCGGTCGACACCGCGGCGCAGCTCGTGCACGGAGGAGGCCGGCGATGAGCCTCGGCCAGGACAACACGACGTGGTGCCACCCCGCGGGCAGCCTGTCCGACGGGCCCTGGGACTGCGTCGTCGACACCTCCCTCGAGGGGTGGAACCACACCGGGCTGCGCACGGCGACCCTGAGGGGCGGAGACGTCGTCGAGCTGCCGCTCACCGGCGTGGAGGCGGTCGTCGTGCCCCTGTCGGGTGGCCTTCGGGTCGACGTCGTGGGAGACGGCGAGGTCGTGTCGTTCCAGCTCGCCGGGCGCACCGGGGTCTTCGCGGGCCCCACCGACGTCGCCTACGCCCCGCCGGGCACGACCCTGCGGCTCGTCGCACCCAGCGACCTCGGCCCCGAGGCCGCCTCGCGGGTCGCGGTCTGCCTTGCCACGACCACAACCGCCGGCGCGTCGCCGGCCCGCCACCTCGCGGCCGACGAGGTGCCGGTCGAGCTGCGCGGCGCCGGCATCGCGTGCCGCGAGGTCCGCAACTTCGGCGTCCCGGGCGTCCTCGACGCCCAGCGGATGATCGCCTGCGAGGTCCTCACGCCGGCCGGCAACTGGAGCTCGTGGCCGCCGCACAAGCACGACACCGAGCGGCCCGGGGTGGAGGCCGCGCTCGAGGAGATCTACTGGTTCGAGACGCGGTCGACCGACGACCGCGGCACGGATGCCGTGGGCTACCAGCGCGTCTACGGCACCGCAGAGCGGCCCATCGACGCGCTCGCCGAGGTCCGCACCGGCGACGTCGTCCTCGTGCCGCACGGCTGGCACGGGCCGGCGATCGCCGCCCCCGACGCGGACCTCTACTACCTCAACGTCATGGCCGGGCCGGGCGCCGAGCGCACGTGGCTCATCTGCTACGACCCGGCGCACGAGTGGGTGCGGGAGGCCTGGGAGCACCAGGAGCCCGACCCCCGCCTGCCCTTCGGCACCCAGCACTCCCGAACCGCACCCTGACCCTCACTCGTGAACCCCCGTCCCTGAAAGGCCCCCATGCGCATCGGACTCGCCGGCACCGGCCGGATCGGCGCCTTCCACGCGAAGACGCTGAGCACCCTCGACGGTGTCGACGAGCTCGTCCTCGCCGACCTCGACGCCGACCTCGCCGCAGGGGTGGCCGACGAGCTGGGTGTCGGCTCGGCGGCGACCATCGACGAGCTCCTGGCCTCCGGCCTCGACGCCTTCGTCATCACGGCGGGGACGGCAGCGCACGCGGACCTCATCGAGGCGGCCGTCGAGCGCGGCATCCCGACGTTCTGCGAGAAGCCGGTCGCGCTCGACCTCGAGCGCACGATCTCCCTCGCCGGGCTGGAGCGAACCAGCGGGGTGCCGGTGCACATCGGGTTCCAGCGCCGCTTCGACGCCGGCTACCGCCGCGCCCAGGAGGCCGTGGCGTCGGGCGAGCTCGGCTTCATCCACACCGTGCGGGCCGCGACGATGGACCAGGCACCGCCGCACGCGGCATACCTGCCGACGTCCGGCGGGCTCTTCCGTGACTGCAGCGTCCACGACTTCGACATCCTGAGGTTCGTGACCGGTCGCGAGGTGTCGACGGTCTTCGCCGTGGGCGCCAACAAGGGCGAGAAGTTCTTCACCGAGGCAGGCGACGTCGACACGGCAGCCGCGACGCTCGTGCTCGACGACGACACGCTCGTCGCGGTCACGGCGACGCGCTACAACGGGGCCGGGCACGACATCCGCCTGGAGGTCCACGGCTCCAAGGGGACGCTCGGCGTCGGGCACGACACGACCCTGGCGGTGACCTCGGCCGAGCCCGGGGTCGAGTGGCCGCCCGGGCCGCGGCACTGGTCCTTCATGGAGCGGTTCCTCCCGGCCTACGTCGCCGAGCTCACCGCGTTCGTCGACGTCGCACGGGGCACCGCACCGAGCCCCTGCACCGTCGCCGACGCACTCCAGGCGTTCCGGACCGCCGAGGCGTGTGCGCGCTCGATGGCGACCGGCGCCCCCGTCCAGCTTGCCGACATCGCCGGCATGTCACCGGTGGCGGCCCACTGACGCCGTCGCCCACCAGTCGCCGGGCCCAGGCGTCCCGTCGACCACAGCCAGTAGAGACACCGAAACCCCCACCTCAGGACAAGGACCGAACCCCGTGACCACCACACCGACCCGCATCACCCACCTCGTCAACGGCGCACCCTGGGAGGGTTCCGCCGAGCGCACCAGCCCGGTGTTCAACCCCGCCACGGGCGAGCAGACCGGCGTCCTCGACCTCGCGTCCACCGACCTCGTCGGCGAGATCGTCGCCGGCGCCAAGAAGGCCTGGTCCGAGGAGTGGGGCAACATCTCGCTGACCAAGCGCACCCAGGTGCTGTTCCGCTTCCGCGAGCTCCTCAACGAGCGCAAGGAGGACATCGCCGCCCTCATCACCGCCGAGCACGGCAAGGTCCTCTCCGACGCCCTCGGCGAGGTGACCCGAGGCCTCGAGGTCGCCGAGTTCGCCTGCGGCATCCCGCAGCTGCTCAAGGGCGGGTTCACCGAGAACGCGTCGACCAAGGTCGACGTCTACTCGATCCGCCAGAGCCTCGGCGTGGTGGCCGTCATCAGCCCGTTCAACTTCCCCGCGATGGTCCCGATGTGGTTCGTCCCCATCGCGATCGCCTGCGGCAACGCGGTCGTGCTCAAGCCGAGCGAGAAGGACCCCTCGGCCGCGATCGCCATCGCGAAGCTGTGGACCGAGGCGGGCCTGCCCGACGGCGTCATGAACGTCGTCAACGGCGACAAGGAGGCCGTCGACGCGCTCCTCACCCACCCCGACGTCAAGTCCGTGTCCTTCGTCGGCTCCACGCCGATCGCGCGGTACGTCTACGAGACGGGGACGA
The DNA here is from genome assembly GCA_035703305.1 of Ornithinibacter sp. Taxonomy (GTDB): domain Bacteria; phylum Actinomycetota; class Actinomycetes; order Actinomycetales; family Dermatophilaceae; genus Fodinibacter. Next base: position 28,895 of record DASSYJ010000073.1, on the reverse strand, counting down.
CCCACGGCAAGCGGGTCCAGGCCCTCGGAGGCGCGAAGAACCACATGATCGTCCTGCCGGACGCCGACCTCGACCTCGCGGCCGACGCCGCGGTCAACGCCGGCTTCGGCTCCGCGGGCGAGCGGTGCATGGCCATCTCGGCCCTCGTCGCGGTGGAGCCCATCGCCGACGACCTCGTCGAGAAGATCAAGGACCGGATGGGCAAGCTCGTCACCGGCGACGGCACCCGCGGCTGCGACATGGGCCCGCTCGTCACGGCCCAGCACCGCGACAAGGTGACGTCCTACCTCGACTCCGGCGTCGAGGACGGCGCCACGCTCGTCGTCGACGGTCGCGAGGGTGACGTCGACGCCGACGGCGAGGGCTACTTCCTCCGGCCGACGCTCTTCGACCACGTCACGAAGGAGATGTCGGTCTACCGCGACGAGATCTTCGGCCCGGTGCTCTCCGTCGTGCGGGCCAAGACCTACGACGAGGCCCTGGAGCTCATCAACTCCAACCCCTACGGCAACGGCACGGCCATCTTCACCAACGACGGCGGCGCCGCCCGGCGCTTCCAGAACGAGGTCGAGGTCGGCATGGTCGGCATCAACGTGCCGATCCCGGTGCCGATGGCCTACTACTCCTTCGGTGGCTGGAAGAGCAGCCTCTTCGGCGACACCCACGCCCACGGCATGGAGGGCGTGCACTTCTTCACCCGCGGCAAGGTGGTCACCTCCCGCTGGCTGGACCCCAGCCATGGTGGCATCGAGCTCGGCTTCCCGCAGAACGTCTGAGCGGCCGACCGCCGCTCGGCGGTCGCCCCGGCCCCCGGCCCCCGGCATCCACCGCGGATGCCGGGGGCCCGGGCGCGCGACGAAGATTCCTGCCGCTCAGCCCCCCGCGCGCACGAGGACGTCGCGGGCGCTGTCGGCGGCACGGGCGAGGGCAGCCTCCACCGGCACGGACCGGTGCTCGTCGGACAGGATCTCGACCCCCCAGGGCCCGGTCCACCCGGCGGTGCGCAGGGCGGCGACCATGCCGGTGAGGTCGAACGAGCCCTCGCCGCAGTAGCGCCGACGGTGGACGGTGTCCTCGAACAGCGTCCCGACCACCTCCTCGTCGGCGTCGTCGAGCTCCACCCCGATGATGCGGTGCAGTGGCACCGAGGCGAGGTCGGATGCCGGGGTGCCGGCCCGGGCGATGTGCCAGGTGTCGATGATGACACCGCCCGCCTCGTGACCGGCATCCTCGACGAGCCGCAGGCCCTCGCGCAGCGAGCCGATGTTGGACCAGGGGAAGAACTCGATCCCCAGGCGTGCCCCGACGCCCTGCGCCTGGGCCGCGAGCTCCGCGAACCTCGCGGCCCACACCCCGCGGTCCCACGGGGCGTCGTCGCCGTCGGGCGTCACCTTGAGGTGGCGCGGGTGCAGTGCTTCGGCTGCCTCCAGCAGCAGATGCCGAACCCCGTCGGACTCGGCGCGGTGGGCGCCGGTGTCCCACCAGTACGGGATGCTCTCGAGCTCGAGGTGCACGATGCCGTTGTCGGCCAGCATGCTGCGGATGCCGGCATACCCGTAGGTCGCCACCGCGGCGGGCAGGTCGTCGCTCAGCAGGCCGAAGCCCGTGAAGCCGGCGGCCGAGGCGGCCTCGACCCGCCGGCGCAGCGGGAGTGGGCTGCGCAGGTCGGCGCGGTCCGAGGCGGCGTCACCGGCCGAGCTCCAGCACGTGGCCATCAGCTCGTCGGGGGTGTTCTGCGGCATGGCGTGGTCCGTCTCCAGGGTGTCGGGAACAGGGGGTGGACGATCAGTGGCGAGGTCGCGGCTGCATCCCGCTCGCCTCGTAGCACTGGTCGATGAGGCGCATCGTGCGCACCGCCTCGGCCGCGTCGACGGGGGCCGGGGCCGGCACGCCCGTGCGGACCGCCGTCGTGAAGGCCTCGAGCTGGTAGGTGTAGGACGAGCGGGTGCCCAGGTGCTCCGTGCGCGTGCCAGCCTCGGTCGTGACGACGAGCCGGTCGTCCAGGTGCGGGTTGACGAAGTCCGTGATGACCGCCTCGCCGGCCGTGCCGACCAGGCGGTGGCTCATCCGGTGGTGGTCGGCGGCCATGGTGCAGCCGGCGCTGCCGGTGACGCCGTTGGGGAACTCCAGCTCGGCGGAGAGCCACTCGTCGACGCCCGGGTGGCCCTCGCGTTCACCGGCACGCGCGCTGACGAGGGTCGGCTCACCGCCGAGGACCGGGGCGAGCAGCCGCATCGTGTGCAGGCTGTAGCAGCCGAGGTCCATCAGGGCACCGCCGGCGAGCTCGAGCGACCACCGGGGGTCGCTCGCGGCGGGGGCCGGCATGTCCATCACCGTCTCGACGTGCCGCAGCTCGCCGAGCTCTCCGCTGGCGAGGATGGCGTGCAGCCGTGCCACCAGCGGGTGCCAGAGGTAGTGGAACCCCTCGAAGAACTGGCGGTCGGTGCCGCCCGCGACTTCCGCGACCTCCGCGGCCTCGGCCGCGTTGCTGGCGGACGGCTTCTCGGTGAGGACGTGCTTCCCCGCGGCCAGGATGGCCTTGTTCCAGGGCCCGTGCAGGCTGTTGGCCAGCGGGTTGTACACCGCCTCGACGTCGGGGTCGTCGATGACGTCCTGGTAGGTCTCGTGCACCTTCTCGACACCGTGCGCCTGCGCGAACGCGGTGGCCCGCGCCGGCTCGCGGGCCGCCACGGCCACGAGCCGGGTGCCGGTGACCTTCGACGGTTTGACCAGGGCCAGGTCGGTGATGCGCGCGGCCCCGAGGATGCCCAGCCGCAACGGTTCCATGTCTGCCGGTCCTTACTCGGATGCCGTCGTGGCGGCGACCAGGGCTCGCACGTGGTCGGCGCTGATCCGCACGTCGTGCACCGGCCCCTCGCCGCGGGGCTCCTCGGTGAGGATGGTGTCCTGCTCCAGGGTGTACCACCCCTGGTAGCCGTGGCCCTCCAGCGTCGTCACGATGCCGGCGACGTCGACGTCGCCCGTCCCCAACGGACGGTACATGCCCTGCACGACGCCCTCGGTGTAGGTGAGCCGCCCGGCCCGCACCTTGTCGGCGACGGTGCTGTCGACGTCCTTGAGGTGGGTGTGGGCGATCCGCTCCGGCGACTGGCGGGTGAGCTCGGCCGGGTCGGTGCCACCGATGAGCAGGTGGCCGGTGTCGAGGCACAGGGAGATCGACGACCCCTCCAGCACCCGCTGCACGTCGGGGCCGGTCTCGACCATGGTGCCCACGTGCGGGTGGAGCACCGCTCGCACCCCGTGCTCGGCCGCGAGTCGGCTGATCCGGTCGAGGGTGTCGAGCAGGCGCCGCCACCCGTCCTCGTCGAGGGTCGGCCGGGTGTCGTAGCCGTCGAGCCCGGACACCGCCGACAGCACGAGCACCTCGGCGTGGGTGGCGTCGTAGCCGGCGAGGATCCGGCTGATCTCGGGGAGCGGGTCGTGACCGGGCTGGTGCATCAGCACCGGGGTGAAGCCGCCGACCGCGGTCAGCTCGTGGCCGGCGAGCACCGTGGCCATCTGCTCCGGGTCGGCGGGCAGGAAGCCGTCCGGGCCGAGCTCGGTGGCCGAGAGGCCCACCTGCTGCATCTCGGCGAGCACTCGCTCCGGGGTCAGCTGGTGGCCCCAGTTGGGGACCTCGCACACGCCCCAGGAGATCGGGGCGCCGGCGATCCGGCTGCTGGCGGGCCTGGCCATGGGGGTGCCGGCGGGCTGGGTGGGGATGGTCATGATGGTCGGACCTCGTCGATCTGCACCGGGCGGTGCTCGTTCAGGGACAGGGGGCGGTGGCCGGAGCGGCCTGGGGTGGTCGCCTCATCCGAGGCCACCGATGACGTTCTGGTCCCAGTCGATGAGCGACCCGGTGACCACGCCGCTGCGGTCGGAGAGGAGGAAGACGACGAAGTCGGCGATCTCGTCGACCTGGCCCAGCTTGCCCATGGGGAGCGTCGCCCCGGCCTGCTCCTGCCAGTCGGCACCGGCACCGTGGGTCTGCTGCTGGGTCGCGTTCTCGCCGTCGGTGGCAGACCAGCCCATGTTCAGGCCGTTGATCCGGATCCGGTCCCACCGGTGGGCGTGGGCGGCGTTCTTGGTCGCGCCCGCCAGGCCCGCCTTCGCCGCGACGTACGGCGCGAGGATCGCCTGCCCGCCGTGCGAGTCGATGGACAGGACGTTGACGATGCTTCCGGGTGCGCCCCGGCGCACCATGTCGGCGATCGCGGCCTGCATCAGGAAGAACGGGCCGCGCAGGTTCACGGCGACGTGCTGGTCGAACAGCTCGGGCGTCGTGTCGAGCATGGTGCCGCGCGTCGTCAGTCCGGCGGCGTTGACCAGGGCGTCGATGCGGCCGTGCCGGTCGACGGTGGCGGCCACGGCGCCCTGCGCCTGGGCCACCTCGCTGATGTCGGTGCGGACGAAGGACGCCTCGGCCCCGGTGGCCCGCAGCTCGGCGGCGACCTGCTCCCCGTGCCCGGCGTTGCGGCCGGACACCACCACGGCCGCGCCCTCCCGGACGGCAGCCCTCGCGATGCCGGCCCCCAGGCCCTGGGTACCACCGCTGACCAGCAGCACCTTCCCCGTCAGCAGGTCCTTCATGTCAGGTCCTCCGTCGTGGTGGTCATGGACCCGTGGGCCCAGCCGGGGTTGGCCACGGCCGCCGGGTGCCGGCCCTCGAGCACGGCGAGGACACCCCGAGCGGCGTCGAGGAAGGTCGCCGAGGTGGCCTGACGGCTCAGACCCATGAGGTGGGGGGTGAGCACGACGTCGGGGTGGTCGAACAGCGGGTGGTGCCGCGGGGGCTCGGGGTCGAACACGTCGAGCCCGACTCCGCCGAGCCGGCCGTCGAGCAGCGCGGCGTGCACGGCGTCCATGTCGATGAGGGCGCCACGGCCGCAGTTGACGAGCACGGCGCCCGGCTTCACGTGGCGGAGCAGCTCGGCGCCGACCAGGTGCCGGGTGGTCTCGAGCAGCGGCAGGTGCAGGGTGACCACGTCGCTGCGGGTGACCAGCTCGAGCAGGTCGGCGCAGCGCACCTCGGCCGGTGGGTCGCTGACCGGGTCGTAGGCCAGGACGTCCATGCCCAGGGCGGCGCCCAGCGTCGCGGCCTTCTGCCCGATCCGCCCGAAGCCCACGACCCCGAGCACCGCGCCGGCCAGGTCACCGACCGCTACGGTGCCCCGGTCGCCCCACCGGCCCGACCGCACCAGCGTGGTGAGCCGGCCGAACCGCTTGACGAGGTGCATGGCCATGGCGATGGCGCCCTCGGCGACGGCCGTGGTGCCGGCGCCGGGGGTGACGACCACCGCGATCCCGCGAGCCGTCACGGCATCCAGGTCGACCTTCTCGACGCCGACGCCGGTGCGTGCCACGACGCGCAGCCGCCTCGCGCGGGAGAGGAGCTCGCGGTCGACCACGGCATCCGCACGGGCGATGGCACCCTGAGCCTGCGCCAGGTCGGCCTCGGTCGGGTCGGCGACGAACCGGCAGCGGCCGTCGAGCACCGGGGCCACGAGGCCCGGGTCGACGGCGCCGAGGCCGACCACGACCGGCAGCTCCGCGACCTCAGGCACGGGTGACCACCGGGTGCGGGGTGTGTCCGAAGGTGGCGCGCGGTACCTGCGGCACCCGGTGCCACTGCCCGTCGACGGCCGAGGCGGCTGCGGCGGCGATGACCTCGGCGTCGGCGAGGGCCTCCTCGATGGTGGAGTTGCGCTGCTCCCCGCCGGTGACCGCCACGAGGAACTTCTTGGCCTCGACCACCTTGAGGTCGTCGTAGCCCAGGCTGTTGCCCGGTCCCGGCTGGAACGCCGCGTAGTCGCCCTGGGACGCGTTCCCGAGGATGGTGGTGTAGCCCTGGGTGGGGCCGGTGCGGCCGATGGCCAGCCTGAGCTCGTTCATCTGCTCGAAGTTCCAGGACGCGGAACCCTCCGTGCCGTAGACCTCGAACGCCAGCCCGCACTGGGGGCCGACGATGACCCGGGAGGCCTCGAGGGTGCCGACGGCGCCGGCGCCGGGCGAGTCGGCGGCGAACCGCACCAGGGCCGCCGCGTAGTCGTCGTTCTCGACCTCGCCGAGCTCGCCGCCCTCGATGACCGCGAAGTGGGTGGCCTGGCCCATCGGCAGGATGGGGCGCTGCCGGATCACCGTCGACAGCAGGCCGCTGACGTCGGTGATCGGCCCGACGACGTACTGCATGAGGTCGACGACGTGGCTGAGCAGGTCGCCGAGGGCACCGCTGCCGGCGAGGTCCTTCTTGAAGCGCCAGGACAGGGCCCCGTTGGGCTCGGAGGCGTAGCCGTTGAAGAAGACCGCGCGCACGTTGGTGATGCGGCCCAGCTCGCCGTTCGCGATGAGCTCGCGGATGCGCTCCACGGCGGGCGCGTGCCGGTAGTTGTACCCGATGGAGGTCGTCACACCCGCGGCGGCGGCCGCCGTGGCAACCGCGGCCGTGTCCACCGCGTCGCGCCCGACGGGCTTCTCGATCCAGAACGGCTTGCCGGCCTCGGCGGCGGCGATGCCGATCTCACGGTGCAGCAGGTTGGGGGCGCAGATCGAGACGACATCGACCTCGGGGTCCTCGAGCACCGCGTGGTAGTCGAGGCTCCCGCGCTCGTAGCCCAGCACGTCGCGGGCGTAGTCGACCCGGTCGGGTGCGGTGTCGGCGGCGTGCACCAGCCGGGGGCGGATGTTCAGCTCCGGGTAGACCAGGGGCACCGCCTGGTAGGCGCGGCTGTGCAGCTTGCCCATCCAGCCGACGCTGATCAGGCCCACGCCCAGCTCGGTGGTGCCCTTGTCGGTGAGGTGTCCAACCATGACGATGTCGCTTTCTGGAGAGGAGGCGGTGGAGGGGAGGGCTACTGGCGAGCCCGGTCGAGCGCCGCCCGGGCGGCGGCGGCCAGGAGGGTGGAGTCGGACCCGATGGCCACGAAGCGCCAGCCCTGGTCGAGGCGCTGCGCGGCCGCGGCGCCGTCGTTGACGAGCAGGCCGGATGCCGTGCCGTGCCGTCGACCGGCGGCCAGCACCGTCTCGAGCGCCGCGACGAAGGCGGGTGCGGTGACGTCCCCGGGCACACCGAGGTCGTGGCTGAGGTCGCGGGGGCCCACGAAGAGGACGTCGACGCCGTCGAGCGCGGCGATCTCGTCCGCTGCCGCCACGGCTGCGGCCGACTCGATCTGGACCACGACGAGGACCTCGTCGTCGGCCCGGTCCAGCGCGCCGGGGTCGAGCCCGAAGCGGCAGGCCCGGTTGTAGGTCGCGACCCCCCGGTCCCCCCGGGGCGGGAACCGCAGGTGCGTGAGCGCCTCGCTCACCTGAGCCGCGCTCTCCATCCGGGGCAGCATGACGCCGGCCGCGCCGCCGTCGAGGACGCGGCCCACCCGGATGCGGGCGTCGGTCTCGACGCGCACCACGGTGGGCACGCCGTACGCGCCGGCGGCGGGCACGACGCCACGCACCTGCTCCTCGCCGCCCGCTCCGTGCTCGAGGTCGAGCAGCACCCAGTCGAACCCGGCGGCGGCGCAGACCTCGGCGGTGACGGCGGATGCCGTGCCGAGGAACGTTCCCAGGGAGGCCGCCCCGCCGCGCACGGCCCGGGCCAGCCCCCCGTGGTCCAGCGGGCCGGGCAGCGAGGCACTCATCCGAACCACCGCTGGGTGCGGCGGTCGTGCTCGTACTCGGCCCGCAGCGGCGGCACCGTGGCGACCTCGGAGACCTCGGCCGGGGCGACGTCCCACCACACGCCCGCACCGGGGAGGTCGGCGTGGGGGATGACCGGCACGACGATGACGACGGTGCCCCGGTGCCCTCTGGTGTCGGCCAGGGCCGCGCGCAGCTCGTTGGCATTGCCGGCACGCAGCGCCCTGGCACCGAGACCGGCGGCGACCTGCACCAGGTCGATGGAGAGGTAGTCGCCGCTCAGTCGCGCCGCCCCCTGCACCAGGGCGACGTCCGCGAGCTCCAGCGGCTCGGTGCGGTAGCGGAACTCGTTGCCGAACTCCCGACCGCTGCGGAACATCTGCAGCCGGTGGATCACCTGGAACCCGTGGTTCTCGGGGATCACGACGGTGATCGGCAGGCCCTCCTGTGCCGCGGTGACCAGCTCGGTCGGGTTCATGAGGAAGGTGCCGTCGCCCAGGAAGGCGGTGACCCGAGCGGTGGGGTCGGGGTGCGCCATCCGCACCCCCATCGCGGCCGGGATCTCGTAGCCCATGCAGGAGAACCCGAACTCCAGGTGGCAGGTCCGACCACCGGTCGCGTCCCAGACCTTCTGCAGGTCCCCGGGCGGGCCGCCGGCCGCGGCGACGATGACGTCATCGGGCTGGGCGTGCTCCTGGAGGACCCCGATGAGCTGGCCCTGGGTCAGCACGGCATCGGTGGTGGTCACGACGTCGGAGTCGGCGTCGACCGCGGACTTGTCGAACGGCTGGTCCGGGTCGAGGGCGTCGGCGCGCTCGATGGCCCAGGCGTCGGCGAGCTCCTCGACGCGCGCCCGCCACTGGGGGTCCGCCTGCACGTCGAGCCCGGCGACGGCCTCGGTGAGGGCGGCCAGCCCGCGCTTGGCGTCGCTGACGATCCCGCTGGCACCCAGGCGGTCGGCGTCGTGGACGTTGACGTTGAGGCTGGCGAACCGCACGTCCGGGTTGGCGAAGATCGAGTGCGAGCCGGTGGCGAAGTCGGTGAGCCGGGAGCCGACCGTGAGGACGACGTCGGCCTCGTTGGCCAGGGTGTTGGTGGCTGGGGTCCCCTCCAGCCCGATGCCGCCCACCTGCCACCAGGCGGCGGTCTGCACCGCACCCTTGCCGCCGAAGGTCTCGGCCACGGGAGCGCCGATGGCTGCCGCGAGCGCCTCGAGCTCGGCGGTGGCGTCGGAGTGGACGACGCCCCCACCGGCGATGATCATCGGCTTCCTCGCCGAGGCGAGCAGCGCCGCGACCGTGGCCACCTCGTCGGCATCCGGGGCCGGCCGGCGGACCACCCAGTCGCGCTCGGCGAAGAACTCGGCGGGGAAGTCGTACGCGTGCGACTGCACGTCCTGCGGCAGGGACAGCACGACGGCGCCGGTCTCGACGGGGTCGACCAGGGTGCGCATCGCCGCGGGCAGGGCGGTCAGCAGCTGCTCGGGGCGGGTGATCCGGTCGAAGAACCGGCTGATCGGCCGGAAGACGTCGTTGACGGTCAGGTCGCGGTCCACCGGGTGCTGCAGCTGCTGCAGCACCGGGCCCTGGTGCCGGGTGGCGTAGGTGTCACCCGGCAGCAACAGCACGGGGAGCCGGTTGATCGTGGCCAGCGCCGCGCCGGTCGCCATGTTCGTCGCGCCCGGGCCGATGGATGCCGTGACGGCGAGGGTCGCGCGTCGCCGGGAGTGCTTGGCGAACCCCACCGCGGCATGGACCAGAGCCTGCTCGTTGCGCCCCTGGACGAACGGCATCGTCTCGCTCAGCTGGTCCAGGGCCTGGCCCAGGCCGGCCACGTTGCCGTGGCCGAAGATGCCGAGCGTGGCCGGGATGAGTCGGCGGCGCTCGCCGTCGGCCACGGAGTACTGCCGGGTCAGGTAGGTCACGACGGCTTGGGCGACGGTCAGTCGGATGGTCGGAGCGGTGGTCATCGTCCGGGCCCTTTCTGGTGGGTGGGATGAGGTCGGGAGGTCCGTGGGGAGCGTGCGGTCTACCAGGGACGGCCGTGCAGGATGACGGTCTTGACGTCGGTCATCTCGGCGACGGCGGACCGTGGGCCCTCCTTGCCGATGCCGCTGCCCTTGAGGCCGCCGTAGGGCATGAGGTCGGCCCGCCACAGCGGGGTCCAGTTGAGGTGGATGGTCCCGGCGTCGATCTCGCGGATGGCCCGCACCGCACCCGAGACGTCGGAGGTGAAGATGCCCGCGCCCAGTCCGTATGCCGTGCCGTTGGCCTGCGCGATGGCCGACTGCCAGTCCTCGGCCGTCGACACCGCGACGGCCGGGCCGAACAGCTCGTCCTGGCTGAAGGGGGACGCGGGGTCGACGTCGGAGACGACGGCCGGGGTCAGGACGGCGCCGTCGCGCTCCCCGCCGGTCAGGAGGGTGGCTCCGTCCTGCACGGCGGCGTGGATCGACCGCTCGACCCGCTCCGCCTCCTGGGGGGTGATCAGGGTCCCCATGCGGGTGTCGCTGGCACCCGGGTCCCCGGTGCTGATCTGTCGCACCCGGGGCACGAGGGCGTCGAGGAAGTCTCCGGCGATGCTCGGGTGGGTGATGACCCGCTGCACCGAGATGCAGACCTGCCCCGCGTTGACGAAGCCGCCCAGGGCGACCGCGGCGGCGGCCGCGTCGACGTCCGCGTCGGGCAGCACGACCACGGGGCAGGACGCGCCCAGCTCGAGGGAGAGCTTCTTCACCCCGGCGCGCTCCGTGATCCGGGTGCCGGTGAGCGTGGAGCCGGTGAACGAGATCTTGTCGACCCGCGGGTCGGCGACCAGCGCGTCACCCAGCTCGCCTCCGGCGCCCGTGAGCACGGACAGCACGCCCTCGGGCAGCCCTGCGTCGACGAAGCAGGAGGCGAGGGCCAAGGCGGTCAACGGGGTGGTGCGTGCCGGCTTGAGGACCACGGCGTTCCCCGCGGCCAGAGCCGGCGCGACCTTGTGCAGGACCAGCAGCGAGGGGTAGTTGAACGGCGTGATCGCCACGACGACCCCGACCGGCTGGCGGACGGTGAACCCCACCTTGTCGAAACCCGTCCCCGGGTTGGCGTCCAGCGGCAGCGAGTCGCCGTAGAGCTGGGTGCCCTCGAACGCCGCAAGCCGGATCAGCTCACCCGAGCGGGATGCCTCGCCGCGGGCCTCGGTGATGGCCTTGCCGGCCTCGGCGCTGATCGTCTGCGCGATCGCCTCGGCTCGCTCGTCGGCGAGGGTGGCGGCCCGCATCAGCACCTGCATCCGCTGGTGGGCGGGCGTCCGGCGCCACACGCGGGCTCCCTCGGTCGCCGCGCTGAGCGCGGCATCGACGTCAGCGAGGCCGGCGAGGGACACCGACCCGACGACCGACCCGTCGAACGGCGAGGTCACGTCCTCGCGGGCGCCCTGCACGGCCTCGGCCCACCGGCCACCGATCAGCAGGTTCATGGTGGTTCCCTCCATCGACATTGACGTCGGACCGCCGCGCGACTCGTTCGCAGCACCGTCGTTCCGTTGGTTCAGCGTGACGGACTGCCTGAGGGCAGTCAAGGCACCCAGACCCATCATTAACCCATCATCGACGTGCGGCACATGAGGAGCGGGTTGCTCAATGATCCGGAGAGTGCGGGGAGCCAGGCTGCTATACCCAGCGTGGTGTCGCGTTGCGCACCTGTCAGAAAACCCTCAGAATGAGGGCATGGCCCACCCTTACCCCATCCGGGAGATCGCCCGTCAGTCCGGGCTCAGCGAGGCGACCGTCGACCGCGTGCTCAACAAGCGGCCGGGCGTGCGCGCCAGCACCGCCGCCAACGTCGCCCAGGCCATCGCCGACCTCGACCGTCAGCGCAGCCAGCTCCGGCTGACCGGCCGCACGTTCATCGTCGACCTCGTGATGCAGACGCCCGACCGGTTCTCGGCTGCCGTGAAGTCCGCGCTCGAGCTGGAGCTGCCGATGCTCCGGCCGGCGGTGGTGCGGTCGCGGTTCGACTTCCGGGAGACCGCGCGGCCCGGAGAGCTGGTGAGGACCCTGGACGGCATCCGGCGCCGCGGGTCGAGCGGCGTCATCCTCAAGGCCCCCGACGAGCCCGAGATCGGCGAGGCGATCGGGCGGCTGCACGATGCCGGCATCCCCGTCGTCACGCTGGTCACCGACATCCCGCTGAGCCAGCGGGTCGCCTACGTCGGGATCGACAACCGCGCGGCCGGCGCGACCGCGGCATACCTCATGGACCAGTGGTTGCCGGGGGGTGACGAAGCCATCCTGATGGCCCTGAGCCGGAGCGCGTTCCGGGGCGAGGAGGAGCGGGAGATGGGGTTTCGCGCCGCCATGCGGGATCGGGCGGGCGGGCGGGTCCTGGTCGAGGCCACCGACACCGACGGCCTGGACGCGACCGTGCGGGACGCGACGATCGGCATCCTGCGCGACCACCCGGAGATCTTCGGGGTCTACTCCATCGGTGGCGGGAACCAGGCCATCCTCGACGCCTTCGACTCGGTCGGACGGACCTGCCGGGTGTTCGTCGCCCACGACCTCGACCGCGACAACCTGGCACTGATCCAGGACGGCAGGATCACCGCGGTGCTCCACCACGACCTGCGCCACGACATGCTCCGGGCCTGTCACGTCATCATGCAGGCGCACGGCGCCATCGACGGCCCGGTCGAGTCGATCCCGTCCCAGATCAACGTCATCACCCCCTACAACGTCCCCTCCCGGGCGCGGCTCTGACCGGCGGCGGCTGAGCCCACCGACCTCTTGCTCCGCTCGCGCGTCGTGTGAGAGCCTGTGCTGGACCGTTCCAGCATGAGGAGCCCGAGTGGCGTTCGTCGACCGCGTTGCCTCGGCCCCGATCTCCTGGGGCATCTGCGAGGTCCCCGGGTGGGGGCACGTGCTCCCCACCGACAGGGTGCTCACCGAGATGACCCAGCTGGGCATCGTGGCCACCGAGTACGGCGCTCCGGGGTTCCTCCCGACGCAGCCCGGCGACATCCGCGCCGTGCTCGCGACCCACGAGATGTCCCTCATCGGGGGGTTCACACCCCTGGTCCTGCACGACCCGGCGCGCCGTGACGAGGCGCTGGCCCACACCCGTGCGGTCGCCGACCTCTTCAGCCGCGCCGGGGCCACGACGTTCGTGTCCTGCCCCGTGATGGACGACGACTGGTCACTGCCACGCGCCCTGGACCGCGACGAGCACCGGCACCTCGTGCGGATGCTGGCGGCCGTCGACACGATCTGCGACGACCACGGCCTGAGGCAGGTGCTGCACCCCCACGTGCAGACGGTGGTCGAGACCTCGCGCGACGTCGAGCGCGTGCTCGAGGACTGCGACGTGGACTGGTGCCTCGATACCGGCCACCTCGCGATCGGTGGCACCGACCCGGTGGACTTCGCCCGCCGGGCCGCCGACCGGGTCGGGCACGTCCACCTCAAGGACGTCCGGATGGACCTGGTGCCGGCCCTCCTCGACCGCTCGACCTCGATCATGCACAGCGTCCAGGCGGGGCTCTTCCCGCCCCTGGGTCGGGGTGACCTGGCGCTCGCCGACGTCGTGCTCGCCCTGGAGCAGGCGGGCTACCAGGGCTGGTACGTGATCGAGCAGGACACCGCCATCACCGGAGCCCTCCCCGGAGCGGGGGAGGGCCCCGTCACGGGCGTCGAGGCGTCGGTACGCTACCTGCACGAGGTCGTCGTGCCCCTGCTGGAGCAGGGCACGTGACGACCACGCCACTGGACCTGCTGGCGGTCGGCCGCATCAGCGTCGACCTCTACGCCCAGGAGCCGCACACCTCCTTCCTGCAGCCGCAGACCTTCGTCAAGTCGATCGGGGGCAGCCCGACCAACGTCGCCGTCGCCGGCGCCCGGCTCGGCCTGCGGTCGGCGCTCGTCACCGCCGTCGCCGACGACCCGCTGGGGGACTACGCGCTCGCCAAGCTCACGCAGCTGGGCGTCCAGACCCGCTTCGTCGCACGCCGGCCGCGGGGCCGGACCCCGGTCGTCCTCGTGGCCCTGGAGGACCCGGCCGAGCCGACCATCACCTTCCTGCGCGCCCCCGACGCCCCGGACACCACGGTCGAGCCGGATGCCGTCGACGAGCAGGTCCTCGCCGCGTGCCGCGTGCTGTGGGTCAGCGGAAGCACCTTGGCTGCGGGGAGCACAGCCGTGACCGCGATGCAGTGGCTGCAGCGCCGGGCCCACCGCCCCCACACCGTGCTCGACCTCGACCTGCGGTCGGACCTGTGGCCCGACCCTGCAGCCGCCTCGGACGCGGCGGCGCGAGCCATCGCGCTCTCGAGCGTGGTGATCGGTAACCGCGTCGAGTGCGCCATGGCTGTCGGCTCCTCCGAGCCGCACGTGGCGGCCGACGCCCTGCTCGCCCGGGGCGTGTCGCTGGCGGTCGTCAAGATGGGCGCCGACGGAGTCCTGCTCGCCTCGGACCGGGAACGAGTCGTCGTCGAGCCGATCCCCGTGGCGGTGCGCTGCGGGTCGGGCGCGGGCGACGCGTTCGGTGGTGCCCTCGCGACCGGCCTGGTGCGCGGCTGGTCGCTCACGACGATCGGGCGGCTCGCGAATGCCGCCGGCGCCCTGGTGACCTCGCGGCTCACCTGCGCCGACGCGATGCCGACCCTGCCCGAGCTGGAGGCCTTCGAGGCGCTCTCGAGAACCGACACGGAGAGGGTGGCCGGCCATGGCTGAGCACGAGAAGAGGGTGAGCGACAGGGACTTCCATGCCCTCACCGAGGCGCGGGTCCACGAGCCCCAGCGGTTCCGGAGGGCGCTCGTGGAGCGGCGGCGTCGCCCCCTCGTCCGCGACGACGGCCGGATGCTGCTGCTCGCCGCCGACCACACCGCGCGCGGCAAGCTGGCGATCGGGCAGGACCCGATGGCCGCCGCGGACCGGCACTCGCTCCTCGACAGGGTCGTGACCGGCCTCGACGACCCTCGGGTCGACGGCGTGCTGGGGAGCGCCGACGTCCTCGAGGAGCTCGCGCTCCTCGGGGCGCTGGACGGCCGGCTGGCCGTCGGCACGATGAACCGCGGCGGCATCGTCGGAGCCCAGTGGGAGCTGGACGACCGGCTCACCGCCTACGACGCCGAGCACGTGGTGTCCCTGGGGCTCGACGGAGGCAAGACGCTGCTGCGGATCGACCCCACGGACCCACGTGTGCCGCGCACCCTGGAGACGGTCGCCCGGCTCGTGACCGCGCTGGCGGACGCGGGCACCATGGCGCTGGTCGAGCCGCTTCCCTACCGCACCGGCCCCGACGGGAGGCGCGAGCTCGACCCGTCCGAGGACGCGCTCGTCCAGATGGTCGCGATCTCGAGCGGCCTCGGCTCGTCGTCGGCGCACACCTGGCTCAAGATCCCGGCCACCGCGCACCCGGACCGCGTCGCCGCCGCGACGAGCTGTCCCATCCTGCTCCTCGGCGGTGACGCCGGTCGCGAGTGGCAGCGGGTGTTCGACGGCTGGGGCCGTGCCCTCGACGTCCCGAACATCCGAGGCCTGGTGCCCGGGCGCTCGCTGCTGTACCCCGAGGTGCTGGGCGTCGCGGAGGCCGTCGGCCGCGCCGGGGCCCTGGTCCACCCCGCCCCCCTCGTCCACCCCGCCCCGCTCGTCCACCCCGCCGCAGTCTCGCCCAGTCAGGAGATGCACCCGTGAGCAACCACCACCGTGCCGGAACGCTGTCGACCCCCGACACCCTCGTGACCGTGACCCCGGAGGAGGCCGGCTGGACCTACTGCGGGCTCGAGGTCTTCGACCTCGCCATCGGCTCGGCCCGACGCGTGCTCGACGGCATCGAGGGCGTTCTCGTGCCGCTCTCCGCGACCGACGTGCGGGTCACCGTCGACGGCATGACGCACACCCTGCGGGGTCGCCTCGGCGTGTTCGAGGCCGTCTCGGACTGGATGTACCTGCCGCTGGGGTGCGAGGTGGAGGTGAGCGGAGACTCCGGCGAGGTCGCGCTGTGCACGGCACGTGCGACCGCTCGCCTGCCGGTGCGGGTGACGGCGGCCGCCGACGTACCCGTCGAGGTTCGCGGCGGGGGCCGCGCCACGCGTCAGGTCACCAACATCGCCACGCCCGGCTCCTTCGACGGTGCCGACCGGATCAACGTCTGCGAGGTGCTGACGCCCGGAGGCAACGTCTCCTCGTGGCCCCCGCACCGGCACGACGGCATCGGCGACTGCGCGCCGACGAACGAGGAGATCTACTACTTCCGGATGGGACGCCTCGACGGGCCGCACGGGCACCCCCACGGCCAGGGCCTGTTCCGGGTGTACACGGTCGGCGGGGCCGTCGACGAGACGGTGACCGTGCTCGACGGCGACGTGTACCTCGTGCCCGCCGGCTACCACGGACCCTCGACCGCCCAGCCGGAGTACCCGATGTACTTCCTCAACGTGCTGGCCGGGCCGGGTGCCGAGCGCACCATGGCCTTCTGCGACGACCCCGACCACCACTGGATCCGCGAGACGTGGGAGGACGCCGGCCAGGACCCACGGCTGCCGATGACCTCCGCCACCGGGCGGGTGGTCCGATGAAGCCGCCGATCGGCATCGCCGTCCTCGGGCTCGGGTGGATGGGGCAGGCGCACTCGCGCTCGGCCCGCCGCATCCCCGGCCACTTCGCCGACCGGTCCTACGACCCACGCCTCGTGGTGTGCGCCGACCCCGTGGCGGAGCGGCGCCGCCAGGCGGTGGAGGACCTCGGGTTCGAGCGGGCCGTGGACGACTGGCACGAGGCGGTCACGGACCCCGACGTGGACGCGGTCTGGGTGACGGCGCCCAACATGCTGCACCTGCCGATGATCGAGGCGGCGACTGCGGCCGGCAAGGCGGTATTCAGCGAGAAGCCGATCGGCGGGAAGCCGGAGCACGCGGTCGCGGCACACCGGCACGCCAGCGCTGCCGGCGTGGCCACGGGTGTCGGCTACTGCTACCTGTGGTCCCCACTCGTCCTCCATGCGCGCGACCTCATCGCGCGCGGGGCGCTCGGCGAGGTCACGCACTACCGCGGCCGCTTCCTGTCGATGTACGGGAGCGACCCGCTCGGCCTGCTCACCTGGCGGTTCTTCCTGGACCAGGCGGGCCACGGCGTCACCAGCGACATCCTCAGCCACTCCGTCGCCATGGCGCAGTTCCTCGTCGGGCCCGTCGGGGAGGTCGTCGGCATGGCCAACACGACGATCCAGCGCCGGCCCCTCCCGACCGGCGCCGCCAGCCACTACGCCGTCGGCCGCCCCGAGGACCCGACCGGGGAGGTCGAGAACGAGGACTTCGCCTCCATGCTCTGCCGCTTCGAGGGTGGAGCCACCGGAACCTTCGAGGCCAGCCGGACCGTGGTCGGCCCGGAGAGCCAGAACGCCTTCGAGGTCTACGGCACCAAGGGCTCGCTGGCCTGGAACCACGAGCGGATCAACGAGCTGCAGTACTACTCGGTGACCGACTCCCCTGACTCCGGGTACACGACCATCTTCGGCGGTGAGCGGTTTCCGTTCCATGGAGCGTTCGTCCCGGGTCAGGCCAACAGCATCGGGTTCGAGGACCTCGTCACCATCCAGGACCATGCGTTCCTCGAGGCGCTCGCCACCGGGACCCGGTTCAGCCCCGGGTTCGCCGAAGCGGTCGAGGTCGTCAGCGTCCAGCAGGCCCTCCTCGACTCCTGGGAGTCGCGCGGCTGGCAGCGCGTCAACGACCTCACGGAGGCGACCCGATGAAGGCCGTCCGCATCACCACCGCCGAGGCGCTCGTGCGCTACCTCGTCGCCCAGCGCACGGTGGTCGACGGCCGAGAGGTGCCCCTGTACCCGGGCGTGTTCGCCATCTTCGGCCACGGCAACGTCACGAGCCTGGGCCACGCCTTGGAGCAGCACCGCGACGAGATCCCCGTGTGGCGGGCGCAGAGCGAGGAGGGCATGGGGCTGGCGGCGGTCGCCTTCGCCAAGGCCACCCGCCGTCGCCAGGTCATGGTGGCCACGAGCTCCATCGGCCCCGGCGCGACGAACATGGTGACGGCGGCGGGCGTCGCCCTGTCGAACCGGATCCCCGCGCTGTTCATCTCCGGTGACGCCTTCACCTCCCGCCTGCCCGACCCGGTCCTGCAGCAGGTCGAGCACTTCGGCGACCCGACGACGACGGTCAACGACAGCTTCCGGCCCGTCGTGCGCTACTGGGACCGGATCACCCACCCGGCGCAGCTGCTCAGCTCGCTGCCGCAGGTCACCCGCACCCTGCTCGACCCGTCCGACTGCGGCCCGGCGTTCCTCGGGCTGCCCCAGGACGTGGCGTCGAGCGCCTACGACTACCCGGTTGCCTTCTTCGAGCCGGTCGTGCACGCCGTGCCTCGCCCCCGCGCGGCCACCGACGAGCTCGCGCGCGCCGCACGGCTGCTGGCAGCGGCCGAGCGGCCGGTCATCGTCGCCGGTGGCGGCGTCCACTACTCGCTCGCCGAGGGCGAGCTCGCGCAGTTCGCGACCCGGCACGGCATCCCGGTCGTCGAAACCGTCGCCGGCAAGTCGACCCTCGTCGCCGACCACCCGCGGTACACCGGCCCGATCGGTGTCACCGGCGCGGCCGAGGCCAACGAGGCCTGCGCGCAGGCCGACGTCGTGCTCGCCGTCGGGACCCGGCTCAACGACTTCGTCACCGGGTCGTGGACGCTCTTCGACGAGGCCGCCCAGATCGTCGCGCTCAACACAGCGCGCTTCGACGCGACCAAGCACCGCTCGCTCGCCGTCGTGGGGGACGCCCGGGAGAGCCTGGTCGAGCTGTCCGGCCTGCTCCGAGGCTGGTCGGCTACGCCGGAGTGGACGCAGACGGGCGTCGCCCTGCGGGAACGCCTGGAGGCGTTCGTCGCCGACCGGACCGCCGACGACGGAGCGCTCCCACTCAGCTACGCCCAGGTCATCGGGGCGCTGCACCGCACGGCGACGGCGCAGGACTACGTGATGACCGCGGCCGGGGGCCTGCCGGGCGAGCTCAACGTGAACTGGCTGAGCAAGGCCGTCGCGAGCTTCGACTGCGAGTACGGCTTCTCGTGCATGGGGTACGAGACGGCCGGAGCGTGGGGCGCGGCCTTCGCGCGCACCGAGGGCGAGGTCCTGTGCCTCGTCGGCGACGGGTCCTACCTCATGCTCAACAGCGAGATCTACTCCTCGGTGCTCTCGGGCAGGAAGTTCATCCTCGTCGTCTGCGACAACGCCGGGTTCGCCGTGATCGAGCGGCTCCAGCGCAACCAGGGCGGCCGCTCCTACAACAACATGCTGCGCGACGCGCGTGGGCCCAACAGCCACGTGCGGGTCGACTTCGTGGCGCACGCGGCATCGCTGGGCGCGTATGCGACGCGGGCCGGCTCGGTCGCCGAGCTCGAGGCCGCCATCGAGCGGGCCCGCGCGCACGACCGCACCAGCGTCGTCGTCGTCGACGTGCGTGAGTCCGACTGGACCGAGGGCGGCCTGTTCTGGCAGGTCGGGGTGCCGGAGGTCAGCGAGCTCGAGTCGGTGCGCGAGGCCAGGGCCGCGCACGAGGCCGGGGTGGCCGCCCAGCGACGCGGTGTGTGATGCCGCACGAGGCGAAGGGTGCGGCCACCGGCAGCCGACGGGGCGGGCCGGGCGCCCACCCGACGATCCGCGACGTCGCGGCACGGGCGGGGGTCTCCAAGTCGCTGGTCTCCCTGGCGCTGCAGAACGCCCCCCGGGTCTCACCCGCGACCCGCGAGGCCATCCTCGCGGCCGCCGAGGAGCTGGGCTACCGGCGCAACGCCGCCGCCCGCGCGCTGGTGGCGCACCGGACCCGCACGATCGGCGTCTTCGTGCTCGACCTGCACAACCCGATCACGGCCGACGTGCTCGACGCGGTGCAGGCCGAGGCCCGACGCCGCGACTACCGCACCATCGTCGTCGTCGGGGGTGACGATGCCGCCGCCGAGCGCGCCGAGCTCGAGAAGCTGCTCGAGTTCCGGGTCGAGGGGATCATCGCCCTGGGCCACCGGCTGCCCGACGGCGCGCGGGATGCGTTCACCGCGGACTGCCCCGCGGTGGTCATCGGCAGCGAGCAGCACGGCATCCCCCACCTGGTGTCGATGAGCAACGACGACGTTGCGGGCGCGGCCCTGGCCGTCGACCACCTCGTCGCACTGGGCCACGAGCGGATCACCTACGTGGACGGCGGGTCGAGCACCGTGGCCCGGGACCGTCGGCGCGGCTACCGGGCCGCCATGCGGCGACACGGCCTGGGTGAGCACGTCAGCGTCGTCGCGGGGTCGTTCACCGACGACGGGGGCTACCGGGGCGCGCTCGCGGCGCTCGGCGCCGTGAACCCCCCGACCGCCCTGTTCGTCGTCAACGACCTCGCGGCGATGGGGGCCCTGGCCGCAGTCACCGACCGCGGCCTCGCGGTGCCGGACGACGTCTCGGTCGTCGGCTACGACGGCACCCGGCTGGCCGGCATCCGGCCGCTGGGCCTGACGACCGTGGCCCAGCCACTCGACGAGCTGGGAACGGGCGCGGCCGCGCTGCTCTGCGGGCTGCTCGACGGTGAACCGCCCGGGCAGCCCCACACGCGGCTCGCCCCGTCGCTCGTCGAGCGACGCACGACGGCGCCGCCCGGGGGGTGTCGGCCGCGGGTCAGTCGCCCGGGCTCCGAGGCTCCATCCCGGCCATGACGTAGGCCGCGTCGACCAGCGTCATGGTCGCCATGGAGAAGTCGACGTCCGTGACGACGGGCGCCCCGGAGCGGACCGCAGCCGCGAACGCCTCGAGCTGGTAGGTGTAGCTCGTGGGCCTGCCGAGGTGCTCGACGACGGCGTCGTGGCCGTCACGGCGCCAGACGAGGCTGTCGTCCTCGCTCGGCACGGCGAACATCGGGCACTCGACCTGGCCTGTGGTGCCGGTGACGGTCAGCGTGAAGTTGCGCCCGGCGTACGCCATGTCCGAGCCACCCGACCCGGTGGCACCGGAAGGGTATTCGACCTTGATCGCCAGTCGCTCGTCGACGCCGGGGCGTCCCGGTCGCTCGGTCGCCGTGGCGGCCACCAGGGTCGGCTCCCCGCCGGCGTACTCGCCGAGCAGGCGCAGGCACGAGATCGAGTAGCAGCCGAGGTCCATCGTGGCTCCGCCCGCCAGCTCGAGCGACCAGCGCGGGTCGTCGTCGGGCGGCGACGGCATCCACAACGGCGCCGAGACGTGCCGCACCCGGCCGACCCCGCCGCTCGCGAGGATCTCGCGGACCCGGAGGAACAGCGGGTGGTACGGGTAGTGGAACCCCTCGAGCCACACGATCCCGGCGGCGCGCACGCCCTCCGCGACGGCGCGCATCTCAGCGGCGTTGGCGGCTGCCGGCTTCTCGGTCAGCAGGTGCTTCCCGGCCGCGGCGACGGCCGCGTTCCACCGCCCGTGCATCGCGTTGGGCAGTGGGTTGTAGACCGCCTCGACCTCGGGGTCGGCGATGACATCGGCGTAGGTCTGGTCCACCCTCTCGATCCCGTGCTCGGCCGCGAAGGCCGCGGCCCGCTCCGGGGAGCGGGCCGCGACGGCGACGAGGCGGTGCCCGGTGATCCGGGCCGGCTCGACCAGCGAGAGTGCGGTGATCCGGGCCGCGCCGAGCACGCCGATCCGTAACGGCTGGGCGTGCCAGGCGCTCGTGGTCACAGGGCCTTCTCGGCCTCGAGCAGGGTGTTGGCGGCGAAGGTGAGGCCCTCGAGCTGGTCGAGCTCGAGGTCCTCGTGCTCGATGTTGACCGGCATGTCGGGGTCGACGTCGCGCAGTGCGCGCAGGAACTCGGTCCACCACGACACGTCGTGGCCGCGCCCGACCGCGACGAAGTCCCACGAGGAGTTGCTCGGCCAGCCGGACAGGCTGGTTCCGCCGCCCAGCGGCAGGTAGCCCTTCTCGCCCTCGGCGATGCGGGTGAACCGGTCGTCGAGCACGCCGTTGACCTTGGCGGCCGCGTTGATCCGGGTGTCCTTGGCGGCGGCGTTGACCACGAGCGAGCCGAGGTCCTTGACGGCCTCCACCGGGTCGATCCACTGCCAGAACAGGTGGCTCGGGTCCATCTCGGCCCCGACGTGGGTCGAGCCGATCTCCTCGGCGAGGCGGTGCATCGTCGAGGGGTTGAAGACGATGTTGCCGGGGTGCATCTCGATGGCGATCTTCACGTCGGCGCTCGCCGCGCGGGCCTGAACGTCCTTCCAGAACGGCACAGCCACGCTCCACTGGTGGTCGCGCACGTCGAGAAGCGGGCTCCACCAGGGCAGCGGGTTCCACACCGGGTTGGTGCCGCCGGGGCTGCCCGCGGGGATGCCGGACATCGTCACCACCCGCTTCACGCCGAGCAGGGCCGCGAGCTCGATCGAGTCGTAGAGATCCTGGGCGTGCGGGAAGCCCTCGCGGGGGAAGAGCGGGTTGCCGTTGCAGTTGAACGCCGTCAGGGTCAGGCCGCGGGAGCTGAACTCGCCGATGTACTGCTGGCGGGCGTCCTCGCTGGCGCGCAGCTCGTCGACGGGGAGGTGGATCGGCGGCAGGAAGCCGCCGGAGTTGATCTCGACGCTGGTCATGCCGATGCCGGCGATGATGTCGAGGGCCTCGCCGAGCGGCTTGTCGCCGAGGCAGGCGTTGTAGACGCCGAGGTACATGGGGGTGCTCCTTGCTGCGGTGGGTTCGTTGGGGGGTGTCAAGCGGTCAGGCGGAGTGGTGCGGGGGCAGGTCGACGACGGCACCGCCGGCGGCGGCCGAGCGGATGACGGCGTCGATGATGGTGAGGTCGCGCACCCCGTCGACGAAGCTCGCCACCGCGGGCAGGCCGCCCTCGATGCCCGCGACCTGCTCGAGGAACGCGCGCAGCTGGAAGCCGAACAGGTCTCCGACGCCGAACGAGACGCCGGGGAAGTCCATCGGCACGCCGCCCTTGAGGTAGGGCTGGGCCGGCCCGACGAGCACGTGGTTGTAGCCGTCGAGGCCGTCGTCGCGGAGCTGGCGGATGACGGAGAACTCCGCCGGGCGGTCCATGTCCCACTTCGCGGCGCCGGTCTCGGCGAAGACGTCGAAGGCCAGCGCGTTGGCGTGGCCGGGGGCGACCCGTGAGATCGAGAAGGTGCCGACCGCGCCGGAGGCGAAGTGGGCCGTGAACGTGGCCACGTCGTCGTTCTCGACCCGCTCCTTGACGTCGGTGAGCTCGGCGCGGGCGTGGCCGTAGGTGGTTCCGGCCGCGAGGTACCTCTCGGTGACCTTGGTGGTGAAGGCGGCACCCCCGACCTGGGTCATCGGGCCGCAGACGAACTCCGCGAGGTCGATGAGGTGGCTGCCGATGTCGGCCAGCGCGCCGGTGCCCGGGCCGCCCTTGTAGCGCCAGGCCATGGGGGTCAGCGGGCTGCGCGCGTAGTCGCACCAGTAGCGGCCGTTGAAGTGCGACACCTCGCCGAGCTCTCCGTTGACCAGGTCGCGTATCGCGGCCACCGCCGGCTGTCGGCGGTAGACGAAGGCCGTGCCGGTGACGAGGTCGGGGTGCGCGGCCGCGGCATCCGCCATCGCCTGCGCGTCCTCGAGGGTGTCGGACAGCGGCTTCTCGCAGATGACGTGCTTGCCGGCCCCGAGCAGCGCCTCGACGATCTCGCGGTGCAGCGCATTGGCGACGACCACGCTGACGACGTGCACGTCATCCGCGGTGAGCAGCTCGCGCCAGTCGGTGCCGTGCCGCTCATAGCCGTAGCGGGCGGCCGCGTCGGCGGCCGTGGCCCGGTTGGCGTCGACCACCGCCGCGTAGTGGATGGGGGGGAGCGGGGGGTCGAAGAGGGTCGGGGCGGAACGGTAGCCGGCGCAGTGCGCGCGGCCCGCCATCCCGGCTCCGATCACCGCCACGCCGATGGGGCCCTGATGCATCGTGTCTCCTTGTCGACATCGTCGTCGCTCGTCGTGTATAAAGCGCTTTAAGGAATCGTGACGGACGACTGTGGCGTCTGTCAAGACTTGTCAGGACAAACTCTCAAATACGGAAGGGGAGGGCTGGTGGGAGCCGACGGCACGGCATCCGGGCGACCGCGGCTGGTCGACGTGGCGCGGCGCGCGGGCGTCTCCACGGCGACGGCCTCGCTGGTGCTGCGCGGGCGCCCCGGACCGAGTGCGGCGACCGCGGATGTCGTGCGAGCCGCCGCCGGCGAGCTCGGCTTCCGGCCCGACCGCACCGCAAGCCTGCTGGCCCGGCACCGCACGCACCTGCTGGGCGTGCTGCTCGACATCACGAGCCCGTTCCACGCCGAGCTGGTGCAGGCGCTCGACGACGAGGCCGCCGACCGGGGTCTCGACCTCGTGCTGTCGACAGTCACCCGTCGGCGCGACGAGGCCCGGGCGGCCGAGACGCTGCTCGACTTCCGGTGCGAGGCGCTGCTCGTGCTGGGGCCGATCATGCCGGTCACCGAGCTGGACGCACTGGCCTCGTCGGTGCCGACGGTCGTCGTGGGACGTGAAGGCACCGCGCGGGTGCCCGGGGTTCGGGCGTCGGACGACCAGGGCCTCGAGCTCGCCGTCGACCACCTCGTGGGGCTGGGGCACCGGCGGATCGCCTTCGTCGACGGGCCTCGCGGCAGCATCGCCACCGCGCGCCGCTCGGGGTACCGTGCCGCGATGCGACGGCACGGGCTCGGCGACGGCATCGACGTGGTGCCCGGAGGGGCGACCGAGGCGGCCGGCGCCGAGGCCGGGGGGGTGCTGCTCGAGCGCACTCCTGACGGCCGCCCGACAGCGGTGGTGTGCTTCAACGACCGGTGTGCGATCGGGCTGCGCGACAGCGTGATCCGCGCTGGTGTCGCCCTGAGCGTCATCGGCTACGACGACAGCCCGCTGGCCCGGATGGGCACGGTCGACCTGACCTCGGTCAGCCAGGACCCCGTGGGGCTGGCCCGCGCCACGGTCGCCGTGGCGGCGGGCCTGCTGGGGGGTGAGGGGGCCGAGCGGGTGGATGACGTCGTCATCCCGCCGCGCCTGGTCGTGCGCACCTCGACCACGGCCCCTCCCCGTCGACAGTAGACGACACGCCGCGTGGCGATGACCCCACGTGGCGTGTTCTCCACTCTCGACGGGGTCAGGCCGGCTCCGGGACGGCGATCAGCGTCTGCTGGGCCGCGGCCACGAGGGTGCGGGCGTCGCCCCGGACCGCGAAGACGTCGACCCGGCAGACGGTGAGGGTGCGACCCGACCGAAGGACGACGCCTTCGGCTTCGAGGGAGTCGCCGGCCGCCGGGGCCAGCAGGTTGACCTTGTACTCGACGGTGAGCACCGCCATGCCCTCGCGGAACAGGGTCAGCGCGGCGTAGCCACCCGCGCTGTCCGCGATCGCGCTGGTGGCGCCGGCGTGCACGTAGCCGTCCTGCTGGGTGACCTCGGGTCGGTGGGGCAGGCTGATGTGCACCCGGCCCGGGCCCACGTGGGTCAGGCGGGCACCGAGGTGCGTCATCAGACCCTGCCTGTCGAAGCTGCCGGTGATCCGGGAGCAGACCTCGGGGGTGGCCGTGTCGAGGGTTGGGCGCTCACTCATCGGGTCTCCTCAGGAGGTCGGGTCATCCGGGCTCGAGCAGTCTCCGTCGCGGCGGACCTGGCGCACATCGGCCACCATGGCTGTCGACGGGTTGAGAACACGCCGCGTGAGGCCCCTCTCACACGGCGTGTCCTCCACTCTCGACGGCTGTGGCTCAGCGGGCGACCTCGTCGATGCGCACCGGGCGGCCCTCGTTGGCGGACAGGGTCGCGGCCTCGGCGATCCAGGCGGTGCCCATGGCGTCCTCGATGGTGCACGGCGAGGGGACCTCGCCCGCTGCCACCGCGCAGAACGTCGCGAGCTCGCGACGGAAGGCCTCGGTGAGGCGGTCCATGAAGAAGGTGTGCGGCGGACCGGCGGGCCAGGTGATGCCGGGCTGGGTGGAGCGCAGCGGGAGGCCGTCGTCGAGGCCGGCGGCGACGGCATCCCTGACGCCGTGCACCTCGAGGCGCACGTCGTAGCCGCGGGCGTTGGTGCGGGTGTTCGAGACCACGCCGATCGCGCCATCGGCGAGGGTGATGAGCACCGAGACGGTCGAGTAGTCACCGTTGTCGGCGTAGTACTCGGCAGGTGCGTCGGGGTCGACGGCGCCGACCGCGTAGACCTCGACCGCCTCCTGGCCGGTCACCCAGCGCACGGCGTCGAAGTCGTGCACCGAGCAGTCGCGGAAGATGCCGCCGGAGCCGGCGAGGTAGGCGGCCGGCGGGGGTGCCGGGTCGAGGGTGGTCGAGCGAACGGTGTGCACCCGGCCGAGCTCGCCGGAGCGCACGGCGTCGCGGGCGGCGACGAAGGCCGGGTCGAAGCGCCGTGGGTAGCCGATCTGCACCGGCACCCCGGAGCCGGCGAGCCGGTCGCGCACCGTCACGGCCTCGTCAGCGGAGCCCGCGATCGGCTTCTCGCAGAAGGTCGGGATGCCACGTCCCGCGGACGCGAGCAGCAGCTCGGCGTGCGCGGCGGTCGCGGCGGCGATGACGACACCGTCGACACCGGCATCCAGCAGGGCCTCGGGGCCGGCCACGGCTCTGGCCTTGCCGATCCGGGCGGTCACCGCGTCGACCGCGGTGGCCACAGGGTCGGTCACGACGAGCTCGTCGACCGTGGCGAGGGCGGCGAGGGTGTCGGCGTGGAAGGCGCCGATCCGGCCGAGGCCGATGAGTCCGATGCGCATCTGTCGTCTTCCTGGGTCCGGCCTCCCGCCGGTGCGGAAGGCAGCACGCCCATGCTCGGGGATCACTCCAGTTGATGTCAACCAAATGTTCTGACAAACTGGCGCCGATCGCGGGCGATGGTGCCGGTGGGCACTCGCGCGTCATCCGGTCGTCCCCGCCGTCCCTCCAAGGAGCCGTGCATGAGCAGCTCACCGTTCGTCCTCGCCGCCAGCGCCGAGATGCTCTTCGTCGACCGCCCGGTCGCCGACCGCATCCGCTCGATCCACGATGCCGGCTTCGCGGTCGAGATCTGGGACTGGCGCAACCACGACCTCGACGCCCTGGAGGCGTTCGCGGCATCCGGCGTCGTCTTCACCTCGATGACGGGCTACACGACCGGAACCCTCGCCGACGAGGCCGGCGCCGACGAGCTGCTCCGCACCGCCGCGCAGTCGGTCGAGGTCTCCCGCCGGCTCGGCAGCCCCAGCCTCAACCTGCACGGCACCGGCCTCGACAACCGCGGCCTGCCGGTCGTGCCCGTCGACGAGGTGACATCCGCGATGTGGGACACCGCGCGGCGCACCCTGACCCGCATCGCCGAGCTGGGCGAGCGCGAGGACGTCACCTTCGTGCTCGAGAACCTCAACACCGCCGTCGACCACCCACGCACCCCGTTCGCGAAGGCGGCCGACACCCTCGACCTGGTGCGCGGCGTCGACTCACCGCACCTGCGGCTGAACCTCGACCTCTACCACGCGCAGATCGGCGAGGGGAACCTCATCGAGCTCTGCCGCGAGGCCCTGCCCTGGGTCGGCGAGGTGCAGGTCGCCGACGTCCCGGGGCGCTGCGAGCCCGGCACCGGGGAGATCCGCTACGCGGGCGTGGCCCGTGCGCTGGCGGATGCCGGCTACACCGGTGTCGTGGGCCTCGAGGCCTTCGCCAGTGCCGACCCGGATGCCGCGCTCGCCGCCTTCCGAGAGGCGTTCAGCCTCGAGTGACGACCATGACAGGCGTGCCGGGATTCCGTCGCGACCGGCTGACCTGGATGCTCTACGTGCTCCTGGCGTGGTTCGCCTACCTGCAGGCGGCACCCGGGCTGATCGTGCCGCGCCTGCGCGCCGAGCTCGGCTTCAGCTACGCCGTCGGAGGGTTGCACGTCGCCGCGTTCGCGGCCGGCACGACGCTGGCGGGTGCGACCTCGGCGCGGTTCGAGCGGGCCGTCGGCCGTACTCGTCTGCTCTGGTCCGCCAGCGCCGTCATGGCCGCCGGGACTGCCCTCGTCACGCTCGCGGGCGCACCCGCAGCGACGATCGCGTCGATCGCGGTCATGGGCGTCGGCGGCGGCCTCGTCCTGGCGACCGTCCAGGCCGGGCTGGCCGAGCACCACGCGGGACGACGGGCCGTCGCGCTGACCGAGGCGAACGTGGCGGCCGCTGCCTCCTACCTCGCCCTGGCCGGTGCGTTGCTCCTCGCGGCCGCGATGGGCCTCGGCTGGCGGGCGGCCCTCGTGGCATCCCTCGCCGTCCCCGCGGCGACCTGGCTGGTCAACCGCCGAACGCGAGTGGCGCCCGTGAGGTCGGGCGTGGTCCCAGCGCGGGGACACCTCCCAGCGGTGTTCTGGGTCGCTGCCGCCATGTTGATGTGTGCGACCGCCGCGGAGTGGTGCGTCGCGGCGTGGGGGGCCACCTTCGTGCAGCAGGCCCTGGGCTCCACCCCGGATGCCGCCGTGGCGGTGATGGCCGCGTACTTCACCGGGGTGCTCGGCGGGCGGGTCCTGGGGAGCCGCCTGACCCGACGACACGACCCTGCGCGGCTGTTCGCGATCGCGCTCGGTCTTGCCATGGCGGGCTTCGTCATCGTGTGGCCGTCGACAGCACCCGCGCTGTCGGCCGCGGGCATGATGCTGCTCGGGGTGGGGCTGGGCAACCTGTTCCCGATGGGTCTGTCCGTGGCGGTGTCGCTGGCCCCCGGCCGGACCACGGCGGCCAGCGGCCGGGTCGTGCTCATGACGTCGGTCGCGATCCTCCTCGCGCCGTTGACGGTCGGGGCCCTCGCGGACGCGACGTCGCTCACGTCGGCCCTCACCGTCATCCCGGTCCTCATCGCCATGGCCACGGCCGCCCTCGGTGTGGTCCACGGCGTGCGGCCGCCGGTTGGTCCCGGCTGACGGCGGAAGACCCGGCCGCCTCGCGCCTCTCGCCTCTCGCCTCGCGCATCTCGCCTCGGGCCGCGACGTCAGTGGCTGCGGGTCAGCAGCTCCTGAGCGGCCAGGCGCTCGGAGAGCTCCTCGAGGGTGATCGCCTCGCCGAGCGCCCGGCGGACGAGGTCGGCCTGCGTGGGGGGCGACATGCCGTTGACCGGCTGGTCGCGATCGA
The DNA here is from genome assembly GCA_035703305.1 of Ornithinibacter sp. Taxonomy (GTDB): domain Bacteria; phylum Actinomycetota; class Actinomycetes; order Actinomycetales; family Dermatophilaceae; genus Fodinibacter. The sequence continues at coordinate 202 of DASSYJ010000073.1, read as the reverse complement.
GGTTGGTGGGGAAGGCGTACCCCTCCGCGGATGCCGCGACGACGTCACCGACGCGAGCGGTTGGCATCCCCGTCGCCTTGCGTGCCAGCAGGGCTGGGTACACCGCCTCGACGACGCGGCGCCGGTCGACGGTCTCCATCGCACGCCCGAAGGGTGAGGACACCTGCAGCAGGTTGGCCATCCGGCGCACGTCGCTGGTGTG
>DASSYJ010000107.1:0-2773 GCA_035703305.1 Ornithinibacter sp. | reverse complement strand
CCGGCGCTGATCGAGGTGGTGAAGATGCCGACCACCATGGGCAGCATGGCCAGACCCGACCTGGTCGGGCTCATGCCGTCGACGACCTGCAGGTAGACCGGGATGAAGATCATCGACCCGAACATCGCGGCGCCGATCATGAAGCCGAAGAGGTTCGAGATGGAGAAGATCGAGTTGCGGAAGAGACGCATCGGGATGATCGGCTCGGTCGCGCGGAGCTCGACGAAGACGAACACGACCGCGAGCGCGAGACCCGCCACGAGCAGCGTCAGGCCGATGGACGAGCCCCAGCCGTGCGTCGGCCCGGCCCACGCGGTGTACAGCAGGACCGACGTCACCGACGCGACGACCACGGCGGCGCCGAGGTAGTCGATCGTGTGGTCGCGGCGGACGTGGTGGATCTTCAGCGCCGCCGACGTCACGACCAGCGCGACGAGGCCGATCGGCACGTTGATGAAGAAGATCCACTCCCATCCCGGTCCGTCGGCGAACCAGCCGCCGAGCACGGGGCCGAGCACGGAGGAGGTGCCGAAGACGGCGGCGAAGTAGCCCTGGTACCGGCCGCGCTCTCGCGGCGGGATGACGTCACCGATCGTGGCCATCGCGAGCGCCATGAGGCCGCCGCCGCCGAGGCCCTGGATCGCTCGGAAGATGATCAGCTGGTCGATGTTCTGGGAGAAACCGGCGAGCAGGGACCCGACCATGAAGGTCGCGATCGCGATCTGGAAGAGCAGCCTCCGCCCGTAGAGGTCGGAGATCTTGCCCCACAGCGGGGTGGAGGCGGTGGCGGTCAGGAGGTAGGCCGTGACCACCCAGGAGAGCTTGTCGAGGCCGCCGAGCTCGCTCGTGATGCGGGGGAGGGCGGTGCCCACGATGCTCTGGTCGAGCGCGGCGATGAACAGCCCGGTCATCAGACCGGCCATCACCACCAGGATCTGGCGGTGGCTCAAGTAGCCGTCGGTCTTCGTGGTCACGAGGTCTCCTGGTGCTGGTCGAGGTTGTCGAGAAGTCGGTTGAGGAGCAGGCGCAGCTGCTCGCGGTCGTCGGCCGGCCAGTCCTCGAGGAGCTGCGCCACGAGGGCCCGACGGCGCTGTCCGCCCGCCTCGAGCCGGACCCGGCCCTCCTCGGTGAGGGCGATCCGGCTGGCGCGGCCGTCGTCGGGGTCGCCGGCGCGCTCGACGAGGCCGCGGTCCTCCAGGTGTCGCACCTGCCGGCTCACCGTCGAGGCGTCGAGGTCGAGGTGCGCTGCGAGGGAGGAGAGGCGCATCGGGCCGCCCACGAGGGCCTTGAGCAGGAGGATGGCCGGGAAGTCGAGCACCTCGCCAGGCATGCGCGAGCGCATCCGCCGGCCGAGCCGGCCGAGTGTGACCATCACCGCCTCCTCGGCGGTGGCCGGCGCATCGTGCGCCGGGTGGACAGGGGTAGGTTGCACGACACAAGGATGCGAGAGTTGCGTGTGCCACGCAAGTTCTTTGCGCGTGACCGGAGTCACCGTCCACGAGGTCGGAGCGGGCACGCAATAGGGTGTGCGCCATGAGCACCGACACCTCCGCCTTACCGGTCCCGATCCCGACCCTCGACGACATCCGTCGCGGGGCGGAGGACCTCGAGGGTGTCTCGATCAGGACCCCGATGGAGGAGTCGCGATGGCTCTCGGCGGTCGCCGGCGGGCCGGTCCTGCTCAAGTGCGAGAACCTCCAGCGCACCGGGTCCTTCAAGATCCGCGGCGCCTACCTGCGGATGTCGCGACTCTCCGAGGAGGAGCGTGCCCACGGCGTCGTCGCGGCGAGCGCCGGCAACCACGCGCAGGGGGTCGCGCTCGCGGCGGGGCTGCTCGGCATCAAGTCGACGGTGTTCATGCCCGCGGGTGCGCCCATCCCCAAGGAGAAGGCCACCCGCAGCTACGGCGCGGAGGTCGTCTTCGAGGGACACACGGTCGACGACGCGCTCGTGCGCGCCAAGGCGTTCGCCGAGGAGACCGGCGCGGTGCTCATCCACCCCTTCGACCACCTCGACATCGTCACGGGACAGGGCTCGTGCGGCCTCGAGATCCTGGAGCAGGCGCCGGGCGCCGAGACGGTCATCGTCCCCACCGGCGGGGGCGGGCTGCTCGCGGGCATCGCCACCGCCATCAAGGGCCTCAACCCCCGGGTGCGCGTGGTCGGGGTCCAGGCGGAGGGCGCGGCGGCCTACCCGCGCTCGCTCGCCGAAGGGCACCCCGTCGCGCTCCGGACGATGAACACCATGGCCGACGGGATCGCCGTGGGCTGCCCGGGGGAGGTCCCCTTCCGGGCGATCTCCGAGTACGTCGACGACATCGTCACCGTCAGCGAGGAGTCGCTGTCGCGGGCGCTGCTCATGCTGCTCGAGCGGGCCAAGCTGGTCGTCGAGCCCGCGGGGGCGGCCGCGGTCGCCGCGCTCATGGACCACCCCGACCGGTTCCCGACCCCGGCCGTGGCGGTGCTCTCCGGAGGCAACGTCGACCCCCTCCTGCTCATGCGGGTGATCCGGCACGGCATGGCCGCCGCAGGCCGCTACCTCTTCTTCCGGGTGCGCATCCCGGACCTGCCCGGGGGCCTCGCGCGGCTGCTGAAGGAGCTCGCCGACCTCGACGCCAACGTGCTCGACGTCGTGCACGAGCGCACGTCAGCGCACCTGCACCTCGACGAGGTGGAGGTCGCGATGCAGGTGGAGACCCGTGGCACCCCCCACGCGGAGCGGGTGCTGAGCCGGCTCCGCGAGTGCGGGTACCACGTGTCCGAGCAGGGCTAGC
>DASSYJ010000097.1:0-15050 GCA_035703305.1 Ornithinibacter sp. | reverse complement strand
CTTCCAGGTCAACTACCACTCGTACGGGCAGTGGCTGCTCTACGCCGAGGGGTGGCAGATTGCCACGCCGACCGCCGACGACCCGATCTACTACGCCATGTCCGGCAACCTCGACACCCCCGCCATCGAGGACTTCCACCCCGGTCTGAGCTCCGACGTCCTCTACGTGACCAACGGGGAGACCACCGACTACGCGCACGCGTCCCGGGGGACCTTGGCGTGGACCCCCGAGCTGTCCGAGGGATGCGACGGCTGCGGGTTCGTCTTCCCCGACGACGAGGCGCTCGTCCAGCAGGAGTTCGTGCGCAACCTTCCGTTCGCGCAGTCCGTCGCCGCATCGGCCGTCGACCCCGACGACCCCAAGACGGTCCGGGGCCTGAAGACCAAGCCCTTCTACCTCGACAGCGACGACCCCTACAAGGCCGGCATCCCCGGCGCCAGCCTGTCCTTCCGCTACTCCTACGGGGACCCGCAGCCCGTGGCCGTGCTGGCCAAGCGGAGCCTGGGCGCCGTGACGGCCAAGTACCGGATCAATGCCGGTGCCGTGAGGTCCGCTCCGGCCAGCGAGTGGGCCGGTGGTGAGCGCTACACGCCGGCGAGCGTCTACTACCACCAGGTGCGAGGCGTGGTCACGGGGACCAAGCCGGGTGACTCCGTGGAGGTGTGGTTCGAGGGAGGCGGCGAGAAGAGCCCGTCCTTCACCTACCAGGCCGTGTCGGAGTCCAGCCGCCGGGTGCTCGTCGTCGCGGCCGAGGACTACACCGGGGCCTCGCCGGTCCAGCGGCCCGGACCGCACTACGCGAGCTACTACCTCGACGCCCTGGCTGCCAACGGTATAGACGCCGACCTCTACGACATCGACGCACGCAGTCGGGTCGCGCCCGACGCCCTCGGCGTCCTCAGCCACTACGACGCGGTCGTCTGGTACGGCGGCGACGACATCGTCACGAGGCGCACCGGCTGGGGCCCGGGCAACGCCGACCGGCTGGCCCTCGACGAGCTGCTCGAGTTCCGTGCCTACCTCAACGAGGGTGGCAAGGTGCTCTACACCGGCGACTTCGCCGGGGAGCAGTACACCGGGAACGTCGGGAGCCAGCTCTACGACCCCAAGGGCGAGATCGCGTGCAACCCGTTGCCCACGGGAGTCGACACCCGCCGCTGCCTGCTCCTCGGGGGTTCGGGCGACGGCACCAACGACGTCCTCCAGTACTCCTTCGGCGGCTACGTGGCCATCGAGGGCGACGGGCTCGACGCCCACGGGAAGGCCTTCGACCAGGTGGGAGTCGACACGCCGTTCGACGGGCTCGAGTGGGGGCTGAACGGCCGGCAGAGCGCGAAGAACCAGGACGACACGTCGTCGTTCCTGGCGACGAGCGGTCTGCTGCCGACGAGCGACTTCCCACAGTTCGAGAGCTGGCCCTCGTCGAGGTGGGTCAAGCCGGGTGGGCCGTTCGAGCCGCACACCGGCACGAAGTACGTCTACTCGCAGGTCGCCGACGTGTCCTACAAGCGCCTGACCCGCGACGTCTCCGTCCCGGCCGGCGGCGGCTCGCTCTCCTTCTGGACCTCCTACGACACCGAGCCCGACTGGGACTACCTGTTCGTGGAGGCCAGGACCCCCGGCGATGACGACTGGACCACGCTGCCCGACGCGAACGGCCACACCGCCACGGCGACCGGCGAGAGCTGCGCCGCGGGATGGGTCGACCTCCACCCGCAGCTCGCCCACTACCAGACGTGGGACGGCGTCGACTCGTGCACGTCGACCGGCACCTCGGGCGCCTGGAACGCGGCCACGGGGAACTCCTCCGGCTGGCAGGAGTGGGGCGTCGACCTGTCGGCCTGGGCCGGCAGGACCGTGGAGGTGTCCATCGCCTACGCCAGCGACTGGGCGACCCAGGGCGTCGGCGCGTTCGTCGACGACGTCACGCTTCCGGACGGGTCCACCCAGTCGTTCGAGAGCGACCTGGGCGGCTGGACCGTCTCGGGCCCACCGCCCGGGAGCGCGACCAACGCGAACGACTGGGTCCGCACGGATTCGTCGTCCTTCCCTGTCGGCTCGTCCATCACGACACCCGACACCGTCCTCATGGGTTCCGGGATCGAGGGCATCACCCTCCAGAGCCAGCAGGCCGTCGTGCTCGGTGCGGCGGTGAAGCACCTGCTCGAGTGACCGTCGGCCGGGGCGCCCGTCGCGTGCCGTCGACCCGACCTCCGGACGGGGGGACCGGCTCGGTCCCTCGGGTCGGACCTGCCGGTCTTCGGTGAAGTCAGTGGGTCCGGCCGCGTTTCACCGGTCGGTTCGGGGGGCACAGTGAGCAGGAGGAGACCACCATGACCCCACACAGTTCCCACCTGCGACCCGACGGCACGACGTTCCCCCCGGTGACCCCGGACCCTCCGCCACCACCCGGCTACGTCGATCCTGTCGCGGAGCTGGACGCCGGCCTGTCGACGGGCCCGGAAGCGGCCTCGGGCGACGAGGTCACCGAGCACGGCGGAGGCACGAGCAGTCCCGACACCGACCCCCTGGGATAGGACGCAACGTGCGCATCGCCATCCTCTCGACCTACCCCCCGCGCCGGTGCGGTCTGGCCACCTTCACCACCGACCTCCGCAACGCCCTCCTCGAGGCGGACGCCTCGAACGAGGTGGTGGTCGCCGCCGTTCTCGACGACGAGCCTGCGGGGGACGGCCCCGAGGTGCTCGTGACACTGCGCCAGCACGAGCGGGAGGACTACCCTCTCGCCGCGGAGGCGTTGAACGCCGGCGGCGTCGACGTGGTGCTCATCCAGCACGAGTACGGGATCTTCGGGGGTACCTGGGGGGAGTACCTCCTCGACCTCGTCGACGCCCTGACCGTGCCCTACGTCGTCACCCTGCACACCATGCTGCTGGAGCCCAGCCCCGAGCAGGCCCGCATCCTGCGGTCGGTGTGCTCAGGCGCTGCCCAGGTCACCGTCTTCACGGCCATGGCCAGGGACATGGCGATCCGCAGCGGCGTCGCTCCGTGGGAGCGGCTGTCGGTGCTCAACCACGGGGCCCCCGCGGAGCTCCAGCGGCGGCCGGGGGACGCGCCGTCGCTGGCTTCGGCGCGCCCCGGGGTGGCGGGCTCCCTCGAGGAGCTCGAGCCCCACGAGGGCCGCCGCGTGCTGTCGACGTTCGGGCTGCTGTCGCCCGGCAAGGGCGTCGAGGTGGCTCTGCGTGCTCTGGCCGGCGTCGTGGAGGAGCACCCCGACGTCCTGTACGTCGTGGCGGGCCGCACCCACCCCGAGGTCGTCAGGCGGGACGGTGAGCGCTACCGGGAGCAGCTCCAGGCCATCGTCACCGACCTCGGGCTCGACGGCCACGTCCTCTTCCTGGACCGGTACCTCAGCGACGACGACATCCGCTCCCTGCTCGGACGCACCGACGTCTTCCTCACCCCGTACCGGTCGCAGGACCAGGTGGTGTCCGGCGTGCTGACGTTCGCCGTCGTCGCCGGGTGTCCCGTGGTGTCGACGCCCTACTTCTACGCGACGGAGCTCCTGTCGGCAGGAGCGGGGTGCCTGGTGGGCTTCGACGACGACGAGGCCATGGGGGCGGCTGTCCGTCACCTGCTCCGCGACGACGCGGCGCTGCGCGCGGCCGCGGACGCCGCCCAACGCACCGGGAGCCATTTCACCTGGCCGGCGGTCGGGCGCGAGGCGCTCAAGGTGCTGGGCAGGGCGGCCGAGGTGCACGAGTCACCCGGTGTGGCTGCCGTGTCACCGCTGTCGTCGGGCACCCGGACCCCGCCCCTGCGTCTCACCCAGCTGGAGCGGCTCGTCGATGGGGGCGGGATCGTCCAGCACGCCCGCGGCGTGGAGCCAGACCGCTCCACGGGCTACTGCGTGGACGACATGGCGAGGCTGGCCCTGGTGACCGACGCGCTCGCCGTCCGGTGGCCGGGCGTCGACGGCGCCGCGCGGATGGCCGACGACGCGGTGACCTTCCTCGAGGAGGCCTGGGAGCCCCGACAGGGGCTGATGCGCAACCTCCGCGCGACGGGCGGGGCCTGGCTGGACGACCCGCACGCCGGCGACCACCTGGGACGCGCCGTGTGGGCGCTCGGGGAGGTGGGGACGGGGTCGACGCCGCGCGCCCTGAGGTGCCGACGGCTGCTGTCGGCGGTCGTGACGGCCGACCCGCCCTTCGCGAGTCCGAGGTCCGCGGCATACGCCCTCCTCGGACTGACGAGACTGCCCGGGCCGCAGCTCGGCCACGAGGGTCGGATGCTGCTGCGGAGGCTGGCCGACGACCTCGCCTCCCGCTGTACCAGGCACGGGTCACCCGGCTGGCACTGGTTCGAGGATGTCCTGACCTACGACAACGCCCGGCTGCCCCAGGCACTCCTCGCGGCGGGGGCCCGCCACCGGGACGAGGCCCAGCTCGCCACGGCCTTCGAGGCGCTGGAGTGGTACTGCCGGCAGTGCGCCGTGGACTCGGACGCCGTGGTCCTCGTCGGCAACCGCTGGCGTCGGCGACGAGACCGTCCACCGGGGCCGGAGGGTCATGAGGCGGACGAGGGTGACGAGCAGCCCCTCGATGCGACGGCGCTGGTGGAGGCGTGCGTCGAGGCCTACCGGGTCACGGGATCGCCCGTGTACCGCAAGCGCGCACTCGACGCCTACGCGTGGTTCCACGGCCGGAACCGCTGGGGGCTCGCGGTGTACGACGAGGAGACCGGCGGGTGCCACGACGGCGTCGGACCGGCTGGGCTGAACGCCAACGAGGGAGCCGAGTCCACGCTCGCCCACCTGCAGGCGCGACTGGCCCTCGAGCGGGTCGGCCTGACGTCGGCGAGGTCTGCGGGGTGAGGGTCGCGATCCTCGGACCCGTCCCACGACAGGCCCGGCATCCTTCCGGCGTACCCGGAGTCCCGGGTCGGCCTGCGTCTCCAACTCGGATGCCGGTCCACGACCAGCGGTACGCCGACGAGCGGGTGGCGCCCCTCGTCGACGGGGACCGCGTCGTTGTCCGTCGGTCCGGCGGTTCGCTGCGGCCCGGAGGGTCGACGACTACCTTGGGGTGCATGGCCCAGTCCTGGCAGGTCAGTGAGCAGCGCGTCTTCCGCCGCGCGGTGTCCAACCCCCTGCTCACGGCCGACGACTGGCCCTACCCGGTCAACGCGGTGTTCAACGCCGCGGTCGCCCACGACGGCGAGCACACGATCCTCCTGTGCCGGGTCGAGGACTTCGAGGGCCGGAGCCACCTGAGCGTCGCGCGGTCCCGTGACGGCCTCAACGGCTGGACCATCGACCCGGAGCCGCTCCTCTTCCCGTCGACGGACCACCCACCGGAGCTGTGGGGCGTCGAGGACCCCCGGGTCACCTGGGTCGACGAGCTCGACCGGTGGGTCATCGCCTACACCGCGTACGGGCCCACGGGGCCGGCGGTGGCGCTGGCCACCACCGCCGACTTCCGGGGCGTCGAGCGGATCGGGGTCGTCTGCCCACCCGACGACAAGAACGCCGCCCTCCTGCCCCGGCGGGTCGGCGAGCACTTCGTCCTGTTCCACCGGCCGCGGACCGTCGTCGGGGGGCACGCCGACGTGTGGCTCTCCCGGTCCACCGACCTGCGAAGCTGGCTCGCTCCCGAGCCGGTCTTCCGGGCCCGCGCGGGCATGTGGGACAGCGCCCGCATCGGCATGGGCCCACCGCCGATGGAGACGCCGGAGGGCTGGCTCGTCGTGTACCACGGCGTGCGGCACACGGTGGCCGGTGAGCTCTATCGCGTCGGGCTGGCGCTGCTGGACCTCGACGACCCGACCAAGGTCGTCCGGCGCTGCCCGGAGTGGGTGCTCGGGCCTGCCACGTCGTACGAGCTGCAGGGGGACGTGCCCGGGGTCGTCTTCCCGTGCGGGTGGCTGCACGACCCCGCGACCGATGCGCTGCGCCTCTACTACGGCGCCGCGGACTCGACGATCGCGATGGCCGAGTCCTCGCTCAGCGAGGTCATGCACTACCTCATGGCCGGGGCGCCGCGGGCGGGGTCACCCGAGGGCGCCGAGGGGTCCTGACACCCGAGGGCCCCGAGGGCCCGAGGGGCCGAGCGCGCGAGGGGCCGACCGCACCGTATGGCCCTCGACGGACCCGCCTCAGAAACCGGCGTAGCGGGCCACCCGGTCGGCCAGGGCCCGGTCGGCGCGAAGTGCCCGGCCGTCGAGGGCCGTGACGAGCCCGGGTCCGCGTCCGGACGACACGAGCCACACGGCATCCGCGGTGTAGAGGTCCGCGACGGGGACGAGCTCGAAGCGGGCGTCCATCCCGTCGACCCGGGCCGCCTCGACGATCGTCGTCACCGTGACCGACTCCAGGATGCCGGTGCCTCCGGTGGGCGTGCTGAGCAGGACCCCGTCGCGCGCCACGAGGAGGCCGGAGGTCGGGCCGTCCAGGGCGAACCCGTCGGTGGACGTGAAGACCACGTCGTCGGCCCCTCGGCGCCTCGCCTCCCGGACCGCGGCGACGTTCACCACGTAGGACAGCGTCTTGACCCCACCGAGGAGCCACGGCGCGTCGGTGAAGGCGTCGGCCGGGTGGCCCCGCGACAGCGTGACCGCCGTCAGAGTGCGGGACGCCCCACCCGCCCCAGCCGTCTCATGCGCCACACCGGAAGCCGGTCCGCGGTGGGAGATGCTCACGAAGGCGGTCGGCCCCGTCGGTCGCCACTCGCGGCCGCGGGTCAGCACGAGCTTGAGGACTGCCTCGCCCGGCGTGGACCAGGCCCCGACCGCTTCGCCCACGAGGGCGCGCCACCGCTCGTGCGAGGGCATCTCGAGGTCCATGGCCCGGGCCGACCTCGCCAGGCGGTCCAGGTGGTCGCCGAGGCCCACGACCTCGGCCCGACCCGAGGCGTCGGTGACGACGCGGAGGGAGTCGAAGCAGCCGTCCCCTCGGGTCAGCCCCAGGTCGTCGGCGGTGACGAGCGGGTCGTCCGCTCCGATGACGCCACGGCCCAGCACGGCGACGACGTGCGGCACCTCGGACACGGCCAGGACTCCCTCAGGCCCGCTCGTAGACCACCCGCGTCCAGCCCTCGTGCTCCTCGCGGGACTCCTCGACCCAGCTCGCCCGGTCCCAGGCCGGGAACCACGTGTCACCCTCGGGCTCGGCGTCGACCTCGGTGAGCACGAGCCGGTGCGCGAAGGGGAGCGCCTCGGCATACACCTCGGCACCCCCGGCCACGAAGACCTCGTCGGCAGGACCGGCGAGCGAGAGCGCCTCGGCGAACGAGTGCGCCGACTCGACGCCGGGGTGGTGCCACCGGGGGTCCCGCGTCACGACGATCGTGCGGCGCCCCGGAAGCGTGCGACCGATCGACTCGAACGTGCGGCGACCCATGACGAGCGGGTGTCCCATCGTCGTGGCCTTGAAGTGCTCGAGCTCGTCGGGCAGGTGCCACGGCACCCGGCCGTCCCTGCCGATGACCCCGTTGCGCGCGACCGCCGCGATGAGCGAGATCCGGGTCATCGGGCCCTCCTGTCGTCGGTGGTGAGCTGGTGCGGGTGCCGTGGCGACGGCACCCCGTGCCCCCACTCTGCCGTATGCCGCCCGCGCACCTCACACGGCGATGGGTGCCTTGATCGAGGGGTGCGACTCGTAGCCGACGAGCTCGAAGTCATCGAGGTCGTAGTCGTCGATGCCGTCCCTCGCCGAGACCACCATCCTCGGGAGGGGCAGCGGGTCGCGGGTCAGCTGGAGGCGGGCCTGGTCGTGGTGGTTCGAGTAGAGGTGGGCGTCCCCCAGGGTGTGCACGAAGTGCCCGGGGCGCAGGTCGGTGAGCTGGGCGACCATCGTCGTGAGGAGCGCGTACGACGCGATGTTGAACGGGACGCCGAGGAAGATGTCGGCCGACCGCTGGTACAGCTGGCAGTCCAGGTGGGCCGAGCCGCCGTCCCGGGAGGGGCGCACGTAGAACTGGAACATCGTGTGGCAGGGCGGGAGCGCCATCTCGTCGACGTCGGCGACGTTCCACGCCGAGACGATGTGCCGCCGGGAGTCGGGGTTCGTGCGGATCGACTCGATGACGTTCGAGATCTGGTCGACGCGGCGACCGTCGGGTGTCGGCCACGAGCGCCACTGGTGCCCGTAGACCGGCCCGAGGTCGCCGTTGTCGTCGGCCCACTCGTCCCAGATCGAGATGCCGCGCTCCTGGAGCCACCGCACGTTGGTGTCCCCCCGCAGGAACCACAGCAGCTCACCGATGATCGACCGCAGGTGCAGCCGCTTCGTCGTGACGACGGGGAAGCCCTCGGCGAGGTCGAAGCGCATCTGGTAGCCGAAGACGCTGCGCGTGCCCGTCCCCGTGCGGTCCGACTTGTCGACACCGTGGGTCATGACGTGGTCGAGCAGGTCGAGGTACTGGCGCACGCGGGGAGCCTACTCCCGCACACGCACTACCCTTGGGCGCATGACGACCTCCCCCTTCGGCCGTGTCCTCACCGCGATGGTGACCCCCATGTCACCCGACGGCGAGGTCGACGAGAAGGGCACCGACTCCCTCGTCGACCACCTCGTCGCCACCGGCCACGACGGCATCGTCGTCAACGGGACCACCGGCGAGTCCTCGACCCTCACGGACGACGAGAGCATCGAGGTGGTCCGCCGGGTCAAGGAGCGTGCGGGGGACCGCGCCAGGGTCGTGGCCGGCGTGGGTTCCAACGACACGCGGCACGCCGTCGCAATGGCGGGCCGGGCCGCGGAGGCCGGCGCCGACGCCCTCCTCCTCGTCTCCCCGTACTACAACAAGCCCACCCAGGCCGGTCTCGTCGCGCACTGCCGCGCCGTCGCCGACACGACCGACCTCCCGGTGATGCTCTACGACATCCCGGGACGCACCGGCATCGAGTTCACGACGCAGACGCTCGTCACGCTGGCCGAGCACCCGCGCATCGCGGCGGTCAAGGACGCCAAGGGTGACCTCTGGGCCTCCACCCACGTCATGGACCGCACCGACCTGCTGTGGTTCAGCGGGGAGGACGCCCTCAACCTCCCGCTGCTCGCGATCGGGGCGACCGGGGTCGTCTCGGTCGTCGGCCACGTGGCGGGGCAGCAGTATGCCGCGATGGTCGCCGCCGTCGACCGCGGCGACCTCGCCGAGGCGCGCCGCATCCACCGCTCGCTCATCCCCGTGGTCGACGCGATCATGACGACCTCGCAGGGTGCGATCATGGCCAAGGCGGCCCTCGTCGAGCTCGGCGTCATCGAGTCCGCCGCCGTGCGCCTCCCGCTCGTCGAGTCCCCACCGGAGCACCTCGAGCTGCTCCGGTCGGCCCTCTCGACGCTGCCCACCCGATGAGCCACCCGCACCCCGAGCTCGACCTCCCCGGTCCCCTCGCCGAAGGTGGCGTCCGCGTCGTCCCGCTCGGCGGGCTCGGCGAGATCGGCCGCAACATGACCGTCGTCGAGCACCGGGGACAGCTGCTCGTCATCGACTGCGGAGTGCTGTTCCCCGACGACCACCACCCCGGCATCGACCTCATCCTCCCCGACTTCGACTACCTCAAGGACCGGCTCGACGACGTCCAGGGCGTCATCCTCACGCACGGCCACGAAGACCACATCGGCGCGGTGCCCTACCTCCTGCGGCTCAAGCCCGACCTGCCCCTCATCGGCTCCCAGCTGACCCTCGCCCTCGTCGAGGCCAAGCTCAAGGAGCACCGCATCCGGCCCTACACCCTCGGCGTCCGTGAGGGCGACGTCGAGCGGCTCGGCGTGTTCGAGTGCGAGTTCGTCGCCGTGAACCACTCCATCCCCGACGCCCTCGCCGTCGCGGTGCGCACGTCCGGCGGCATGCTGCTGCACACCGGCGACTTCAAGATGGACCAGCTGCCGCTCGACGGCCGGCTCACCGACCTCCGGGCCTTCGCCCGGCTGGGGGAGGAGGGCGTCGACCTGTTCCTCACCGACTCGACCAACGCGGAGGTCCCCGGCTTCACCACACCCGAGCGGGACATCTCCTCGGCGATCGACAAGGTGTTCCGGCACGCCGAGCGGCGGATCATCGTCGCCTGCTTCTCCTCCCACGTGCACCGCGTGCAGCAGGTGCTCGACGCCGCGGAGAAGGCCGGGCGCAAGGTCGCCATGGTCGGCCGGTCGATGGTGCGCAACATGGGCATCGCCGCCGAGCTCGACTACCTCCACGTGCCCGACGGCGTGCTCGTCGACATCAAGACGCTGAACGACCTGCGCGACGACCAGGTCGTGCTCATCTGCACCGGGAGCCAGGGTGAGCCGATGGCGGCCCTGTCCCGGATGGCCAACCGGGACCACCGCATCGACGTCGGGCCCGGCGACACCGTGCTCATGGCGTCCTCGCTCGTGCCGGGGAACGAGAACGCCGTCTACCGGGTCATCAACGGCCTCATGCGGCTCGGCGCGTCCGTGGTGCACAAGGGGAACGCCAAGGTGCACGTCTCGGGCCACGCCAGCGCCGGCGAGCTCCTCTACTGCTACAACATCGTGCGGCCGCGGAACGTCATGCCCGTGCACGGGGAGTGGCGCCACCTCGTCGCGAACGCCGAGCTCGCGATCGCGACGGGGGTGCCGCGGGAGCGCGTGGTCGTCGTCGAGGACGGCATCGCGGTCGACCTCGTGGACGGCAGGGCCACGGTGTCCGGCGCGGTGCCCTGCGGCTACGTCTACGTCGACGGCGCCTCGGTCGGGGAGGCCGACGAGGGCCTGCTCAAGGACCGGCGCATCCTGCGCGACGAGGGCTTCATCTCGGTGACGGTCGTCGTCGACTCGATGACGGGCAAGGTCGTCGCCGGTCCGGAGATCACGGCGCGCGGGTTCGTCGAGGACGAGGTGGTCTTCGACGACGTCATGCCGCAGCTCGTCAAGGCGCTCGACGACGCCACGGCCCACGGCGTGACCGACACCTACCAGCTCCAGCAGGTCATCCGCCGGTCCGTGGGCGGCTGGGTCGGCCGCAAGATCCGCCGCCGCCCGATGATCATCCCGACGGTCATCGAGGCCTGACCCACCGGGCACAATCGTGGCCATCGTGCCGCGTGTGACACGTGAGTCCCGTGTGACTCTCGCGTAGCCTGCGACCATGGCGACTCGTACGTCCTCCTCGTCGCGCGGCCGCACCACGACGCGGCCCGCGACCCGTCGTCCCACCGCGCGCTCGGGCAAGCGGTCTCGCACGGCCCGGTCGGGCGGCCTCCCGTTCCCGCTGCGCGCCGTGCAGACCACGTGGATGGGCCTGGCGCATGCCACCGGCGCCGTGGCGCGCAAGGTGGGCGACACTGGCCGCGACCTCGAGCCGGAGCACCGTCGCGACGGCGTCGGCCTGCTCCTCATCGCGCTCGCGGTCGTCGTCGCCGCCCGCGAGTGGTGGGGGATGCCGGGCTCGGTCGGCACCGTCGTCCACGCCGTCGTCGCCGGAACCCTGGGAAAGATCGGGTATGCCGTGCCGCTCGTCCTCCTGGCGTTCGGCATCCGCATGCTCAGGGCCCCCCAGGACGAGGCGGCGACGTCGCGCGCAGCGGTCGGCACGACCGCCCTGGTCTTCGCGGCGTGCGGGCTGGCGCACGTCGCCGCCGGCATCCCGACCCCACCCGACGGCGCCGACGGCATGCGGGCCGCGGGCGGCATCATCGGCTTCCTCGCGTCGAGCCCGCTCGAGGCGGCGGTGTCGGTCTACGGCGCCGTGCCACTCCTCGTCCTGCTCGGGGTCTTCGGCCTCCTCGTCATCACGGCCACCCCGGTCCACCAGGTGCCGACCCGGCTGCGCGCCGCAGTCGACCGCCTGACCGGCCACACCCCGGTCGAGCCCACGGCATCCGCGACGCCCGCGACCGCACGCCGCCGTCGCGGTGCCGTCGACCCCGACGGCCCGATGGTCGGCGACGAGGCGTTCGAGCAGGCCGCGCTCGTCGACCCGGTCACCGGGAAGCGCCTGCGCCCCGGCCAGAAGCGGCCCGCCGCACCCGTGGCGACCCCGGCCGCGGGTGCGGAGGCCACCGCCGTGGGCGGCCCGGCATCCCGAGGTCCGGTCCCGGAGCGGGCGCCGCTGGAGGCCCCGCCCACGACCCCCGTGCCCCAGCGCGTCGAGCAGCTCTCGCTGGCCGGCGACGTCACCTACACGCTGCCGGACGCCGCGCTCCTCGAGCCGGGGAGCCCGCACAAGGCCCGCAGTGCCGTCAACGACCGCGTCGTGGAGTCGCTGACGACGGTCCTCGACCAGTTCGAGATCGACGCCCAGGTCACGGGCTTCTCGCGTGGCCCGACGGTCACGCGCTACGAGGTGGAGCTCGGCCCCGGCATCAAGGTCGAGCGGGTCACCGCGCTCTCGAAGAACATCGCGTATGCCGTCGCGTCGGCGGACGTGCGCATCCTCAGCCCGATCCCGGGCAAGTCCGCGATCGGCATCGAGATCCCGAACCTCGACCGCGAGAAGGTCAGCCTCGGTGACGTCCTGCGCAGCCAGGTGGCGCGCGGCACCGAGCACCCCATGGTCATGGGGGTCGGCAAGGACGTCGAGGGCGGCTACGTCATCGCGAACCTCGCCAAGATGCCGCACCTCCTCGTCGCCGGGGCCACCGGTGCCGGCAAGTCGAGCTTCGTCAACTCGATGATCACCTCGATCCTCATGCGCGCGACGCCCGACGAGGTGCGCCTCGTGCTCGTGGACCCCAAGCGCGTCGAGCTCACCGCATACGAGGGCATCCCGCACCTCATCACGCCGATCATCACGAGCCCCAAGAAGGCGGCTGAGGCCCTCCAGTGGGTCGTCCGCGAGATGGACACGCGCTACGACGACCTCGCGGCGTTCGGGTTCAAGCACGTCGACGAGTTCAACAAGGCGGTCCGGGCCGGCAAGGTCACCCCGCTCCCGGGCTCGCAACGGGTCATCGCGCCCTACCCCTACCTCCTCGTCGTCGTCGACGAGCTCGCCGACCTCATGATGGTGGCCCCGCGCGACGTCGAGGAGTCGATCGTGCGGATCACCCAGCTCGCCCGCGCGGCCGGCATCCACCTCGTCCTCGCGACCCAACGGCCCTCGGTCGACGTGGTCACCGGGCTCATCAAGGCCAACGTGCCGTCGCGGATGGCGTTCGCGACGTCGAGCCTCGCCGACTCCCGGGTCGTCCTCGACCAGCCGGGAGCCGAGAAGCTCATCGGCCAGGGTGACGCCCTCTTCCTCCCGATGGGGGCGAGCAAGCCGATGCGAGTCCAGGGGGCCTGGGTCACCGAGTCCGAGATCCACGCCGTCGTCAAGCACGTCACCGAGCAGCTCAAGCCGAGCTATCGCGAGGACGTCACGGTCACCGCCCCCAAGAAGCAGGTCGACGACGACATCGGGGACGACCTCGACCTCCTCCTCCAGGCCACCGAGCTCGTCGTCACGACCCAGTTCGGCTCCACGTCGATGCTCCAGCGCAAGCTGCGGGTCGGGTTCGCCAAGGCGGGCCGGCTCATGGACCTCCTCGAGTCACGCGGGGTGGTCGGACCGTCCGAGGGGTCCAAGGCGCGCGACGTGCTCGTCAAGCCGGACGACCTTCCCACGACGCTCGCGCTGCTGCGCGGCGAGGACGTGCCCGAGCTCGGCACCGACCCGTTCGACGGGTCCGCCCCGGGCGCCGGGCAGCCGGTCCGTGGGGCGGAGGTCACGGACGACTCGAGCGACGACACGTCCGAGGTGCCGGTGGCTGCCTACGGCGGGGATGCCGTGGCGGCCGACCTCGACTCCTACCCCGCCGCGAGGGACTGGAGCGACGAGGAGGGCGGCGAGGACGCCTGGGAGCTCACCGGGCGTCGGTGACCGGCGCGTCGAGGTCGCCCACCGGGACCACCGACAGCTCCTCTGCCTCCCTCGCCTCCGCGAGCTGCTCGCCGATCGCGGCGACGAGGTCCATGACGTCCTGTTCCCCGGAGACGGGGCCCCCGGCGAGGTAGCCGTCGGCGCCGATGAGGACGGCTCCGGGGTAGCCCTTCCCGAACTCCCCGCGCGCCACCCCCCAGGGGTCGAACCACGCGTGGCCCCGCAGGTGCGGGAAGCTCTCGTCGACGATCGAGGGGTTCGCGGCGAGCACTGCCTTGACGACGACGGGAGCCAGCTCCTCGCCCCACCCCGGCACCAGGGGGTTGATCCGACCGCAGGGCCCGCAGTGGGGGGAGAGGAAGACGAGGAGGTGCGCGGCTCGCTGCGTGACGCCCTTCAGCAGGACGAGGTCCTTCTCCTCGGTCTGCACGACTGCGAGGGGGATCGGCCTGCGGACGTACTCGCCCGCGTCGTCGAGATGCGGCTCCGACGTCGCCGACGGATCCGCCGTCCGCTCACTCCGATGGGTCACGAGCACCGCGATCCCCACGGCGAGCGCAGCCGTCGCGAGCCAGCCCCACGTCGACGGCTCCTCCAGCACGGCAGGGAGCAGCCCGACTCCCCGGAGGCCGGCCGCGACGGCGAGGAGCGCCGCGACCACGAGGAGGGCGTTGCGCCACACCGTGACTCGCGTCACGCGCGAGTCGCCGATGGCGCCGAAGCACCCGCAGTCCGCCGGCTCGGGCGCGCGCACCGCGACGACGACGAGGGCGAGGTAGGCGACGAAGAGGAGCAGGGTCAGCACGGCGACGACGGCCAGTGGCGTCCCGGTCGCGAGGAGGAGCCACACCCCCAGGGCGACCTCGAGCCACGGGACGGCGCGCCGCACGAGCGGGGTGTCGAGCGCCTGGGGGACGCGCATCGAGGTGAAGGCCACCTCCACCGAGGAGGGCGCCTGGAGCTTGGCCACGCCGCTGACGAGCAGGACCACGGCACACGTGACGACCGGAAGGAGCAGGGGGCTCGGCATACCGGCATTGTCACCCAGCGGCGCCTACAGTGTGGCCATGACCACGACCTGGGAGGAGCTCAAGGAGCCCCCGTCACGGGCCGCGCGGTGGCGGGCGACGCTCCGGAAGCAGCCGTCCGCCTTCCTCCTCATCGTGCAGATCGTCGTCATCCTCCTGCTGCCGGCCCTCGAGGACTCCCAGTGGGGCCGCGCCGTCATCTCGCTGCTCAGCCTCGCGGCCGTGGTCACG
>DASSYJ010000052.1:0-45288 GCA_035703305.1 Ornithinibacter sp. | reverse complement strand
TGCTGGGGGTCGTCGCGGCGCGCACCGGGTGGCGTCCCGTGCCGGAGGGGGCCGTCGTCCTTCGCGGCGCGGTCGTGCTCGCGGTGGTCGGCTTCGTCGCCAACGACTCGGGGCTCGTCATCCCGGCGTTCGTCGCGCTCGGGCTCGCCCCCCTCCTCGTCGCCGCCGGCCCGGCTCCGTTGCCCTCGGTGGGCGCTGGGTCGTCGCAGTCCCCGTCGGTGGGTGCAGGGTCGTCGCCGGTGCAGCCGACGTCACCGTCCGTGACCGCCGGCTCGTCGCGGCTACCCTCGGTGGCCGGCGACCGGTCGGGTCAGTCCTCGGCGAGGTAGCCGGTCGTGGGGTCGATCCCGGCGAGGAACTCGCGGATCCGGGCTGCGTGCTCGTCGGCGCCACACTCGAAGGGTCCCGACAGGCCGAACCCGTAGCCGGCGTTCGGCCCGCTGAGCCAGTCGTAGTCGTACTCGACGAGCGGCCCGCGTGGAGGCCGCTGTCGCACGTGGAACTGCTGGCCATCGACGGTGAGGATGCGGTCGTACGTCGGCGACGGGTCCATCGGGACACTCCACCACCCCGAGCCGCGCGCGTGCGATGGGTTCGCCGTCGCCTACCGCCTGGTACGCGGTGTGGTCACCACCGCTACTCGGCGGTAGGCCAGGTCATGGCCCGCGCCGTATGTCGACGCGCCAGCCTGGATGCCGCGCGCTTGCGTCGGGCTGGGCTGCTCCGGCCGCGCGGGGGCTCGTCCTGTGTCGGCGGGCGTCCGGGTCAGTGCTCCGGGGTGGCGGCCGGCTCGACGAGCTCGACGAGGATGCCGCGCGCGTCCTTGGGGTGGATGAAGTTGACGCGCGACCCGCTCGTGCCCCGCCGGGGAGCGTCGTACAGCAGGCGCATGCCGCGCTCGCGAAGGGTGGCGCTCACGGCATCCAGGTCGGCGACGCGGTACGCGAGCTGCTGGATGCCGGGCCCGCTGCGGTCGAGGAACTTGGCGATCGTCGACTCGGGGGAGAGGGGGGCGAGGAGCTGGATGCAGGAACCGGAGTCCCCGACCCCCATCATCGCCTCGCGCACGCCCTGCTCCTCGTTGGTCTCCTGGTGCAGCATCGTCATGCCGTACGTCGACTCGTAGAACGCGATGGCCTCGTCGAGGTCGGGCACGGCGACGCCGACGTGGTCGATCGCGGTGAACAGGTCGGTGGGCAGGGCGGACGTCATGCGCCAAGCCTAGGAGCGGGGGAGCATCGGGGCCACGAGCGGGTGGCGAGCCTCACCGGATGCCGGGGTTCGTGAAGGAGCGCGCGGGCAGTGCCGAGTCCAGCAGGCTGTCGATGCGTCTGGCCTGTGCCTCGGGCACGGCGTCGTGCACATCCGTCGGCCGGGTCGAGCGGGAGCCGGTAGCCAGTGGAGGGTTAGCCCCCGGGACGGTGTTTCGCCTGTGGAGCGCAACGTATGGTGCCAGTGGGACGCGCATGGA
The DNA here is from genome assembly GCA_035703305.1 of Ornithinibacter sp. Classification (GTDB taxonomy): domain Bacteria; phylum Actinomycetota; class Actinomycetes; order Actinomycetales; family Dermatophilaceae; genus Fodinibacter. The sequence continues at coordinate 43,817 of DASSYJ010000052.1, read as the reverse complement.
GGCATGGGCAATTCGGTTGTGCTGAGGGCGAACTGGTGTCCACGGAGTCTTGTGAACGAACATGTGTCTGATGATGATGAGCGTCATGGACCCGCAGCCGATGACCCTCGAGGAGCGACGCTCCCGGCTCGAGGCTGCCCGTGAGGTCCTCGACGGGCTCGACTCCGTGCTGTACCAGGCGTCCGGCCCGGAGCTGACCGAGCTGATGCTGTTGGCTGACTCGCTGGCCGCGAAGTCGGGGGCGGCGCGGGTGTCGGTCACGGTCGAGGCGGTCAACCGCGGCGAGGTGGCGGCAGCCGGGACCACCACGCATGCCTGGGTGCGTGACCATGCCCCGTCGCTGCGACAGGGCGGGGCCGGGGACGTCGCTCGGCTCGCCCTGGCTGTGGCGTCCGGCACGTCGCGGTGGCGGCCCGGTGGCGCCGACGTCGACTCCGACTCGCCGCTGGGCATCGTCTGGGCGGGCGTTGCTGCGGGGACGGTGTCGCCGGCCCTGGCGACCGCGGTGATACGTGAGCTGGAGCGTGTGGAGCCGCTGCTCGTGCCCGAGGCGGTGCCCACGGTGACTCACGCGCTGCTCGACCTCGGGGTGGCGTGGGGGTCGGTGACGATTTGCCGCCTGCGGCCTCGGTTGTTGGCCGAGCACGGCCGGGCCGGGGTGCTGGATGACCTCCAGGCCCGGTTGGCCTCGGCTGCCCGCCTGTCTTCGCCGATGGTCGAGTCGGCTGACCTGACCGAGTACCAGCTGCTCATGACCCCGGATCAGGCCGCGGCCCTGGAGGCCGCGATCGGCACGCTGTCGGCGCCGGCTCCCGACGACGAGACGGGAGAACGCGACCTGCGCCCGGCGGGGCAGCGCCGCGTCGAGGCCCTCACGGAGGTCTGCCGTCGCTCGAGTGCGATGGATGCCGGTGCCTCCGGGGCTGACGGAGCCGCCGCCGCAGCCGCGGCGGTGCACGTGACGATCGCCCTGACCGACCTGCAGGCGCGCACCGGCTGTGGTGAGGTACTCGGGTCCACCGCCACGGGCACCCTTCTCTCCCCGGAGGTGCTGCGGCGCATCTCCTGCGAGGCCGACCTCGTCCCGCACGTGTTGGGCACGGCCGGGGAGGACCTCGACCTCGGTCGGGTGGTCCGCCTCTTCACCCGCGCGCAGCGGCGCCGACTGTGGCGTCGGGACCGAGGATGTACCTACCCCGGCTGCACCGCTCCCGCGGCCTGGTCGCGCGCGCACCACGTGGTGCACTGGGCCGACCACGGGCCCTCAGACATCGGCAACGCGGCCCTGCTGTGCCAACGCCACCACACCCGTGTCCACCAGAGGCGGCTGGTCGCGCAGGTCAACGAGAAGCCAGACGATCTGGGCCGACACGTCGTCTGGGACCTCGCCGACGGCAGCTACGACCGCCACCTCGAACGCCTTCGAGCGGAACGGTCGGCCCACGACCCACCCCTGCTCACCCCGCAGCGGTGGCGCAGCCTCCTCGTGGCGGTGACCAGCGACGACCTCGACGACCGACGGTGGGCAGAGTCCGAGCTCGCACTCGTCCAGCCCGATGGTGTCGGTGTGGACGACGCCTGCCTCGACGAGGTCTGGACCGTTCAGTGCCTCACCGAGCTCGAGGCCGCGTCGTGACTGCGCTGGCGACGGCCTCTGGGTGGCGAGGGTCACCGCGCCTCGGGGGTGGCAGCGCGGTCCCGCGTGGCTAGAGTCGAGGGCGATCTCACCGTCCCGACCTGGAGGCCTTCCCATGTCCACCGACCCGACCGTCATCGTCGCCGGCGCCCGCACCCCGATGGGGCGGATGAGCGGCTCGCTCAAGGGATTCAGCGGCTCCGACCTCGGAGGTTTCGCCATCAAGGGTGCCCTCGAGAAGGCCGGCGTGGCCCCCGAGGACGTCGACTACGTCATCATGGGCCAGGTCCTCACGGCCGGCGAGGGCCAGATCCCCGCCCGCCAGGCCGCGGCCAAGGCCGGCATCCCGATGACCGTTCCGGCGCTCACCGTCAACAAGGTGTGCCTGTCGGGCATCGACGCGATCGCCCTCGCCGACCAGCTCATCCGCGCGGGGGAGTTCGACGTCGTCGTCGCGGGTGGCCAGGAGTCGATGACGAATGCCCCGCACCTGCTCGAGAAGAGCCGCGACGGGTTCAAGTACGGCGACGTGACCATGCACGACCACATGGCCCAGGACGGCCTTTGGGACGCCTTCACCGACCAGGCGATGGGTCTGCTCACCGAGACCGCGAACACCGGGGACGTCGCGTTCACCCGCGAGGAGCAGGACGCCTTCTCGGCCCGGAGCCACCAGCTGGCCGCCCGGGCGTGGAAGGACGGGCTGTTCGACGACGAGGTCGTCACGGTGACGATCCCCCAGCGCAAGGGCGACCCCCTGGAGTTCCGCACCGACGAGGGCATCCGGGCCGACACGACGACCGAGTCGCTCGGCCGCCTGCGCCCGGCGTTCAGCAAGGACGGCACCATCACGGCCGGCTCGGCCTCGCAGATCTCCGACGGGGCCTGCGCCGTCGTCATCATGAAGAGGTCGCGCGCCGAGGAGCTCGGCCTCGACTGGCTCGCCGAGATCGGCGCCCACGGCGTCGTCGCCGGCCCGGACTCGAGCCTGCAGAGCCAGCCGGCCCGCGCCATCGCCAGGGCCTGCGAGCGCGAGGGCATCGCCCCGGCCGACCTCGACCTCGTCGAGATCAACGAGGCGTTCGCGGCCGTCGGCCTGGCATCCACCAAGGAGCTCGGCATCGACGCCGACAAGGTCAAGGTCAACGGCGGCGCCATCGCCCTCGGCCACCCGATCGGCATGTCGGGCGCCCGCATCACCCTCCACCTCGCCCAGGAGCTCAAGCGGCGGGGCGGCGGCGTCGGTGCCGCGGCCCTGTGCGGCGGCGGTGGCCAGGGCGACGCCCTCGTCGTCAGGGTCCCCGTCCAGGGCTGACCGGGCTGACCCCGATCGGGCCGCGCACCGTCGACGTCCCCTCCCTCGTCGCCCAGGCGAGGGAGGGGCGTCCGCGTGCGGTGGCCCGGCTCATCTCCCTCGTCGAGGACGCCCACCCCGCGCTGCGCGAGGTCATGGCGGCGCTCGCCCCCGACGCGGGCCGGGCCCACGTCGTCGGCGTCACGGGCGCACCCGGGGTCGGCAAGTCGACGACGACCAACGCGCTCGTCACGGCATACCGGGCACGGGGCCGGCGGGTCGGGGTGCTCGCCGTCGACCCGTCCTCGCCGTTCTCCGGTGGGGCGCTCCTCGGCGACCGGATCCGGATGTCCGAGCACGCCGCGGACCCGGAGGTCTTCATCCGCTCGATGGCCTCGCGGGGGCACCTCGGCGGGCTGTCGTGGGCGGCGCCGCAGGCCCTCCGGGTGCTCGACGCGGCCGGCTGCGACGTCGTGCTCGTCGAGACCGTGGGGGTCGGGCAGTCCGAGGTCGAGGTGGCGGGCACCGCCGACACCACCCTCGTCCTCCTCGCCCCGGGCATGGGCGACGGGATCCAGGCGGCCAAGGCCGGCATCCTCGAGGTCGCCGACGTCCTCGTCGTCAACAAGGCCGACCGCGACGGTGCCGACGGCACGGTGCGTGACCTCCGCCATGCGGTGTCGATGGCCGACCGCACGGGACCCGGCCAGTGGCGACCCCCCGTCGTGCGCACCGTGGCGACGTCGGGCAGCGGGGTCGACCAGCTCGTGGCCGCGGTCGAGGACCACCGCGGCTGGCTCGGCGTCGACGGACTCCGTGCGCGTCGGGTGCGGCGGGCGGCGCGGGAGATCGAGGGACTCGCGCTGGAGGCGCTCCGCACCCGGGTCGGAGGGCTCCGCGGCGACACCCGGCTGGACGCGCTCGCCGACGACGTCGTCGGTGGCCGCACTGACCCGTATGCCGCGGCCGACCGGCTCGTCGCCTCGCTCACCTGAGCGCAGGCAGGGCGGGTAGGGTGCGCTGCCTCACTGGTGCGGCGGAAGGAGAGCGGTGAGCGGGCTGTCCCACACGTGGGCCGCGGTGCGCTACCGACGCAGCCAGTCCGTCGCCCTCGTCCTCGTGTCGGCCCTGGTCACGACGTGCGCCCTCTTCGCTCCGCTCTTCGTGCGCACCCTCGAGCAGGGGCTGCTGCGCGCGGCCCTCCTCGAGCGGGACGTCGCCGACACCACCGTCGTGATCCGCGCCTCCCGCACCGCGGAGAACCCGACGCTGACGCCGGCAGACCTCGTCGGGAGGCTCCCTGCCGACGCCGAGCCCTGGTTCGGGCACCCCATCGGCATGCTCACGGCGGACACCCGCATCCCACCCGCCGCCGGCAAGGACCCCTCACCGGTGCGCCTCGTCGCCCGGGACGACGTCTGCGCCCACGTCGACCTGTCCGCGGGACGGTGCCCCAGGGCGGCCGGCGAGGTGCTGATCTCCGGCGTGGACGCGGACTCGTGGGGCTGGAGGCAGGGCACGCGCTTCGAGGCACCCGACCCGTCACGGGACCCCGAGCCGGGAGGTGCGCCGGCGGCGGCCGTGCCCCTGACCGTCGTCGGTGTGTACACCGCCCGCCCGGACCCGTCGTACTGGCTGCGGACGACGGTCCAGGGCAAGTCCGGCTTCCTCATCGCCGAGGGCACGACGGACCTCCCGCTCGTCGACGACTTCCTCGCGGCCCCGGACACGTTCTCGACCGGCTGGGCGGAGGGCGCCGTCTCCGCGGAGTTCCCCCTCGCGCGGGAGCGGGTCTCCCTGAGCACCCTCCCCGACATCAACGCCTCCCTCTCAGAGCTCGACCGGCCGCACGAGGACATGTCGGTGTCGAGCCCGGTGCCGAGCCTGGTGGCGTCCGTGGCTGCGGGCCGGACCATCGTGCAGACCCTCGTCCCCCTCCTCCTCGCCCAGCTCGCGCTGCTCGCCGTCACCGTGCTCGTCCTCGTGGCCCACGCGGCCGTCGAGGAGAGGCGGCCCGAGGTGGCGCTGGCCCGGCTGCGCGGGCGCAGCCGCGAGGGCGGGAGCCGGGTGGTCATGGCCGAGCTCGCCCTCAGCGTCGTCCTCGGCATCCCCCTGGGAGTCCTCCTGGCGCTGGCCGGGGCGGAGGTGCTGCGGCGGCTCGTCATGCCCACGGGGGTCCCGCTCGAGGTGCGGTGGCCACTGGGCCTGGCCGCCCTCCTCGCCCTGGCCGTCTCACTCACCTCCGTCTACCTGGCGGCGCGCCCCGTCCTGCGCGAGCCCATCGCGTCGCTGCTGCGGCGGGTGCCGCCGTCTGCGGCGCGAGGCCTGGGCGTGCTCGACGTGGCGGTCGTCGTCGTCGCCTCGGTCGCGGTCATCGGGCTCGTCACCGGCGACGTCGAGGGGCCCACCGCCCTCCTCACCCCGATCCTGCTCGCGCTGGCGTTGGGCCTCGTCGGCGCAGCGCTCCTCCGGCCCACGGCGGTCCGCGTCGGCCGGTGGTCGCTGTCGAGGGGACGCCTGGCGAGCGGCCTCGCGGCCCTCTCGCTCGCCCGCCGGCCCGCGCTGCGCCAGGTCCTCGTCGTCGTGGCCACCGCGACGGCCCTCGCCACCTTCGCCGCCAACGCGGTCGTCATCGGCGACCGCAACCGCACCGCGCGGGCCGAGCTCGAGCTCGGTGCGCCGACCGTGCTCGAGACCACCGGCACGGTTCCCGCGGACCTGGCGGCCGCCGTGGACTCCCTGCCCGCGGAGCAGCGCCGCCTCGCCACCCCGGTCGTCGTCAGCCGCCCCCGCGACCCCTCCGCGGTCCCGACGCTGCTCGCCCGCCCCGCGGAGGTCGCGCGCATCTCGTATGCCGGTGCCGACCTCCAGCGGGACGGCCTGCCCGCGCTCACCCCGCCGGTCAGCCCGAGCATCTGGCTCGAGGACGGTCAGCTGACCGGGACCCTCGCCTGGCGGCTGTCGCAGTTCCGGACCGGGGACGAGCCCGTGGGCGACTACCCGCCCAACATCATCGGGGCCTCGGGCCTCGACCTGTCGGTCGACCCCGCGCCGATGCGCGTGGGGATCACCGTGTCGATGCCGGACGGGTCGGTGTTCGACCGCGACCTGGCGACCGTCGAGCAGACCGAGCGCGGACGAGCCGCCGTGCGGGCGCCCGTGCTCTGCCCGGCCGGGTGCCGCCTGGCGGGCCTCTGGCTGCTCAGCAGCGACCCGTGGGCGGAACACGTCGCCGGACGCCTCGAGCTGGGCGGGCTCGCCATCGACGGCACGCCCCTCGACCTCGGCGGACCGGAGACCTGGCTCGCCCCTGAGGGGGACGCCGCGCAGGGCACCCAGACCATCTCGGGGGCGGGTTCCGACCTCGTCGTCGACTTCGACAACACCGGTCGCCGCCTCCTGTCCCGTCGGGCGGACGTCCCGAGCCCGACCCCCGTCCTGCTCGCCGGGAGGCCGCCGGCCGATGCCCGAGGGGACGACTTCAGCCTCATCGGGCTCGGCGGGCGCCCGATGGCCGCCACGGCCGTGGCCCACGTCGACGCCCTCCCCGCCGTCACGGCACGGGGAGCCCTCGCCGACCTCGACGCCCAGCTCCGCGTCGGTGGTCCCGCGCCGCCGGGCTCCTCGCTGCAGGTGTGGCTCGGCACCGAGGACCCACAGGTCGTCGACGCGGTGTCGGCCGCCCTCGCCGGGCGCGGCCTGCCCGTCAGCACGTCGACGACGATCACCGAGGCGAGGGCGCAGTACGACCGCTCGGCCACCGGCTGGGGCCTGCTGCTCGGCGTCTTCACCGGGATCGCGGCCCTCCTCGTCTCGGGGCTCGTCGTGGGGCTCGTCGCGCTGACCTCGTGGCGCGGGGTGGCCCGCGACCTCGCCGGCCTGCTCGTGGCCGGCATCCCGCGCGCCGTGCTGCGGTCGGCGCTCCGACGCGAGCAGCTCGTCACCGTGGTCGCCGGGGTCGCGCTGGGCACGGTCTGCGGTGTCGGCGGTGCACTGCTGGCCATGCCGCTGCTGCCCCTGTTCGACAGCCCCGCCGCGGTTCCTGCGCCTGACCTCACCCCCGCGTGGGCGGTCATCGGGGCGACCGCACTGTGCGCGCTCCTCGTCGTCGGAGGGGTCGCCGTGCTGGCGGCCCGCAGGGTCGTCGCGCGGGCCGTCCCCGAGCGGCTGCGGGAGTCGCTGTGAGCAGCGGGATGCGGGTGGTGACCCGCGGGCTGGTGCACATCTACCGCGCGGAGGGGCACGACGTGGCCGCGCTGTCGGGCATCGACCTCGTCGTCGCCCCCGGGGAGCGGCTGGCCCTCCTCGGCCCGTCCGGGGCCGGCAAGTCGACCCTGCTCACCCTCTTCGGCGGGCTCCTGCGGCCGAGCGCAGGGCGCATCCACGTGGGGGACCACGACCTCACCCGGATGCCGGAGGACGAGCTGGACGCCCTCCGCGGGCTGGAGATCGGCATGGTGCTCCAGGGTGCGGCCCGCAACCTCCTGCCCTACCTCTCGGCTCGTGCCAACATCGGGTTCGCGCAGGCCGCGGCACGCTCCCGCGGTCGCGCCGTCCCCGACCCGGCGGAGGTGGCCGCGCTCGTGGGACTGTCACCCCGGGCCGCCGACGCACCCCTGCCCTCGCTGACGCCCGGCGAGCTGCAGCTCGCGGCCGTCGCGGTCGCGGTGTCGTGCCGCCCCGGCCTCCTGCTCGGGGACGAGCCCACGAGCCAGCTCGACCACGAGGCGAGGGACGTCGTCCTCGACGCGCTTGCCCAGGTCAACTCCGAGTGGGGCACGACCGTGGTGGTCGTGACCCACGACCCCGACGTCGCGGCCCGGATGCCGCGCACGATCACCATCCGCGACGGTCGCGTGGGCGCCGAGGGGCGTGCGGGGGAGGAGTTCGCCGTCGTGTCGGCCGACGGGTCGGTGCCCCTGCCGCCGCACGCGCTCGCCGCGCTCCCTCCCGGCGCGCTGCTCCGCGTCCACGAGGAGGACGGCCGCTGGGTGCTCGTCCCGGAGGAGGAGGACGTCGATGCCTGAGCCCGCCGTCCGCCTCGAGGGTGTCACCGTGCGGTTCGACGCCGTGACCGCGCTCGCCGACCTCGACCTCGAGGTGGCGCCCGGGGAGTTCGTCGCCGTCACCGGACACTCCGGTGCGGGGAAGACCACCCTGCTCTCGGTCGTCGCCGGAGTGGTGTCGCCCGCGTCGGGGTCGGTCGTCGTGCGCGGCGCACCGGTGACCGACCTCGTCACCGCCACCGCGGCGGGGGTCGCCACCGTCCCCCAGGGCAACGGCCTGGCTGCCGTGCTCACCGCCCACGAGAACGTGCTCCTGCCCCTCCTGACCCGGGGCGGAGACCCGGCCGGTGCGCCCCCCAGGGCGTCCGGCGCCCTCGACGCGGTGGGCCTGGCCGACGTGCACAGCCACCTCGTCGAGGAGCTCAGCGGGGGACAGCAGCAGCGCGTGGCCGTCGCGCGCGGACTGGCCCTGTCGGCACCGGTGCTGCTCGCGGACGAACCGACGTCCGAGCTCGACCACACGAGCCGTTCGGTGGTCCTCGCCCTCCTGCGGTCCCAGGCCGAGGCGGGTGCGGCCGTCGTGATGACGACGCACGACCCGGAGGCCGCGGCCGCGGCCGACCGCGTGCTCCACCTCGACGACGGCCGGTTCGTCACGGGGTGACCCGCCGACCGGCCTCCTGGTCATGGGGTGACCCGCCGACCGGCCTACTGGTCGGCGGACCCCAGGGAGGCGGGGACGGCGGGGACGGCTGACGGTGCGTCGTCGGGCGTCCCGTCCACCGGTGAGGTGTCGGGCGCCGCGTCCGCGCCCTGCTCCTCCTCGGGCCTGCCGTGGGCCACGGCGACCTCGGCCAGCGCCGCGAACGGGTCGCCGATCGGGTCGGGCACGCCCGCCGTGATCCGGCTGCCGTCCGCGCGCGTCCCACCGGTGTGCGGGCGGTCGCCGAGGGTGCCGGCGATCCGCAGGCCCTGGCCCTCGAGGGGGATGACGAGCACCTCCCTGTCGTCGACGGCATACGGGATGCCCCGCACCTCGATCGGCACGGGCAGCTCGCCCTCCTCGACCTCCAGGCGAAGCGACTCCGCCGTCAGCGTGACCCGCACCCGCGTGCCGCGCCACGTCAGGCGGAAGGTCAGGGACTGCCAGTGGTCGGGCAGGCGGGGGTCGAAGCGCAGCCGGCCGTCGTGGTCGCGCATGCCGCCGAACCCGTTGACGAGCATCGACCACACCCCACCGGTCGAGGCGATGTGGAGCCCGTCGACGGTGTTGTCGTGGAGGTTCGCGAGGTCGACGAAGAGGGCCTTGAGGAAGTAGTCCCAGGCGGCCTCGTGGTAGCCGACCTCGGCGGCGATGACCGACTGCACGACGGCCGAGAGCGAGGAGTCGCCCGTCGTGATCGGGTCGTAGTACTCGAAGTCCTTGCGCTTCTCCTCGGCGGTGAACCGGTTGCCCTGGAGGAAGAGGGCGAGGACGACGTCGGCCTGCTTGAGCACCTGGAAGCGGTAGATGACGAGCGGGTGGTAGTGCATGAGGAGGGGCCGGAGCTCCTCGGAGGTGAGGCTGAGGTCCCACACCTCGCGGTCGAGGAAGAAGTCGTCCTGGGGGTGGATGTCCAACCCGGCGTCGAACGGGATGTGCATCCCCTCGGCGCACGCCTCCCACTCGCGCAGCTCGTCGTCCTTGAGGTCGAGCTTCTGCGCGAGCCGGGCGAACTCCTCGGGCTCCTGGTCCCGGGTCCACCGCACCCACGTCACGGCCTGCTCGAGGTTGTAGCGCGCCATGACGTTGGTGAAGAGGTTGTTGTTGACGACGGTGGTGTACTCGTCCGGGCCGGTGACGCCGTGGATGTGGAACGAGCGGTCGCCGTTGCTGCGCCAGAAGCCCAGGTCGGCCCACATCCGTGCCGTCTCCACGAGGATGGCCAACCCGTGCCGCACGAGGAAGCCGACGTCACCCGTGGCGTTGACGTACTGGACGAGGGCGTGGACGACGTCGGCGTCGATGTGCACCTGGGCGGTCCCGGCGGCGTAGTACGCCGACGCCTCCTCTCCGTTGATCGTCCGCCACGCGAAGAGCGCCCCGCGTTGCGAGAGCTCGCGGGCCCGCTCCCGGGCGGCCGGGAGCATCTGGCTCCGGAAGTGGAGGAGGTTCCGGGCCAGGTCGGGGTTCGTGTACGTGAGGAAGGGCGCGACGTAGACCTCGGTGTCCCAGAAGTAGTGGCCCTCGTAGCCGGACCCGCTCACCCCCTTCGCGGCGACCCCGTGGCCGTCGGCACGGCCGCTCGCCTGGGCCAGGCTGAAGAGGTTGAACCGCACGGCCTGCTGCACCGCCGCCTGGGTCGGGTCGTCGGACCCGACCTGGACGTCTGCGCAGTCCCAGAAGCGGTCGTACCACCCCCGCTGCTCGGCGAGGTAGTGGTCGACGTCGTAGCGGGCGGCCCGGTCGAGCGTGCGGTTGCAGCGGTCGGTGAGCTCCCCCACCGGCAGGCCGCGGGAGCTGTGGTACGCGACGATCTTCTCGATCCGCACCGTCTTGCCCTCGGTGGCGTCGACGCGGAAGACCTTCTTGGCGAGGTCGGGGTCGTCTCGGAGGATGACCTCGTACGGGTCCGTCGTACGAAGGTTGTGGTCGGCGGCCACCGCCACCGTCATCCGCGAGTTGGCGCAGCGGTAGCCGAGCAGCATCCGCTCCTCGGTCGCCCAGTGGGCCATCGGCATGAGGACGCGCTCCTCGAACGACCCGGCCTTGCGCGGGTCGTGGTGCGTGGCACGCGTCTGGGTGCGCACGTGGTACTCGTCCTCGCCGTCCTGGCGGTTCAGGAGCTGGGAGGACACGACGACGGGGGCGTCGCCCGAGAGCATCGTCACCTCGAGGGTGAGCACGACGAGGTGCCTCTGGGTCATCGAGACCATGCGGGTGGAGTCGATCTTCACCAGCTTGCCGGACGGCGTGCGCCACACGACGGCGCGCCGCAGGACACCGTCGCGGAAGTCGAGGCTGCGCTCGTAGTGCTCGAGGTCCGCCGTGCCGATGACGAGGGGCTCGTCGTCGATGTAGAGCTTCATGGGCTTGGCGTCGGGCACGTTGACGAGCGTCTGGCCGGTGCGGGCGAACCCGAAGGCCGACTCGGCGTGCCGGATCGGCCACGTCTCGTGGAACCCGTTGACGTAGGTGCCGTGCTCGAAGGCGTGCCGCCCCTCCTCGGGGTTGCCGCGCATGCCGATGTAGCCGTTGGCGACCGTGAAGAGCGTCTCGGTGAGGCCGAGGTCGGCGCGGTCGTGGTCGCGCTCCACGAGCCGCCAGGGGTCGGCGGGAAAGCGGCTGCGGTCCAGCGGGTCGGGGACGGCCCGCCGCCGGGTCACGTGAGCTCCCCGAGATCGTCGACGACGACATCGGCTCCGGCGGCGCCGAGCACGTCGGCACCCGCGCCCCGGTCGACCCCGATGACGAGCCCGAACCCCCCGGCGGCCCCGGCGCGCACCCCCGACACGGCATCCTCGACGACGACCGCACGCGCGGGTGCCGCGCCGCACTCCCTCGCGGCGTGGACGAAGGTGTCGGGTGCCGGCTTGCCGGCGAGGCCGAGCGCCGTGGCCACCCGGCCGTCGACGACGGTGACGAAGCGGTCGGCGAGCCCCGCTGCGGCCAGCACCGCGGGGGCGTTCACCGAGGACGAGACGACCGCGAGCGGCATCCCCTGGTCGCGCAGGAGGTCGAGGAGCGCGACCGAGCCGGGGTACGGCGTGACACCGTCCCGGGCGAGCACGACGTTGAACGCGTCGTTCTTCCGGTTCCCGAGCCCGCAGACGGTCTCGGCCTCGGGCGGGTCGGACGGCCGGCCCTCCGGCAGGTGGATGCCGCGCGAGGCGAGGAGGTCGCGGACCCCGTCGTAGCGCGGCTTGCCGTCGACGTGCGCGAAGTAGTCGGCGTCGGTGTAGGGGGAGGTGTCGGCGGACGGGTCCTGCCAGCCGGCGAGGAAGGCGGTGAACATCTCCGCCCACGCCCGCATGTGGACCTCGGCCGTCGGCGTGAGCACGCCGTCGAGGTCGAACAGGACGGCCTCGTGCTCCGGCCAGGCCACGTGGTTCGAGCCCTTCATGGCGGAAACGCTAGAGACCGACGGCACGGGGGGCAATCGACCACGCGGGACGACCACGGGCTGGACGGTGAGCGGTGCCGTTCGGCCGCCCGGCGGGGCTGGGCTAGCGTGCTCGATGTGAGCCAGCCGGTGCGTCTCCCGTTCGACCCGATCGCCCGGGCGGCGGAGCTGTGGCGGGCGCGGTGGGGCGAGGGCTCCCGCTCGGTGTCGATGGCGTCCGCGACCTCGATCATGCGGGTGCAGCAGCTCCTGCTCGCCCGCTTCGACGCCATCGCCGGCCGGCACGGGCTGACCTTCGCGCGCTACGAGGCGCTCGTCCTCCTCGCCTTCAGCCGTGAGGGGCGCCTCTCGATGTCACGCATCGGGGAGCGCCTCATGGTGCACCCCACGAGCGCCACGAACATCGTCCAGCGGCTCGTCGCCCAGGGACTCGTCGAGCGGGTGCCCAACCCCGACGACCGACGTGGCGCCTTCGCGGTCATCACGGATGCCGGGCGCGCCGCCATGGAGGCCGTCACCGCCGACCTCGAGGCTGACGACTTCGGCCTCGGGATGCTCGACGCCGACCAGCACGAGTCGCTGTTCTCCCTGTTGCGCGCGGTGCGGGTGGGGGCTCGCGACTTCGACGAGTGAGCGTGGGCCACGTCACGCACGGAGCACCGGGATTTGTCGGGAGCGGGCCACGTTTGTCATGGTGGAAGGCAGCCCTCTCCCCGGACCCGCGTCCGGGACGCCCCGGAACCCCAAAGGACACCCCACTCCATGCTCACCTTCGTCACGCGCCTCGCCGGTGCGCTGCTGGCCCTCGCGGGCCTGGCGCTGACCGTCGTCGGCGCCTGGTTCGCGGTCCAGCTGGGGAGCTCCGGGACCGCTGAGTTCACCGCGCGTCCCGGAACGACCGACCCCGTGCTCATCCGCCCGGACGTGCTCAACCGCGTCGACGCGGACGTCGTCGTCAGGGCCACCCCGGGCGAGGGCGGCTCGGCCTGGATGGCACTGGCGAACCCCTCCGACGCCACCGCCGTGCTCGGGACCGCGCGCCACCTCGACGTCACGGGGGTCTCCGTGCGCGACTGGCTGCTCCTGACCGCGGCCAGGGGGACCGGCGCACCGGCCGAGCTCGGTGCTGCCGACCTGTGGCGCCAGCAGGACCAGGCCGACGGCCCGGTCACGCTCACCGTCCAGCAGGACCAGGCTCCTGAGACCCTCGTCGTCGCCACCGACGGTGCGCCCCTGAAGACCCTCACGGTCACCGTCACGGACAAGACGTGGTTCGTCGAGGCCGTCATCGCAGCCCTCGTCGGGCTGTTCCTCTTCTTCGCCGGCCTGATCCTCCTCTTCTCCCGCCGCAGGCGCCGCGCCCGGCCGGCGGGACACCCCGACCCCGACCCCGACTCCCACCCCGTCACGGACGCCGACCCCACGACGCCGCACTCCACCCCCGACCACGAGGAGGTCACCCGATGACCCCCCGCCACCATGCCCTCGCGGCCGGCGCGCTCGCGGGCGCCCTGCTCCTCACCGGGTGCGGCGCCCAGGAGTCCCTCGTCGGCCTCCACCCCGCCCCGGCCGAGAAGACGGCATCCGCGCCCCTCGACGTCGAGGGCGCGACGGCAGTCGCTGCGCGGCTCCTCGCGCAGGCCGAGGCGGCCACCCACGAGAAGGACGCCGCGGCGGCCAAGAAGGCTCGAGCGGCCGTCCTCATGGGAGACGCCCTCACCCTCGCGAACGCCGAGGCGGCCCGTGCTCCCGCCGCCGCCGCCCCCGCGCAGCTCGCCACCGAGCCCGAGCCCACCGTGGTCGCGCAGTCAGCCGGCCGGGCCTGGCCCCGGGCGATCCTCGCGGCGACGCTCGACGAGGAGAGCAACACCCAGTTCCTCCACGTCATGCTGTCGCAGAAGCCCGAGGAGCCCTTCCGGATCGCGGCCTCCGTGCCGATGTTCGGTGGCGCCACGCTCCCCGCTCTGGGTGACTCCTCGGCGGGCGCGCCGCTGCTGGACGCGAACGCGAAGGACGGCCTCGCCCTGGCGCCGAAGGATGCCGTCGCGGCATACGCAGCGGCGCTGGCCTACCCCAAGGCCAAGGCGAGCGACGCGGTCAGCGTCGACGACCCCTTCGCGACCCGGCTCAAGGCCACCGCGGCCGCCCAGACCAAGGCACTCGGGAAGCTCGGTGGCCTCACGCAGGCCCACGCCCCACTCCTCGAGCAGGCCGTGACCTTCCGCCTCGCCGACGGCGGCGCCGTGATGTTCGGCCTCATGCGCCGCACCGACACGATCGGGGTGAAGAAGACGGCCAAGGAGCTCGTCCTCCCCGCGGAGTACGCGAAGGTCATCGGCAAGAAGAAGGTGACGAAGTCCCTCGCCCTGCAGAACCTCGAGCCCTTCGTCCTCGTCGTCCCGAGATCCGGCGCGGCCAAGGTCATCGGCGCGAGCGAGCTGCTCGTCTCCGGGAAGGGCCGCTGAGCGCGCCCCGCCACACCGTTTGACAGAATCGGCACCATGACCGAGACCACCCCGCCCGCGGGCACCCGCGGTGCCGTCGACCTGTCCTCCGTCGCAGGGCTGACGACCCCGACCCCCGCGACCGCCGGTGTCGGTGCGCCCGGAGGCGCCCTGGCCGGGCGCGGGCCCGAGTCGCCGTCCGCCGTGCCCGCCGGCCTCGTCGTCGAGGTCGACGCGGCCACCCTCCAGGAGGCGCTCAACCGCACGCTCCACGTGCCGGGTGTCCTCGTGCTCTGGTCCTCGGCGCACCCACAGACCCGCGAGCTCGTCGACACGGTGACCCGTGTCGCCGCCTCGCTCGGGGGCCGGGTCCTCGTGCTCACCGCCGACCTCTCGGCGTCCCCGGAGCTGCTCCAGGCGTTCCAGCCGCTGCTCGTCCAGGCCTTCGGGCAGCCGTCCGTCCCGGCGACCTTCGGCCTGCTCCAGGGCCAGCCCGTGCCGCTCTTCCCCGGCGTGCAGCCCGAGGAGGAGGTGCGCACGATCCTCGACCAGCTGCTCCAGGCCGCCGTCCAGAACGGCATCACGGGTCGGGTCGAGCTCGCCGAGGTGCCCGGCGCCGAGGACGAGCTGCCCCCGCTGCACCAGGAGGCCTTCGACGCCATCGAGCGCGGCGACCTCGGCGCGGCCGCGGCGGCCTACGAGCGCGCCCTCGCCCAGGACCCCAAGGACACCGACGCCGAGCTCGGCCTCGCGCAGGTGCACCTCATGGAGCGGACGCAGGGCCTCGACCTCGCCACGGCCCGCGCGGCGGCCGCCGCGGACCCCGCCGACGTCGGCGCCGCGATCGCCGTCGCCGACCTCGACGTCCTGGGTGGCCACGTCGAGGACGCCTTCACGCGCCTGCTCGACCTCGTGCGCGCGACGAGCGGCGAGGACCGTGACCGGGTCCGCACCCACCTCCTCGAGCTCTTCTCCGTCGTCGGGAACCACGACGAGCGCGTGCGCAAGGGCCGCACGGCGTTGATGAGCGCGCTGTTCTGACGGTGCCCCCCAAGCTCCTCGACGACCACGTCCGGTTCCGGCTGGACCTGCCCGACCCGGGTGTGACGGGGGTGGTCCTCCAGTGCGACCGCGTCGTGGGTGGTCAGCGCGAGTTCCAGCGCGACGCGCTGGGGTGGGTGCTCGACGTGCCGCGCCCGCGGCTCCAGCGCATCGAGTACCGCTTCGCCGTGGCGCGGGCGGAGGGCGCCGACGTCGAGGTCGTCCTCGACCCCGCGAACCCGGTGACGGTCCGCACCGCGTTCGGCGACCGCTCGGTGCTGGAGCTGCCGGGGTACGAACCGCCGTGGTGGCTCGGCGCGCCGGCCGCCGCGGGCCGGCTCGAGCCGCTCTCCCTCGCCGGCGAGACCCCAGACGAGGTGCCCGTCACGGTGTGGAGCCCCGCTGACCTCGAGGACGACGAGCCCGCCCCGCTCCTCCTCGTCCACGACGGCCCGGAGTACGACCAGCTGGGTGGGCTCACGGCATACAGCGGCGCCCTCGTGGCGGGCGGGCACCTGCCGCCGCACCGCGTCGCCCTCGCGCACCCCGTCATCCGGGACGCGTGGTACTCGGGTTCGCCCCGGTACCTGCGCACCATCGCCGACGCCGGGCTGGACCGCCTCGGTGAGCGGTATGCCGTGCGCGCCCCCGTCGTCGTCATGGGAGCCAGCCTCGGGGGGCTCACCGCCCTGCTGCTCGGGCTCTTCGCCGCTCCCCGCGTCGGTGGGGTCTTCGCCCAGTCGGGGTCGTTCTTCCAGGTGCGCCACGACGACTCCGAGAGCGGCTACCGCTACTTCGGCCGCATCTCGCGCCTCGTCCAGGGCGTCCTCGACACGCGCCACGCCGAGCACCCCCTCGTCGTCGGCATGACGTGCGGCGCGCTGGAGGAGAACGCCCGCAACAACCGCGACATGGCCGCCGCCCTGCGGCGGGCGGGGCACGAGGTGACGCTGCGCGAGGTCGACGACCTCCACAACTTCACCGCGTGGCGCGACGCCCTCGACCCGGGACTCACCGAGGTCCTCCGCGCGGTCTGGGGCCCCGGTGGAGCAGGGTCCGTGGTTGCGGGGGGGTGACGCGACCGGCAGGGTGGGGTGGCATGGAGACCCGGAGCGTGAGGCTGCCCGTCCCGGGTCACGACGCCACCCTCGAGGTCGTGCGCTACGGCACCTGGGGGCGACCGGTGCTCCTCTTCCCGTCGGAGGCGGGCACTGCTCGGGATGCCGAGGGCAACGGCATGCTGGATGCCGTGCGCCCGCTCGTCGACGCGGGCCGGATGAGCCTGTTCAGCGTCGACTCCCTCGACGGACGGTCGTGGGCGAACACCGACATCCCGACGGAGGAGCGCGCCCGACGGGGCCAGGCATACACGGCCTGGCTCTCGGAGGCCGTCCTCCCGTGGGTGGTCGAGCAGTGCGGCGGCGGGCAGGAGGTGGTCACCGTCGGGGTGTCCCTCGGCGCCTACCACGCCGTCCACCTGACCCTCCAGCGGGCGGACCTGGCGCCGCTCGCCATCGGACTCTCGGGCAACTACGACCCGTCGACGTGGAACGGGTGGGGCGAGCTCGGCGACGCGACGTACTTCGCCAACCCCACGGCATACGTCGCCAACATGGAGGGCGACCACCTCGACTGGGTGCGCTCTCGCGTCTCGATCCTCCTCGTCGTCGGGCAGGGGGCGTTCGAGGAGTCGCCGACGCGGTCGCTGCCGGCGACCCGCGCCTTCGCAGACCTGCTGCGGCGCAAGGGAATCCGCCATGAGCTCGACGTCTGGGGACACGACAGCGCCCACGACTGGCCGTGGTGGCAGCGCCAGCTCGCCCACCACCTGCCCCGCTTCCTCTGACGCCGCAGCCCTGCTGAGAAGGAGACCTCGATGGCCCCCACGACCGACCACCTCGTCGGCTTGCTGCTCGGCGCCGAGGAGGACTGGCCCACGACCTTCGAGGCGCTCACGCGACGCCTCGGCGTGCTCCGGGCGCCCGACGGCACGAGGCACACCGTGACGACCGAGCGGCTGAGCATCGAGCCGTTCAACCTGCGGGACCGGGCGCGGCACGAGCTCGTCATCGACCGCCTCGCCCACTGGTACTACCACCCGCGCGAGTGGCTCAAGAAGGTCGCCCTCATGGACGACGTCTACCTCCTCAACAGCCCGTTCACGTTCCAGTCGATGGAGAAGCACTCGGCGTACTGCGCGCTCATGCGGCTCGGCATGCACGTGCCGGAGACCGTTCTCGTGCCGTACAAGAACCCCGTCGACAACGCCCGGTGGGCCTACACGTCGGCGAAGTACAACCGGTCCTTCGACCTCGACCGGATCGCCGACGACCTCGGGTACCCGCTGTTCATGAAGCCGTTCGACGGCGGGGGCTGGCGCGGGGTGTCGATGGTCCGGGACCGCGACGAGCTGCACCGGTCCTACGACGAGTCCGGGGAGATGCTCATGCACCTCCAGGCGTCGGTGCCGGACTTCGAGCACTTCGCGCGGTCGCTGACGATCGGTCCGGAGACGATGGTCATGAAGTTCCGCCCGGAGGAGCCGATGCACGAGCGGTATGCCGTGGCGCACGGCTTCCTCTCCGACGAGGTCGGCCGCGAGGTCGTCACCATCTCGCAGACCGTCAACGCCTTCTTCCGGTGGGAGTTCAACTCCTGCGAGATGCTCGTCAAGGACGCCATGGTGTACCCCATCGACTACGCCAACGCGTGCCCGGACGTCGCCGTGACGTCGTTGCACTACTACTTCCCGTGGGCGATGAAGGCGCTCCTGCGGTGGACCGCGTTCTGCGCCGTCACGGGCCGCACCCCGCGCTCGCAGGTCGACACGGGGCCGTGGTTCGCGGTGGCCGACGACGACGGGCTGGACTACCAGGGCCGGCTGTCGGCCTACCAGGTGCTCGCGGACGAGTACTTCGAGGTCGACCGGTACCGGTCGTTCTGCGAGTCGGCGCTGCCGCACGTCGACGAGATGGTCCTGGAGTGGATCGACGGGCCCGACTTCGCCAGGCTGCTCCACTCGACGATCCGGCAGACGTACCCGACGCACGAGTGGGAACGGTTCGAGGCGCACTTCGGCGGCCTGCTGGGGATGTGGGTCTCCGACGAACGCCGCCTCCAGGGCGCCGACGCCCCTGCCGGCTGAGGACCCGTCGAGAGGGAAGACGCGCCCGCCCGGCGTCGTCCACAGCCCGCTGCCAGGCGCGAGCGACGTCCCCAGGAGCGACCCGGCCGTAGTGCGAGCAGCGGTGGGCGGTCTTCCATGGGGCCCATGGCACTCGAGCACCAGGAGGACCCGCGAGACGGCCTCGCCGACGCGTTCCGGCTCGCGCGCCGCCGGTTCCGCCTCAGCCAACGCGAGCTGGCGGACGCGCTCGGCTGGGACCGCGCGGTCGTGGGGAGGTGGGAGGCCGGGGAGGGGCCGGTCGCCCTGTCGCGCGTCGACGGCGTCCTGCGCGGCCTCGGCTTCCGCCTGCGTGTCGTGCCGTGGGACCCGGCCGAGTGGCTCGACGTCGACGACGTCGTGGACCACATCGCCGACCGGGGCCTTCGCCGCTTCCCGGCCCACCTGGACCCCCGCATCGTCCGAACACGCCCGTTCCACTGGTGGGCCCGGTACCGGGACGAGGACAACCCGTACGCCCCCCTGTGGACCTACGAGATGCGGCCCGCGGACCGCCGCCGCGCGGCCGAGCGACGTCCCGTCCCAGCGCCGGAGCCCGAGCAGGAACCCGAGGCGGGTCCCCATCCCGAGGCAGCAGGCACGCCGTCGGACGACGACGGCTCGGCCGGCGCTGGCGGCTGAGTCCCGGGCGTCACCCTCCGCCGGCGACCGGAACCCTGCTCCATGCTTCCTGTTCCGCGCCTCCGCACTGCTGCGCCCCACCTCAGCAGTGCCGAGCCGCCACCGACACTGCTGCGCCCCACCTCAGCAGTGCCGAGCCACCGCCACTGCTGCGCCCCACCGCAGCAGTGCTGAGCCGCCGGCACTGCTGCACTTGGCGACAGCAGTGCTCGCTCATAGGCACTGCTGCGGTCCGGGTCAGCAGTGCGGAGCCTGGGTGAGAGGTATTTGCGGGGGCTGTCTCTGGCGAGGTCGCTGTGGACAGGTGTCTCTGGCAGGTGGCTGTGTGGCCCGCGATGTGCGGTCAGGCCCGTCGGGCCGGGGCGCGTGCGCTGCTCGCCGGGCGCCCCCGGCGTCAGCTGCCGAGGGCTGCCGAGACGACGTCCTTGGCCTCCGCCTGCACCTGGGCGAGGTGCTCCGGGCCGCGGAAGGACTCCGCGTAGATCTTGTAGACGTCCTCGGTGCCGCTCGGGCGGGCCGCGAACCAGGCCGACTCCGTGACGACCTTGAGGCCGCCGATCGCGGCGCCGTTGCCCGGGGCCTCGGTGAGCTTGGCCGTGATCGGCTCCCCGGCGAGGGACTCGGCGGTGACGGCGTCCGGGGTCAGTGCGCCGAGTCGGGTCTTCTCCTCGCGGGTGGCGGCGGCGTCGATGCGGGCGTACGCGGGCTCGCCGTGTCGCTCCACGAGTGAGCGGTAGTGCTCGCTCGGACTCTTTCCCGTGCGCGCGAGGATCTCCGACGCGAGCAGGGCCAGGAGGATGCCGTCCTTGTCGGTCGTCCACACCGAGCCGTCACGCCGCAGGAACGACGCACCAGCGGACTCCTCGCCCCCGAACGGGCCCGACCCGTCGAGCAGCCCCGGCACGAACCACTTGAACCCGACGGGCACCTCGACGAGGGTGCGCCCGAGGTCCGCCGCGACCCGGTCGATCATCGAGCTGGAGACGAGCGTCTTCCCGATGAACCCGTCGTCGCGCCACTCCGGCCGCGCGCCTCCGTAGAGGTACTGGATGGCGACGGACAGGTAGTGGTTGGGGTTCATCAGGCCCGCGTCGGGAGTCACGACGCCGTGGCGGTCGGCATCCGCGTCGTTGCCGGTGGCGATGTCGTAGACGTCCCGCTGCTCGATGAGGCCGGCCATCGCCGACGGGGACGAGCAGTCCATCCGGATCTTGCCGTCCCAGTCGAGGGTCATGAAGCGCCAGGTCGCGTCGACGAGCGGGTTGACGACGGTGAGGTCGAGGCGGTGGCGGTCCGCGATCGCGCCCCAGTAGTCGACGGCCGCGCCCCCCAGCGGGTCGGCCCCGATGCGGATGCCCGCCTCCCGGACCGCGTCGATGTCGAGGACGTTCGGCAGGTCGTCGACGTAGGTGCCGAGGAAGTCGTATGCCGTGGCTGCCGCCCGCGCCCGGGCGAACGGCACCCTTCGCACGTCGGCGAGACCGCCCCGGATGAGCTCGTTGGCGCGCGCCGCGATGACCTTCGTGGCGTCCGAGTCCGCGGGGCCCCCGTGGGGTGGGTTGTACTTGAAACCGCCGTCGCTCGGCGGGTTGTGCGACGGCGTGACGACGATGCCGTCGGCGAGTCCGGCGCGGGCCGGCATCCCGTCGACCCCGGTGACCTTGCCCCGGTTGGCCGTGAGGATGGCGTGCGAGACCGCCGGGGTGGGCGTGTAGCGGTCGCCCGAGTCGACGAGCACCGTGACGTCGTTGGCCGCCAGCACCTCGAGGGCGGTCGACCAGGCGGGCTCGGACAGGCCGTGCGTGTCCCGGCCGACGAAGAGGGGGCCGTCGAAGCCCTGCTCGGAGCGGTACTCACAGATGGCCTGGGTCGTGGCGAGGATGTGCGCCTCGTTGAACGACGTCCGCAGGCTCGATCCCCGGTGACCCGACGTGCCGAAGGCGACCTGCTGGTCGACGTCCTCCGGGTCCGGCTCCCGGGTGTAGTAGGCCGTGACGAGCGCGGCGACGTCGACGAGGTCCGAGGGCTGTGCGGGCTGCCCGGCGCGGGGTGAGGTCATGGCCCGATCCTGTCAGAGGTGTCGTCCGGATCACACCCGAGCGGTGGCCTCCGTCACGGCGCCAGAGATACCCATAGGGGTATACCGGAAGCATGACCACAACCCCGAAGAAGCTCGTGGTCCTCGGAGCGGGAACGGCCGGCACCATGGTCGTCAACAAGCTCCACCGCGCGCTGCCGCACACGGACTGGACCATCACCGTCGTCGACAGGGACGACATCCACGACTACCAGCCGGGATACCTCTTCCTGCCGTTCCGGATGACCGCCCCGGAGCAGGTGCGCCGCCACAAGCGGCCCCTCATCGCCGACGGGGTGAACCTCATCCAGGGCGAGGTCGACCGCGTCGTCGCCGAGGCCCGCGAGGTGCATCTCGCCGACGGACGGGTCCTCGGCTACGACGAGCTCGTCATCGCGAGCGGCACCACGCCGCGCCCGGACCAGGTGCCGGGGACGCTCGGCCCGCAGTGGCACCGCGAGGTCGGGGAGTTCTACACCTACGACGGCGCCCTGGCCCTGCGCGACCAGCTCGACGCCTTCTCGGGCGGCCGGCTCGTCGTCCACATCACCGAGCTCCCGATCAAGTGCCCGGTGGCCCCGCTCGAGTTCACGTTCCTCGCCGACGACTGGCTGACCCAGCGCGGCCTGCGTGACCGCACCGAGCTCGTCTTCGTCACCCCGCTCGACGGTGCCTTCACCAAGCCGGTCGCGAGCCGCACCCTGGGCTCGCTCCTCGAGAGCAAGGGCATCACCGTCGAGCCGGACTTCATGGTCGAGCGGATCGACCAGGACCGGAAGGTGCTCGTGTCCTACGACGAGCGCGAGGTCGCCTACGACCAGCTCGTCACGGTGCCGCTCAACATGGGTGCGGACTTCGTCGCGCGCTCGGGGCTCGGCGACGAGCTCAACTACGTGCCCGTCGACAAGCACACGATGCGCTCCACGGCATACCCCGACATCTGGGCCCTGGGCGACGCGGGCAACCTGCCCACGTCGAAGGCAGGCTCGGTGGCGCACTTCTCGGTCGACGTCTTCGTCGAGAACTTCGTCGAGCACGCCGCGGGTCGACCGATGACGCACTCCTTCGACGGACACGCGAACTGCTTCGTCGAGTCGGGCCACGGCAAGGCCCTGCTGCTCGACTTCAACTACGAGACCGAGCCCCTCACCGGCACCTTCCCCTTCCCCAAGGTCGGCCCGATGACGCTGCTCGGCGAGTCCCGCGCCAACCACCTCGGCAAGCTCGCCTTCCGCCACGTGTACTGG
Source organism: Ornithinibacter sp. (assembly GCA_035703305.1). GTDB lineage: Bacteria > Actinomycetota > Actinomycetes > Actinomycetales > Dermatophilaceae > Fodinibacter. The sequence goes on along the minus strand of DASSYJ010000052.1, from coordinate 21,164 downwards.
AACGCCCTGCTGCCCGGGCGCCCGCTGGGGCTCAAGGCCGAGATGTCCATGGCCGGCAAGAACCCCGCATGACCACCACCGACACGAGCCCCGAGAGGACCGCACCATGACGACCACGACGATCGCCGGCCACCAGGTCGACGTCAACGAGGAGGGCTTCCTCACCGAGCCCGACCAGTGGAGCGAGACCCTCGCCCCCGAGCTCGCGCACCTCATCGGGCTCGAGCTCACGGACGCCCACTGGCGTCTCATCCGCTTCCTCCGCGAGGACTACACCGCGCAGGGCGAGACGGCCACGCTGCGCCGCGTCTCCACCCAGACGGGCACACCGGTCAAGGACCTCTTCGTGCTCTTCCCGGGCAAGCCCGCCAAGAAGATGGCCTACGTCTCGGGCCTGCCGAAGCCGAAGGGATGCGTGTGACCATGACCGCCACGACCGATGCCGCCACCGACGCCCCGACCGGCACACCCACCGAGGCCGCGCCCCTCATCGTCCCGTCGTTCGACAGCCCGGCGAGCGAGGGCCGCAAGCTCGCCATCATCTGCTCCAAGGGCAACCTCGACATGGCCTACCCGGGCCTGATCCTCGCCAACGCCGCCCTCGGCGAGGGCGTCGAGACCCACCTGTTCTTCACTTTCTGGGGCTTCGACATGATCAACAAGGCGACGATGGGCGACCTCAAGTTCTCCTTCGTCGGCAACACCGCGATGCACCCACCGGGCCACAGCGGCATGGGCATCCACCACATGCTCGGGGCGCTCCCCGGCGCCACCGCGGCGGCGACGACCATGCTCAAGAAGCAGATCGCCGAGCAGGACGTGCCCGAGGTCCCCGAGTTCCTCGAGCTGCTCAGCGCGTCCGGCGCGCACCTGTGGGCCTGCCGGATGTCGGCCGACATGAACCACCTGACCGAGGCCGACCTCTACGACGGCGTCGAGGCGATCATCTCGGCGAGCGACTTCATCGAGCTCACCGAGGGTGCCCAGCTGCTCTTCATCTGACCCACTGCCCTGGGTCTCCTGGCGAGCGCGGGCGTGGGCCCGGCGGGAGCCATCCCGCCGGGCCTGCCCGTGTCACGACCCGGAGGCCACCGCCCCCGCGGAGACCGGGGCGACGTAGAGCGCGGACAGCCGCGCGACCCGCACGGTGACCGACCACTGCTGGTCGTTCCACGGCGTCGGCTCCGCCTCGAGGACGGTGCCGGCCTGGCTCGGCGTGCTCGACTCGTCGAACCCGCTGGTGTCGAGCAGCACCTCCCACCGACCGGGCCGCGGGACGCCGAGGCGCACCCAGGCCTTGTCGTCGCCGCTGTAGTTGATGACCGTCGCGACGACGTCGCCCTGCTGGTCGGCCTGGGCGAACCGGAGGTAGGACACGAGGTTCCCGGTGTTGTCGTCGGCGTCGAGCCAGCGGAACCCGGCGGGCTGCGAGTCCAGGGCCCACAGGGCGGGGTGGTCGCGGTAGACCCGGTTGAGCTCCTTGACGAGGTTGTGCACGCGGTAGTGCGCCGCGTGGTCGAGGAGCCACCAGTCGAGGGACCGGCCGTCGGCCCACTCGCCGGGCTGGGCGAACTCGCAGCCCATGAACAGCAGCTGCTTCCCGGGGTGGGACCACATGTAGGCGAGGAACGCGCGCAGCGTGGCGAGCTGCTCGTCACGCGACCCGGGGATCTTGTTGAGCAGCGACCCCTTGCCGTGGACGACCTCGTCGTGGCTGATGGGCAGGAGGTAGTTCTCGCTGAACGCGTACATCAGCGAGAAGGTCAGCAGGTTGTGGTGGTACTGGCGGTGGATCGGCTCCTCGTGGAGGTAGCGGAGCGTGTCGTTCATCCAGCCCATGTTCCACTTCAGCCCGAAGCCGAGGCCGCCGCCGGACGTCGCCTTCGTGACGCCGGGCCACGACGTCGACTCCTCCGCGATCGTCACGACGCCGGGCACCCGCTTGTATGCCGTCGCGTTCGCCTCCTGGAGGAGGCCGATCGCCTCGAGGTGCTCGCGGCCGCCGTGGACGTTCGGGACCCACTCGCCGTCCTTGCGGGAGTAGTCGAGGTAGAGCATCGAGGCGACGGCGTCGACCCGTAGGCCGTCGACGTGGAACTCCTCGAGCCAGTAGATCGCGTTGGCGACGAGGAAGTTGCGCACCTCGAGCCGGCCGAAGTCGAAGACGTGGGTCCCCCAGTCCGGCTGGTCACCCCGCCGCGGGTCCGGGTGCTCGTAGAGGGGGAGGCCGTCGAACCGCGCCAGCGCGAAGGCGTCGCGCGGGAAGTGGCCCGGAACCCAGTCGAGGATGACGCCGATGCCGGCCTGGTGGAGGCGGTCGACGAGGTACTTGAAGTCGTCCGGGGTGCCGAACCTCGCAGTCGGGGCGTAGTAGCCGGTCACCTGGTAGCCCCACGAGGGTCCGTAGGGGTGCTCCATGACCGGCAGCAGCTCGACGTGCGTGAAGCCGAGGTCGGAGACGTAGTTGACGAGGTGCTCGGCGAGCTCGCGGTACGACAGGCCCTGCCGCCACGACCCGAGGTGCACCTCGTAGACGCTCATCGGCCCGTCGTGGGGGTTGCGGCCGGACCGTCCCTCCATCCAGGCCCCGTCGGCCCAGGCGTGGTGCGAGTCGTCGACGACCGACCCCGTGTTGGGCGGCATCTCGGTGCGGCGGGCCATCGGGTCGGCCTTGGTGCGCACGACGTCGTCGGCGCCGCGGATCTCGAACTTGTAGATGTTCCCGACGCCCACGTCGGGAACGAACAGCTCCCAGACGCCCGAGGAGCCGATGAGGCGCATCGGGTGGATCCGGCCGTCCCAGTCGTTGAAGTCCCCGATGACGCGCACGGCCTTGGCGCGCGGCGCCCACACGGCGAACGAGACGCCGCGCACGGAGCCCATCGGGCCGTCGTACTCCCGGGTGCGCGAGCCCAGGACCGTCCACAGCTGCTCGTGGCGTCCCTCGTTGACGAGGTGCAGGTCGACCTCACCGAGGGTCGGCGCGAAGCGGTAGGGGTCGTCCTGGAGGTGGTCGATGCCGTCGGCCCAGGCGACGAGCAGCCGGTAGTCCATCGTGCGCGTCGCGTCGGGGCGCACCGCCGTCCACACGCCCTCCGCCTCGTGCGCCAGCTCGAGCTCCTCACCGTCCTCGAAGCGCACCCGCACGGACTGCGCGAGCGGCTTGAGCACGCGGATGCGCAGGCCCCCCGGCCCGAGGTGCTGGCCGAGGAGGTCGTGGGGCTGCTGGTGGCGCCCCTGGACGAGCGCGGTGATCGCGCCGCCGACCTCGGGGCTGGGGGAGGGAGTCACGACGGGTCTCCTTGCGTGGGGGTCGGGTCCTGGAGCGGGTCCTGCAGCAGGCCCTGCGGCCGGTCCTGGAGCGGGTCCTCCGGCCGGTCCTGCGGCACGTGCTGGCCGGCGTGGGCGGTGAGGCGCCGGACGGCACCGAGGGGGATGGCGAGCCAGCCGGGGCGGTTGCGCGCCTCGTAGACGACCTCGTACATCGCCTTGTCCAGCTCGAACGCGGCGAGCAGCGGGCCGAGGGCGCGCGGGTCGGCGCCGGCGCGCCCGGCATACCCGTCGAGGAAGGCCTGCTGCGCCGACGTGACCCAGTCACGGGCGGACCCGCCGTGGACCTGCTCCAGGGTGCCCCCGACGTAGTCGAAGCTGCGGAGCATCCCCGCGACGTCCCGGACCCACTGGTCGGGCTGGGAGCGCTCGGAGAGCGGTCGAAGCGGCTCGCCCTCGAAGTCGAGCAGCACCCACCCCCGGTCGGGGGAGTGGAGCACCTGACCGAGGTGGTAGTCGCCGTGGATGCGCTGGAGCGGCGGCCACGGCGCCTCGGCGGCGGCGCGCAGCACGGCATCCACCGGCTCGCGGACCTCGGCGAGCTCGGGTGCCTCGGCGACGGCGGCCTCGAAGCGGGCGCGCATCTCGGTGACGATGAGTGCCGCCTGCTCCTCGGTGGTGGGCGCGGTGCCGAGCACCTCGGCGAGGGTCCCGTGCACCTCGGCGGTGGCCCCCCCGAGGGCGCGAGCCGGCTCGACGAAGTCTGTGCCCGCCTCGGCGGCCCGGAGCGCGACGCGCCAGGCGTCCTCGACCCCGGCGAGGAACTCTTGTGCGAAGGCGAGGTGCCCGGATGCCGGGTGGTCGCCCTCCGTGCCCGGGTGCGGCCAGCTCCCCGTGACCGACCCGACGACCGCGGGAACCCGCCGCGAGCCGGCGTCGACGAGGGCGGCCTGGAGCACGACGTCGGGGTTGTCGCCCGGGGAGAGCATCCGGAAGACCTTGACGATGAGCGGGGTGTGGTGCCCGTCGGGGAGGTCGCAGTCGAGGATCACCGAGGTGTTGGACTGCTCGCCCGACAGCACCCGCGAGGTCCGCACGCGCACCTCGCTGCCCCAGCTCGGCTGCGGCACCCCGACGACCGACTCCTCGACGGCGTCCGAGCGCTTCGAGGACTGGGCGCGCACGCGGCCCTGAACGAGCTCGAGGAGCTGTGCGGCGTACACGGGGTCGTGCGGGGCGTCGTAGACCCACCGGTGGCCGAGCGCCGAGTGCTCCATCGTGCCGACGAGGGCATGGTCCGCGCTGCCGAGCGGCTCGCCGCGGTAGGTGAGGGGCACCTGGTAGACGACGGGCTCGGCGCCCGCCTCGTCGGCGAGCACCAGGGTCTCGATGCCCACCTCGCCCTCGGGGTCGTCGAGCCGCCAGGCGGTGAGGAGCCGCAGGCGTGGCTGCTGCCCCTTCGCGGCATACCAGCGCTGGTCACCGATCCACGCCTGGACGAGCTCGGTCTTGCTCGGGGTGAGGGTGGCGGTGCGCATGATCTCAGCCACGGCCGCCCCTGGGCCACGGGGTCGGCGCCGAGGTCACCAGGGCCTCCCGACGGAGATGACGTGCACGGGCTCCACCTCCGGGCCGAGCCGGACGTAGGTGTCGCGCTGCCAGGTCCAGACCTGGTCGGTGAGCAGGTCGCGGGCCTCGAAGGTGTCGCCCGGGTCGAGGCCGAGCGCGCCCATGTCGAGCCGCAGGATCGTCGCGCGCGTCGAGTGCGGGTCGAGGTTCGCGACGACGACGACGACGTCGTCGGTGCCGTCGGGGAGCCGTCGGCGCTTGGAGAACGCGAGAAAGTTCTCGTCGTCGACGTGGTGGAACCGGATGTCCCGCAGGCGGTGCAGCGCCGGGTGGGCGCGGCGGACCTCGTTGATCCGGGTGAGCCACCCCGAGAGCGACTGCCCGGCCCGTGCGCCACCGGGCTCGAAGTCGTCCCAGTGCCGGTTCTTGTACTCGTACTTCTCGTTGTCGATCTGCTCCTCGGCGCCGGGCCTTGCGACGTGCTCCATGAGCTCGTAGCCGGCGTAGATGCCGTAGGTCGGCACGAGGGTCGCGGCCAGCACGGCGCGCAGCTTCCACGCGGCCGGCCCGCCGAACTGCATGTAGGGGGTCAGGATGTCGTGCGTCGTCGGCCAGAACGAGGGACGCATGTATGCCGCCGCGTCGCCGGACAGCTCGGTGAGGTACTCGCGCAGGTCGTATGCCGAGTTGCGCCAGGCGTAGTACGTGTAGCTCTGCTGGAACCCGACCTTGCCGAGGGTGTGCATCATCGCGGGCTTGGTGAACGCCTCTGCGAGCCAGATGACCTCGGGGTGGTCGACGGCCACGTCGGCGATGAGCCACTGCCAGAACTCGACCGGCTTGGTGTGCGGGTTGTCGACCCGGAAGAGGGTGACGCCGTGGTCGATCCAGACCTGGACGACCCGGCGCACCTCGGCGTAGATGCCGGCGGGGTCGTTGTCGAAGTTGAGCGGGTAGATGTCCTGGTACTTCTTCGGGGGGTTCTCGGCGTAGGCGATGGTGCCGTCGGCCCGGGTCGTGAACCACTCGGGGTGGGACGTGACCCAGGGGTGGTCGGGGGAGCACTGGAGGGCCAGGTCCATCGCCACCTCCATGCCGAGGCGGCGCGACTCGGCGACGAACGCGTCGAAGTCGTCGAAGGTGCCGAGGTCGGGGTGGATCGCGTCGTGGCCGCCGTCTGCGGAGCCGATGGCGTACGGGCTGCCGGGGTCCTCGGGGCGGGCGTCGAGGGTGTTGTTGGGCCCCTTCTTCGCGGCCTGGCCGATGGGGTGGACCGGCGTGAGGTAGACGACGTCGAAGCCCATCGCCGCGATGGCCGGCAGCCGTCGGGCTGCGGTGCGCAACGTGCCGGTCGTCCAGCGGTGCTCCTTCTCGTCGTAGACGGCCCCCTCGCTGCGCGGGAAGATCTCGTACCACGCGCCGGAGAGTGCGAGCTCGCGCTCGACGAGCAGCGGGAGGTCGGCCGACGGGGTGACGTACTCGCGCAGCGGCCGGGCGCCGAGCTCGGACTCGACCGAGGGGTCCGTGCCCGCCTTGAGCCGGACGGCCGCCGGCCGCGTCGCGTCGCGGAGGCCGTGCACGGCATCCCGGAGCACGCTCGTCTGGGCGGGGGTGCGGCCTCCCTCGGCGAGGGCCCGCTCGAGGACGAGCGCGCCCTCCTCGAGCATGAGCTCGGTGTCGACGTCGGCCCGGACCTTGATCGTGGCGTCGTGCTCCCAGGTCCCGTACGGGTCGGACCACCCCTCGACGCGGTAGGACCACCAGCCCGTGCGGTCGGCGGAGACGCGGGCCACCCACGTGTTGAGCCCGGGGTTGGTGCACGTCATCGGCACGAGGTGCTCGCCACCGTCGGGGTCGGTGAGCACGACCGAGGCGTTCACCGCGTCGTGCCCCTCCCGGAAGACAGTCGCCGTGACCGTGAACTCCTCGTCGACGACGGACTTCGCCGGCCGGGCACCGGAGTCCACGGACGGCCTGACGTCGATGACGGGGATGCGGCCGATCGGATGCTGGGGGGCGCGGGTCTGAGGGGCTGCGGTCACGTGCCGCACGCTACCGGGGTCGGGGGGTCGGGGACACGTCCACCGGGCTGCCAGATCTCGGCCTGCAAGATCCTGACGAGCGCGTGAAACTTTGCGATGAAAGCGCTTTCCAAGGCTTAGGATGCTCCCTCGTGAAGGCCATCCGCCGCTTCAGCGTCCGCCCCGTCCTGCCCGCTCCCATCGCCGCACTCGGCGACCTCGCGATGAACCTGAGGTGGAGCTGGCACCCGCCGCTGCGCGACCTCTTCGAGTGCATCGACCCCGAACGGTGGCAGGCGGTGGGGAAGGACCCGGTCGCGATGCTGTCGGCCGTGGCCCCCGACGAGCTCGAGCGGCTCGCGACCGACCCGCTGTTCGTGGAGCGGGTCACCACCTCCAAGGAGGCCCTCGACCGCTACCTCGTCGAGGACCGCTGGTACCAGCACTGGGGCCGTGAGCAGGCGGCCGGGGTGCCGTCGACGATCGCCTACTTCAGCGCGGAGTTCGGTATCGCGGCGGCCCTGCCGCAGTACTCCGGCGGCCTCGGCATCCTCGCCGGCGACCACCTCAAGGCGGCGTCCGACATCGGCGTGCCGATCGTGGGGGTGGGCCTGTTCTACAAGACCGGGTACTTCCGCCAGAGCCTCAACCGCGACGGCTGGCAGCAGGAGGACTACCCGGTCCTGGACCCCGACGGCCTCGCCCTCTCGCTCCTGCGCGAGGAGGACGGCACGCCGTGCTTCGTCACGGTGGACCTTCCCGGCGGCCGGGAGCTGCACGCCGCCGTCTGGCGCGCCCAGGTCGGCCGCGTGCCGCTGCTCCTCCTCGACTCCGACGTGCACGCCAACGACGACGCCGGCCGCACCGTCACCGAGCGCCTCTACGGCGGCGGCGGCGAGCTGCGCCTCCAGCAGGAGATACTCCTCGGCATGGGCGGCGTGCGGGCGCTGCGGCTCTGGTCGCGGCTCACGGGCGCGCCGACACCGGACGTCTACCACGCCAACGAGGGCCACGCCGGGTTCCTCGGCATCGAGCGGATCTCCGAGCTCGTGCGCTCGGAGGGCATGACCTTCGACGAGGCGCTCGAGGCGGTGCGCTCCGCCACCGTGTTCACGACGCACACGCCGGTGCCCGCCGGCATCGACCGCTTCGACTGCTCGCTCATGGAGCTGTACTTCGGGGGCGCGCAGGCGCTGGAGGGCGTCCCGGTCGAGCGGCTCCTCGCGCTGGGCGCCGAGACCTACGAGGGCGGCTCGGCGCACATGTTCAACATGGCGGTCATGGGCCTGCGACTCGCCCAGCGGGCCAACGGCGTCTCGAAGCTGCACGGTCACGTCAGCCGGGAGATGTTCGACGGGCTCTGGCCGGGGTTCGACGACGACGAGGTTCCGATCTCGTCGATCACCAACGGCGTCCACGGCCCGACGTGGGTGGACCGCAAGGTGTTCGGGCTCGCGCACGACCACGCCGACGTCCACGAGCTCGACACCCAGGAGTCCTGGGAGGCGATGGGCGCGGTGCCGCGCGACGCGGTGTGGGCCGCCAAGCGCGAGCTGCGGCTCCAGCTCGTGGAGGAGGCCCGGGCCCGCACCCGCGAGTCGTGGCTCGAGCGGGGGGCCTCCCCGGCCGAGCTGGCCTGGACCGACGAGATCCTCGACCCCGACGTGCTCACCATCGGCTTCGCCCGCCGGGTGCCCACCTACAAGCGGCTCACCCTGATGCTGCGCGACCCCGAGCGCCTCCGGAAGCTGCTGCTCCACCCCGAGCGGCCGGTTCAGGTCGTCATCGCGGGCAAGGCGCACCCGGCCGACGAGACGGGCAAGCAGCTCATCCAGCAGATGGTCCGCTTCGCCGACGACCCCGAGGTGCGGCACCGCATCGTGTTCCTGCCGAACTACGACATCGCGATGGCCCTGGACCTCTACCCGGGGTGCGACGTGTGGCTCAACAACCCGCTCCGCCCGTTCGAGGCCTGCGGGACCTCGGGGATGAAGGCCGCCCTCAACGGCGCGCTCAACCTGTCCATCCTCGACGGCTGGTGGGACGAGTGGTTCGACGGCAAGAACGGCTGGGCGATCCCGACGGCCGACGGCGTCGAGGACCCCGAGCGGCGGGACGACATCGAGGCCAACGCCCTCTACGACCTCATCGAGAACCAGGTCGCGCCGCGCTTCTACGACGTCGACGGCGAGGACCTGCCGCAGAACTGGCTCGCGATGCTCATGCACACCGTGACGACCCTCGGCCCCAAGGTGCGGGCCAGCCGCATGGTGCGTGACTACACCCAGCAGCTCTACGTGCCCGCCGCGCGCTCGGGGTGGGCCATGGCGGAGGGTGGCTTCGCCGGCGCACGGGACCTCGCGGCATACAAGGCGAAGGCCCGTGACGCGTGGGGTGACGTGCACGTCGACCACGTCGAGTCCTCCGGGGTGGGTGACACGCCGGAGCTCGGCGAGACGCTGCACGTCACCGCGTACGTCTCGCTCGGCGAGCTCACCCCCGACGACGTCGAGGTGCAGGTCGTCCACGGCCGCACGAACCACCACGGCGACGAGCTGCACGACGTCTCCACGGTCCCGCTCGCGCACGTCGAGTCCTACGAGCACGGACGCCACCAGTTCGCCGGCGACCTCGTGCTCCGGGCCTCGGGGGCGTTCGGCTACACGGTGCGGGTGCTCCCAGCACACGCGGGGCTCGCGACGACGGCCGAGCTCGGGCTCGTCGCCAACGCCTGACCTCAGCTTTCCCGCCCGGAGCGACGACCTTCAGCTCGACACCCCTTGCGTAGGGGTGTCGAGATGAAGGTTCCGGGATCGGGCGGGACAGCTGAGACCGGGCTCTGGGCCGGCCGGGCCGGGGCCGGTCAGGAGTGGGGCGCCTCGACGAGGCGGTCGCGGGTCACGTCGGCGATGGTCCGGCATCCCGTGAGCGCCATGGTGAGGTCGAGCTCGGCGAGGATGTTGCGCAGCACGGCGGACACGCCGTCGGCACCGTCGAGCGCCAGCCCGTAGACGTGCGGCCGGCCGACGGCCACGGCATCCGCCCCGAGCGCGAGCGCCACGAAGACGTCGGCACCCGAGCGCACGCCGCTGTCGAAGACCACGGGCATCGCCGAGCCGGCACCCCGGACCGCCTCGACGACCCCCGGCAGCGCGTCCAGCGCCGCGACGGCCCGGTCGACCTGCCGGCCGCCGTGGTTCGACACGTACACGCCGTCGACCCCCCCGGCGACCGCGCGTCGTGCGTCGTCGGGGTGCAGCACGCCCTTGAGCACGATCGGGAGCGTCGTCAGCCCACGCAGGCGCGGAAGGTCGTCCCACGTCAGCGACGGCTTGGAGAAGACGTCGAGGAAGGTCTCGACGGCGGCCCGCGGCTCGGGGGACGCGAGGTTGCGCCGGGTGCCACCCGGGTGGTTGCGGCTCAGCGAGACGAGGCTGCGCACGGCGGCAGGCGTCGGACGGGGCGCGGGTTCGTCGTCGGCACCGTCCTCGGTGGCTCGCCCTGCCGCCACCCGCTCGGCCACGAGCCGTTGGAACACCGGGTCCGAGGTGTACTGGGCGATGCCCTCGCCGCGCGTGAACGGCAGGTGCCCCAGGTCGAGGTCGCGGGGGCGCCAGCCGAGGTATGCCGTGTCCAGCGTCACGACGATCGCCTCGCTCCCGCACGCCTCCGCACGCCGCACGAGGCTCGCGACGAGGTCGTCCTCCCGGCTCCAGTAGAGCTGGTACCAGTGGCCGGAGCCGTCGAGCTCCTCCGCGACGCGCTCCATCGGCACCGACGCCTGGGTGCTGAGGACGGGGACGACCCCCTGCTCCCGCGCGCCGCGGGCGACGGCGAGGTCGGCGTCCGGGTGGGCCGCCGTGAGCACCCCGATCGGGGCGACGAGCAGCGGGCTGGCGTGCCGCCGGCCGAGGAGCCCGACGCCGAGGTCCCGCTCGGTCGTGTCGACGAGCACCCGCGGGACGACCCGCCACCGGTCGAAGGCGGCCAGGTTCGCTCGCGCCGTCGACTCGCCGCCGGCGGAACCGGCGACGTAGGCGAAGTCCCGCCGCGACATCGACCGGCGCGCGGCCTCCTCGAGGGCCTGGGCGTTCGTGGGGACGCGCGGCCTGCGGCCGTACGTCCCGGCACGGTAGATCGCGGACTGGGCGGCTCGACCGACCTCGGGAAACGGCATCCGACCTCCTCGTCGTCGTCGACGGTGGGCGCACCGTCCGTGCCGCCTGTCTACCGGATCGCCCCGGCCGGCGGAACCGGGGACACCGGACCCGGGACTGGACCTAGGGTGAGCGCCATGCCGCGTTTCACCTGGGTCGCGTGGGGCCTGCTCATCGCCGTGCTCGACCTCTACCTCGCCGCCTGGGACGTCGTGCCCGACGTCGTCGGCTACGCCTGGCTCGCCGCAGGGCTGGCGGGAGCGGCCACCGCCGACCCGGCGTTCGTCATGGCGCGCACCGCCGCGTTCCTCGGCATCCCGGTGGGGCTGGTCACGGGCACCCCCATCAGCCACTGGAACTTCTGGATCAGCACGGTGTGCGTCGTGCTCGAGGTCGTCGTGCTCGCCGTCGTCATCCACCAGCTGTGCACCGGTGTGCTGCGCTCGGCCCCGGCCGACGACGCGGACACGCGCACCTGGGCCGGCCGCCTACGGGTCGGGGCCGTCGTCGTGGGGGTCGTGGGCCTGCTCTCGATCGGCGGTGCCCTCGCCGGGTTCGCCGTCCTCCTCCTCGTGAACCAGCTCGTCGTGACGGTCGTCGGCGTGCTGACCGTCGTCCTGCTCCAGCGCGTCGGCCGGGCCGGCTGGCTCGCCGAGGCCTGATCCGCGGACCGGGCCCGGCCTCCCTCGGCGGGGAGACCGGGCGAGAGGTCAGCGGAGGAAGGGAACGTTCCGGTCGAGCAGCCCGCGCTCCTTGAGCTCGGCGCGCAGAGGGATCTCGTCGTCGATCCAGCCGCTCTGCGTGATGCCCCAGAACGACGCGTGGTCGGGGCCGTAGCCGAGGAGCTGCTGATGAAGCGGGCTCAGGCCCTTGAACCAGTCGGACGACTGGTCGGCGACCGCCTCGTCGAGCGGGCGGATCCAGCGGTAGGTGTAGCCGATGAACATCAGCTTGCGGATGCGCTCGCTCGTGTTCACCGAGCGCGAGTGCCACAGGCGGCGGTCGAAGACGAAGGCGTCCCCCGGGTTGAGCAGCACCTCGACGGCACCCTCGGGCTCGATGATCGGGTCGCCCTCCTTCTCGGGGCGGCCGGCCAGGGTGTTGTTCTTGTGGCTGCCGGGGATGACCTTGGTGTTGCCGTGACCCGGCTCCGAGAGGTCGGTGAGCGCGTAGCAGATCTTCGTCATGAACATCGGGCGCACGTCCATGTCGATGTCGGAGTTCTGCCGGTATCCGTCCTGGTGCCAGTTCCAGAAGGGGGGCTCGTCCTTCGGCGGGTTGACGTCGATGTGGTTGTGGTGGGTGTAGATGTTCCAGCCCATGGTCCCCCAGATGTAGGGGAAGGTCCGCGGCCAGGTCAGGAGCTCGACGAACCGTGGGTCGCGGTGCAACCAGCCCATGACGTGGATGGACCGGTCGGGGCGCAGCTCGCCGGCCGCCTCCTCCTCGCCGTACACCCGGTCGACGGCATCCTCGAAGTACGCGCGGTCCTCCTCGGCGAGGGCGTTCGGGATCACGACGAAGCCGTCACGGTCGTACTGCTCACGGATGGCCGGGTCGAGCGGCTCGAAGCCTGTCGTCCTGGACAGGGTCGTGGTCATGCGTGGTGCTCCCAACCGGCGTCGACGGGGGTGGGGACGCCCTCTCACCGTGGGCCGCCGACCGAGCAGCTGCCACGTTCTGGCGGGCCAGTCTAGGTCGACGACCAGCGGGAATGGCGGACCCAGGACCCTTCGGGCCGTGTCGGCGGGTCAGCGGTCGGCGGACGCGGCGTACACCCGCAGGCTCGTCGACGGCACCGTGACGGGCCCCGGCCCGTGCTCCCCGCCGTCGTCCCTCGGCCGGGTCCAGGCGCTGTCCCACAGCAGCCGGTATGCCGTGACGCCGCGTGCCGCGGGGAGGGTCACCTCGACCTCTGCCGGGCCGCCGTTGACGACGACGAGCGCCGCGTCGGTGTCGAGCCAGGCGCCCGCGAGGAACATCTGGACGACCCTGACGTCGGGGTCGTGCCACCGGTGGCCCATGGTGGTGCCGTCGGCGGCGTACCACTCGAGGTCCCGGCTGCCGTCCTCGTGCACGGGGCGCCCCGTGGCCCAGAACCGTCGTCGAAGGACCGGCAGCTCCCGTCGGACGCGGGCGAGGTGGCGGGTCGTCGCGAGGAGGTCCTGCTGCCAGGGCGCGAGGTCCCAGTCGAGCCAGCTGATCTCGTTGTCCTGGCAGTAGGCGTTGTTGTTCCCTGCCTGGGTCCGGCCCATCTCGTCGCCGGCGCCCAGCATGGGGACGCCGGCCGAGAGCATGAGGGTTCCCAGGAGGTTGCGGATCGTGTTGGCGCGAGCCGCCACCACCCCCGGGTCGTCGGTGGGGCCCTCGACGCCGTGGTTCCAGGAGCCGTTGCCGTTGCTCCCGTCGGAGTTGCCCTCGCCGTTGGCCTCGTTGTGCTTGTGGTCGTAGGACGTGAGGTCGGCGACGGTGAACCCGTCGTGGGCCGCGACGAAGTTGACCGACGCGGTGGGGCCCCGGTCGCGACGGCCGAAGAGGTCCCGCGACCCCGCGAGCCGCGTCGCGAGGTCCTGGAGGCCGTGCCCCTGGTGGTCCTGGCTGAGGGCCCGCACGTCGCCCAGCCAGAAGCGCCGCGCGCTGTCGCGGAAGCGGTCGTTCCACTCGAGGAAGGGCGGCGGGAACTGGCCGGTGCGCCAGCCGTGGATGCCGAGGTCCCATGGCTCGGCGATGAGCGTCACCGTGGAGAGCACCGGGTCGGTGCGCAGGGCGACGAGGAAGGGGTGGTCGGGGTCGAAGTCGTCACCCCGTCCGCGCCCGAGTGCCACGGCGAGGTCGAACCGGAACCCGTCGACGTGGAACTCCTGCACCCAGGTGCGGAGCGAGTCCAGGACCATGCGGCACACGACCGGGTGGCGCAGGTCGAGGGTGTTCCCGCACCCGGTGACGTCGATGTCACGGCCGCGCTCGTCGAGCCGGTAGTAGGCCCGCTGGTCGAGGCCGCGCCACGACAGGGTCGCGCCCCTGCCGTCCTGCTCGGCGGTGTGGTTGTAGACGACGTCGAGGATCACCTCGATGCCCTCGCGGTGGAGCAGCTTGACCATGCCCTTGACCTCGTCGACGACGCCCTGGGGGTCGGTGGCCGAGGCGTATGCCGCGTGCGGTGCGAAGAACCCCAGGGTGTTGTAGCCCCAGTGGTTCCTCATCCCGCGGCGGACGAGGTGGGGCTCGTGGGTGAACGCGTGGACGGGGAGCAGCTCGACCGCCGTGACACCCAGCCCCCGGAGGTGGTCGAGCGAGGCGGGGTGCGCCAGCCCGGCATACGTGCCGCGCAGCTCCGGCGGGACGTCGGGGTGGCGCGCGGTCTGGTTGCGCACGTGCGCCTCGTAGAGCAGGGTCTCGCTCCGCGTCCGGCCCGGTGGCCGGTCCCCCTCCCAGTCGAAGCGGTCGTCGACGACGACGCACCGCGGCACGTTTCCCCGGCTGTCGAGCTCGGACGGGAGGTCCCCGTCGCCGTGCCACGTGTCGTCGACGACGTGGCCGTAGACCTCGGGGCCCCAGGTGACCTCCCCCTCGAGCGCCCGGGCGTAGGGATCGAGGAGCAGCTTGGCGGCGTTGTGCCGCATCCCCTGCTCGGGCTCCCACTCACCCTCGACGCGCAGTGCGTAGCGCTGGCCGGGTCCCATGTCCGGCACGAAGCCGAACCACCACCCGTGGGCGCGCTCGCGCAGGGGCACCCGCCGTTCGCTGGTGCCCTCGGCGTCCCCCGGTTCGAAGAGGCACACCTCGACCCCGTCGGCGTGGCCGGCATACACGGCGACGTCGGCCCCGCCCTCGACGAGGGTCACCCCGGGGCGGGGGGGCAGGTCGCGCGCGAACGCCATCGGGACGGGCGACGGGTGGGTCGGCGGCGACATGGAGGGGAGCCTAGTGAGTGGTTACGGTGGACCCATGACCGATCCCTCGTCGCTGCCCAACTTCCCGCCGCCCGCGGACGAGCACCCGCTGCGCGGGCGGGTCCTCGACGTCCTCGTCGACCTGGGCCTGCCCCCGAACATCGACAACGACGGCGACGTGGCGTTCACCGTGAACGAGCAGCAGCTCTTCATCCGGTGCTCCGAGGGCGATGTCGAGATCATGCGGGTCTTCGGCCAGTGGCAGATCTCCGACGACCTCCTCGGGGACCGGCTCAAGCTCCACGAGACGTGCAACGAGCTCAACCTCAACATGAACTGCGTCAAGAGCGGCATCGCGGGCACGACCCTCGTCGTCACGGGCGAGCACCTCGTGACCCCCGGCGCGGACGTGTCGGCGCTGGTCCAGGTCTCGATCCAGGTCATCCTCTCGGGCGTGCACATCTGGCACCAGCGGATGCTCGGCATCGACCCGACCGCCGAGGACGGCGAAGCGACGGGAGAGGGCCGGTGACCGACCTCGTCCGCCTCGAGGTGGAGGACGGCATCGCCACGATCCGCCTCGACCGGCCCCCGATGAACGCGCTCAACGCCGAGATCCAGCACGGCCTGGTCGCCGCGTGCCGCGAGGCGGCCGAGCGAAAGGACGTCGCCGCCGTCGTCGTGTGGGGCGGCGAGAAGGTCTTCGCGGCGGGGGCCGACATCAAGGAGATGGAGACGATGTCGTACACCGACATGGTCGACCACTCCCAGCTCCTCCAGGACTTCACCCGGGCCCTGGCCCGCCTGCCCAAGCCGACCGTGGCCGCCGTCACCGGCTACGCCCTCGGTGGCGGGTGCGAGGTGGCCCTCGCGTGCGACTTCCGGGTCGTCGCCGACGACGCGAGGCTCGGGCAGCCCGAGATCCTCCTCGGGATCATCCCGGGGGCCGGGGGCACGCAGCGCCTCGCGCGGCTCGTCGGACCGGCCCGCGCCAAGGACCTCGTGTTCTCCGGCCGCTTCGTGGGGGCCCAGGAGGCGCTCGCGATCGGCCTCGCCGACGAGGTCGTGCCGGCGGCCGAGGTCTACGCCACCGCCCGGGCCCGCGTGGCCCGCTACGTGGGCGGCCCGGCATACGCGCTCCGTGCGGCGAAGGAGGCCATCGACCGCGGCCTCGACCTCGACCTCGAGAGCGGCCTCGAGGTGGAGCGGATGCTCTTCGCCGGCCTCTTCGCCACGAGGGACCGCGAGACGGGCATGCGCAGCTTCGTCGAGAAGGGCCCGGGCAAGGCCACCTTCGAGGGCGCCTGACGCTGCACCCGGCGGGTCGGTGGACGGCACCACAGGGGTGGCGGGCATCACGCCGCGCCGATGGTGAACAAGCGCTCACCTGCTGAGAGAATCGACGGCACGCCCCGAGCCCGACGGCCGGGCCCCCCACGCCACGAACGAAGGAAGAGGACGAGGCACGCATGAACATCGTCGTCTGTGTCAAGTACGTCCCGGACGCCCAGTCCGAGCGCACGTTCCGCGACTCCGACCGCACCGTCGACCGTGAGGGTGTCGACGGGCTCCTGTCGGAGCTGGACGAGTACGCGGTGGAGGAGGCGTTGAAGATCGTCGAGGCAGCCGGTGAGGGTGAGGTGACGGTGCTGACGGTGGGCCCGGCCTCGGCGGCGGATGCCGTGAAGAAGGCGCTGCAGATGGGGGCGCACCAGGGCGTGCACGTCGAGGACGAGGCGATCCACGGCTCGGACGCGGCGGCGACGTCGCTGGTGCTCGCCGAGGCGGTGAAGAAGGCGACCGGGGGGTCCCCGGAGCTGGTGCTGACGGGGATGTCGTCCACGGACGGGGTCATGGGGGTGGTGCCGGCGATGCTGGCCGAGCGCCTGGGCCTGCCGCAGGTGACCTACGCCTCCGAGCTGACCGTCGGCGACGGCAGGGTGACGATCCGCCGGGACGGGGACACGGCGTCGGAGACGATCGAGGCCTCCCTGCCGGCGTTGGTGTCGGTGACCGACCAGATCAACGAGCCGCGCTACCCCTCGTTCAAGGGGATCATGGCGGCGAAGAAGAAGCCGGTGCAGCAGTGGGGGCTGGCCGACCTGGGCATCGACCCCGCGCAGGTGGGCCTGGCGGCGGCCTGGACGTCGGTCGTCTCGTTCGCCAAGCGCCCGCCGCGTGCGCAGGGGCAGGTCGTGGCCGACGACGGCAACGGCGGCACCAGGCTCGCGGAGTTCCTCGCCGGCCAGAAGTTCGTCTGAGCCCGGCCGACGACAGACAGGGAGAGCATGACCATGGCTGAAGTACTCGTTCTCGTCGACCACGCCGACGGGCGCCTGCGGAAGGCGACCGCCGAGCTGCTGACGATCGCCCGGCGCCTGGGGGAGCCGTCGGCGGTGCACATCGGGCCGGGCGCCGACCGGGCCCAGGTGACCCTGGCCAAGTACGGCGCGCACAAGGTGTACGTCGTCGACGACGCCGACGCGGCGGGCTACCTCGTCGCGCCGCAGGCCGAGGTGCTGGCGGCCCTGGTCGAGAAGGTGCAGCCGGCGGCGGTGCTCATCCCGAGCAACGTCTCGGGCAAGGAGATCGCGGCGCGGCTGTCGATCAAGACCGGCTCGGGGCTGATCACCGACGCCGTCGACGTCCGCTCCGGGGAGAACGGCATCGAGACGACGCAGTCGGTGTTCGCCGGTTCGTACACGGTGACCTCGACGGTGACCACGGGCACCCCGATCATCGCGGTCAAGCCGAACTCGGTTCCGCTGGAGGCGTCCCCGGCCGCCGGGGCGGTCGAGGCGTTCGCGGTCACGGTCAGTGACGCGGCCAAGACCGCGCGGATCACCGACACCAAGCCCAAGGCCGCCACCGGCCGCCCGGAGCTGACCGAGGCCGCGATCGTGGTCGCCGGCGGGCGGGGCACCGGCGGGGACTTCGGCCCGGTCGAGGCCTTCGCCGACGCCCTGGGCGCCGCGGTCGGGGCGAGCCGGGCCGCGGTCGACGCCGGCTGGTACCCGCACAGCAGCCAGATCGGGCAGACCGGCAAGCAGGTCTCCCCGCAGCTGTACGTCGCCGCCGGGATCTCCGGTGCCATCCAGCACCGCGCGGGCATGCAGACCTCCAAGACCATCGTCGCGGTCAACAAGGACGAGGAGGCGCCGATCTTCGAGCTCGTGGACTTCGGCGTCGTCGGCGACCTGTTCACCGTCCTCCCGCAGGCGACCGAGGAGGTCCGCCGGCGCAAGGGCTGAGGCAGACCACCGCTCACGAGGCGGTATGCCGCGCACGTCGCGGACGAGGAAGGGGCGACCGATCCGGTCGCCCCTTCGGCGTCCCCGGGTCACGCCGGGCCACGCCGGAGCACCCCGGCTCCGGGGACGTCCCGGCCCCTGGCGAAACGTAGACTCGACCATCGTGACCCACTACCTCGACCACGCGGCGACCACTCCCATGCTGCCCGCCGCCGTCGAGGCCCTATCCGAGCAGGCCGCCCTCGTCGGGAACGCCTCGTCGCTGCACACCTCGGGCCGGGCCGCCCGGGCGGTCGTCGAGGAGGCGCGCGAGCGCATCGCGGGCGTGCTGGGCGCGCGACCGTCCGAGGTCGTCTTCACGTCCGGGGGCACCGAGGCCGACAACCTGGCCGTCAAGGGCACGTACGCCGCGCGGCTCGCCGCGGACCCGGCACGCACCCGACTCGTCGTGGGCGGCATCGAGCACCACGCGGTCCTCGACCCGGTCGAGTTCCTCGCGGAGCAGGGCGCCCGGGTGACCTGGCTCGAGCCCGACCGGTGCGGGCACCTCTCGGTCGACGACCTGCGCGAGCGCCTGGCGGAGCACCCCGACGACGTCGCCCTGGCCAGCGTCATGTGGGCCAACAACGAGGTCGGGACCGTGCAGCCGATCGCGGAGCTCGCCGCCGTCGCCCACGAGCACGGGGTGCCGTTCCACACGGATGCCGTGCAGGCCGTCGCGCACCTGCCCGTCCGCTTCGACGAGTCCGGCGCCGACCTCATGACCATCTCCGCGCACAAGGTCGGGGGGCCCCTCGGCGTCGGCGCCCTCCTCGCCCGCCGGGACGCCACGCTCGTGCCCCTCGCCCACGGCGGCGGCCAGGAGCGCCAGGTGCGCAGCGGCACCCTCGACGTGCCCGGCATCCGGGCGTTCGCGGTGGCGCTCGAGGAGACCGTGGCGTCCCGCGACGTCGAGGCCAAGCGCGTCCTGGGCCTGCGCGACCACCTCCTCGAGGGCGCCCTGGCCCTGGGCCTCGGCATCACCGTCACCGGCTGCTGGAGCCCGGGCGACGGCACCCGCCGCCTCCCCGGCAACGCCCACGTGCTCGTGCCCGGGTGCGAGGGCGACTCCCTCCTCTACCTCCTCGACGCCGCGGGCGTCGAGTGCAGCACGGGCTCCGCGTGCCAGGCGGGCGTCCCACAGCCCAGCCACGTGCTGCTCGCCATGGGCCACACCGAGGCCGAGGCCAGGGGGGCCCTGCGGCTGACCTTCGGCCACACGTCGACCGAGGCCGACGTCGACGCCTTCCTCGCTGCCCTCCCGGGGGTCGTCGAGCGGGCGCGACGGGCGAACGGCCTGCTCTGATGCGCGTCGTCGCAGCCATGTCGGGCGGGGTCGACTCGGCAGTCGCGGCCGCCCGCATGCTGGATGCCGGCCACGAGGTCGTGGGGGTGCACCTCGCCCTGTCCCGCTCGGCCGCGACGCTGCGCGAGTCCGCGCGGGGCTGCTGCACCCTGGAGGACGCCGGTGACGCGCGGCGGGTGGCCGACCGGCTCGGCATCCCCTTCTACGTCTGGGACCTCGCGAGCCGCTTCGAGCGCGACGTCGTCGAGGACTTCGTCGCCGAGTACGCAGCCGGCCGCACGCCGAACCCCTGCCTGCGCTGCAACGAGCGGATCAAGTTCGCCGGGCTCCTCGACAAGGCCGTGGCCCTCGGGTTCGACGCGGTGGCGACGGGCCACTACGCGCGCGTCGTCGACGGGGTCGGCGGGCGCGAGCTGCACCGGGCCGTCGACGTGGCCAAGGACCAGTCCTACGTGCTCGGGGTGCTCGACGCCGACCAGCTCGCCCGGGCCTTCTTCCCCCTGGGGGACTCGACGAAGCCGCAGGTGCGCGAGGAGGCGGCCCGGCGAGGGTTCTCCGTCGCGAAGAAGCCCGACAGCCACGACATCTGCTTCATCCCGGACGGGGACACGCGGGGGTGGCTGACCCGGCGGCTGGGGGAGCGGCCCGGTGAGCTCGTCGACGCGACGTCCGGGGCGGTCGTCGGCACGCACACGGGGGCCTACGGCTTCACGGTGGGGCAGCGCCGGGGCCTCGGGCTCGACCGTTCCTCGCTCGACGGCGCACCGCGCTACGTCGTCGAGGTCGACGCGCGCGCCAACCGGGTCGTCATCGGCACGGCCGACCTGCTCGGCGTCGACGTCGTCGAGGGGGGACACCTGCGCTGGTGCGGAGCGGCCCCCACCGGCGAGGTGCGGGTCGGCGCACAGGTGCGAGCGCACGGCGAGGAGGTCCCGGCATCCGCACAGGTCGTGGACGGGCCGGATGCCGGCACGCACGCCCCGGCCGGAGGGTCGGCGGTGCGGGTCGTGCTGGGTCGGCGCCTGCGGGGCGTGGCCCCCGGCCAGTCGGTCGTCCTCTACGACGGCACGCGCGTCGTCGGCTCGGCCACCATCACAGGCACCGGGCGCGCCTGACCTGGCGGGTGGTCCCCGCTTGCCCCGGAACCTTCAGGTGGGCAGGGGAACGGATGCGGTGCCGACCTGAAGGTTCTCCCATCGGGCGGGAAAGTGGAGGTCGCGGAATAATTGACGCATCAACTACCGTTGGACGAACTGCCTCCCGACCCCGGAGGATGAGAGCCCAGAGGAGCTGATCAGATGCCTGCCGTGACCGTCGACAACATCCTGGCCCTGCCGCGCGTGTCGGACCCGCTGGCCGAGGCCGTGACGCGGCCGGTCCGGTCGGTGACGACGGCCCCGTCCGGCTTCGAGGGTGAGGGCTTCCCGGTCCGCCGCGCCTTCGCCGGCGTCGACCTCGCCGCCCTCGACCCCTTCATCCACATGGACCAGATGGGCGAGGTCGAGTACGCCCCGGGTGAGCCCAAGGGCACCCCGTGGCACCCGCACCGCGGCTTCGAGACCGTCACCTACATCATCGACGGCACGTTCGTGCACCAGGACTCCCACGGTGGTGGCGGCGTCATCACGAACGGCGACACGCAGTGGATGACGGCCGGT
>DASSYJ010000008.1:0-8845 GCA_035703305.1 Ornithinibacter sp. | reverse complement strand
CAGCACGCCGAGGCGCACGCCCAGGCGGACGGCTCGATGCCCGGCATGGCCACCGCGGCCCAGCTCGACGAGCTCCGCGCCGCGACGGGGGTCGAGGCCGAGCGCATCTTCCTGCGCCTCATGATCGCCCACCACGAGGGTGGCGTCGCGATGGCGAACGCCGCCGTCGCGGATGCCCGGACCACCGAGGTGCGCACGCTTGCTGCAGCCGTCGCCGCGGCCCAGACCTCGGAGATCGCCCTGCTCCAGGGCATGCTCGACGCCCGGTCCTGACAGAGGCCGATCCTCACAGGCGCCCGGGTCCCGTCAGGACCGGTCCTGACAGGACCCGGTCCTGACACCGGAGGCCCCCGCGCCCCCGGACACCCACCTCGACGGCTCACCCGGGGCCCTGCGGCAGCCTGCGCACCTTCTGGGCCTCGACCTCGTAGCGGCTGGCGACCCCGGCCCCCGTGCGGAAGAAGCGGCGGCGCAGGGCGCCGTCGACCTCCACGTGGTCGTCGACCGCCAGCCGGGCCGCGGCCCGGCGTGCCGCGGCGGTCCAGCAGGCGATGTCGATGGTGTCGACAGCGCTGCGGTCCCGGTCGCGGCGCGACGCCCGCGGGACGACGACACGCAGCGTGTGGACGGTGTCCCCGCTCGGCAGCCGGCGAGCCTCCCCCGTGGCCGACACCCTGCCGACGATCCGCACCGAGTTGACATAATCCACGGCCCGCACCCCGCTCCCCGGGGCCGGCGGCCCCCTCCGGACCACCGTGTCCCCGGCGAACCACCACCGGAAGGGGCGCCCCGAGGCTGTGGATCGTCGGGCGTCGGCGCCCCCGCTGTGGATATGGGACGGATGGCCCGATCGGGTGGTATTTGCCCACAAGGGGGTCCCAACCAGCGCCGTTGCGCTTATCGTGGCTACCGACCGGGCCGATGGCCTGGGACCAGCACCGCCAAGGTGTCACGGAACGTCACGGGAAGAGACTGTGTTGCGCTGGGTTCGGGGAATGCGCGCGACGGCCGTTTCGGCCGTCCTGGCCGTGGGACTGGTCGCCGGCCTGTCGTCGACGGCCGCGGCGGAGGACCCCACGCCGACCGACACGCCCACGGCGACCGAGACGACGAGCGACCCCACCCCCACCGACACCACGCCCGCGCCGGACCCCACCCCCACCGAGACCACCCCCGCGCCGGAGCCGTCGCCCACGGAGACGACCGCGGAGCCGTCGCCGACGACCACGTCGGGGACCTCCTCCCCCACCAAGAGTGCGCCCAAGCCCACCGTCCAGCCGGGCCCGGTCGCCCCCGCGGGGTCGTCGGGATACGTCGAGGTCCTGGACCTCGCACCACTGCGTGGCTCGTTCCTCGCCGCGCAGATCGCGGCGGCCGACCGGATCACCGCAACCCTCATGGCGAGCACCTCCAAGGTCGCCGTCGCGACCCGCGAGATGGACCAGCTGGCCGCCAAGTCCAACGCCCTCCTGGAGTCGCTCGCGACAGCGCGCGAGAGCGAGCGGGCGGCCACCGACGAGGCAGCCCAGGCCCGGACCGACCTCGTGGTCCTCGAGGCGCGCCTCGAGACAGCCCGCTCGATCCTCCGCGAGTGGGTGTTCTCGGTCTACTCCGGCGGCGGCAGCAACTCCGACATGGCGGTGATGATCGAGGCCATGTCCGCCGAGCCCGAGGACGTCGGCGACCCACTGGGCGACCTGTCCTACCTCACCGAGCAGCGCACGCGGGCCGTCGAGGAGGTGCGGGTGCTCACCGCCGAGCAGGTCCGACTGAGCGCCGCCGCGGAGGCCTCGGAGGCCGAGGCCTCGGCCGCGAGGGCGACCATCGAGAAGAACACCGCCCCACTCGACAAGGTCCTCCGCGAGCAGCGTTCCCGTGTCGAGGAGCTCCGCCGGCTGCAGATCGACGAGGTGCAGAAGGCCGGGCCCATCGCGAGCATCCTCGTGGGCGCCCGAAGCCCCGCAGCCCGCGCGGCCGCCGCCCGTCTCCGTGATGCCCTCCGCGCAGCGTCCGCGGATGTCACCTCCATCGGCGAGCCGTGCACGAACGACAACCACAGCTACCCCAACGGGCTGTTCCCGCCGAGTGCGCTCTGCCCGCTCTGGGGTGCTCCCGGCGAGCGACTCGCTCCCGGTCCGGCGGCGGCGTTCAACGCGCTGAGCAAGGCGTATGCCGCCCAGACCGGCACCCCGCTGTGCGTCACCGACTCCTACCGTTCGCTCCTCGAGCAGATCTCGATCAAGGGCACGCGGGGCCGGTTCGCGGCGACGCCCGGAACGAGCCGGCACGGGCTCGGCCGCGCGCTCGACCTCTGCGGCGGCGTCCAGGACTTCGGCTCGCCCGCGCACCGGTGGATGGTGCAGCACGGCCCGATGTACGGCTGGTTCCACCCGGCGTGGGCGGCGGCCGGTGGCTCGCTCCCCGAGCCGTGGCACTTCGAGTACGCCGGCTGACCCCGCTCCCCCACTCGGCGCGACGAACCCTCCCCCGGGGGGCCGGCACTCTCACTCCCCCATCCGGGGGCCGGCAGTTTCAGCTCACCCTGTGCTCCGTGTGCTCCTTGACGGGCAGCATGACCGCGAACCCCGCCCCCAGGATGAGCACGATCCCGAGGATGCCCCAGTACTGCGTGTTCTCCTGACCCGTCAGGGCGGCGCCGATCGCGATGAACGCGCCGAAGGCGACCGGTGACATGAAGGAGACGACCCGTCCGGTGGTCGCGTAGAGCCCGAAGATCTCACCGTTCTTGCCCTCGGGAATGAGCCGGGCGAGGAAGCTGCGGGACGCCGCCTGGGCCGGACCGACGAACACCGTCATGAGGAGGCCGAGCACCCAGAACACCGTGGCCCCTCCGTCGTGGAGCACGAAGATGAGCAGTCCCAGCACGACGAGCGACCCCAGGGAGATGAGGATGACCCGCTTCGGCCCGATCCGGTCGTCGAGCAGGCCGAAGGCCATCGTCGCGAAGCCGGCGATGATGTTGGCCGCCGCGCCGAACACGATGACGTCGCCCGCCGAGAGACCGAAGGTGCCGTGGGCGAGCACCGCACCGAAGGCGAAGACGCCGGCGAGGCCGTCCCGGAAGAGGGCCGACGCGAGGAGGAAGTAGACCGTGTGCCGCGAGGTGGCCCAGAGCCCGGTGATCGACTGCCAGACCAGCCGGTAGGACGTGACGACGTCGACCCGGGGCGCCCGCTCGCGGTCGCGGTCGCGCAGCACGAGGAAGGCCGGGATGGTGAAGACGAGCGTCCAGAGCCCACACAGCAGCATGGAGACGCGGATGTCGGACGCCCCTTCGTCCGTCACCCCGAAGAGCCCCACGTCGGGCTTGATGAGCAGGAAGTAGAGCAGGAGGAGCACGATGATGCCGCCGAGGTATCCCATCCCCCAGCCGAACCCGGAGACCCGGCCGACAGTCTTCCCGGTGGCGACCTGGTCGATCGTCGCGTTGTAGTTGACGCCGGCGATCTCGGAGACGACGGACCCGACGGCGAGCAGCCCCAGGCCCACCCACAGGTATGCCGGGTTCGGCTGCACGACGTAGAGCGCGGCCGAGAGCCCGGCGAGCAACCAGGTCTGGAGGCGCAGGTTCCGGACCGTCCGGCCCGACCTGTCCGAGTTCTGGCCCAGCACCGGGGCGAGCACGGCGACGAACAGCCCCGCGATCGCCGTGGAGATCGCCAGCGCCGTCGACGTCGCGTTGGTTCCGCCGAAGCTCGAGCTCGTGATGTAGACGGAGAACACGAACGTCGTGATGACCGTGTTGAAGGGCTGGGAGCCCCAGTCCCACATGGCCCAGGCGACGATCCGCCCCTTCGAGCTCGGGACCGCGACGTCGAGGGCGGTGGGGCCGGCGGCGTCGGCTGGCACGGTGGGAGTCGTCACCCGGCAGACGGTAGCGAGACAGGAGGCCCCGGCATACCCGCAACGCGCGAAATAGGCATCCGTACCCACGCGGCGGCGGCCCGAGCGGGGCCCCGACGGAAACGAGACCAATCTGTGATCGCTCTCACACCGAACCCTTGACGGGACTCCGTCCGCACGGAACAACGCCACCCGTGCGGTCGTTGGACCGCTAGACCCGGTCGGGACGACCTTGCCGTCCGGGACCCCACCGACTTGGGAGATACCCCATGGCAGAACGCAGCCTGCGCGGCAGCCGACTCGGCGCGCTGAGCATGGAGACCGACCAGAACGTCGTGCCCTCCGAGCGCCGCATCACGACCTACCTGTGCCCCAACGGCCACACGATCGAGCTCCCCTTCTCCGTCGAGGCCGACGTGCCCCCCACGTGGGAGTGCCGGTGCGGCGCCGAGGCCAAGCTCCAGGGTGGGGGCCCGCAGCCCGAGGCCAAGCCCGTCAAGCACGTCCGCACCCACTGGGACATGCTGCTCGAGCGCCGCTCGATCCCCGAGCTCGAGGAGCTCCTCGAGGAGCGGCTCACCCTCCTGCGAGAGTCCCGCGGCGAGAAGACCCGCAAGCGCAAGTCCGCCTGAGGCACCCATGGATGCCGGGCACCCCGCACGGGGTGCCCGGCATCCGTCGTTCCGGCCGGAGGCGAGGGACCCGAGCGGAGCGGCTCATGACCTCCCAGGACAAGCCCCCACCTCATCGGAGAAGCCTTCTCCGGGACAGTGGGGGTTTATCGGGTGACCCGATAAACCCGTCCCGTCAGGGGTGGGAGTCGGGGTCGACGACCTCGCCCTGGATGACGTCCGGGCGGCCGCCACGGGACGGGCCCGCAGGTCCAGGACTGCCGGATGCCGGCCCGCCGCTGCCACTGCCACTGCCGCGAGGGGCGGCGCCGCCCGGCGAGGGCCACTCCCCCATCGGGCCGAGGAGCCGGCGGGCGACGACCGCCTCGAGCCACGCACGCGTGATCGGGCGGGTGAGCGGCAGGATGAAGAAGAACCCGACGATGTCGGTGACGAACCCCGGCGTCAGCAGCAGCGTGCCCCCGATGAGGACGAGCGCCGCGTCGGCCAGCTGGCGGCTCGGCATCCGGCCGGTGCGCAGCGCCTCCTGGAGCGCGTTCCACGTGCGCGAGCCCTCCCGCTTGACGATCCAGGCCCCGAGCGCCGACTCGAGGAGGAGCAGGACGAGGGTCTGCCAGCCGCCGATGACGCGACCGACCGCGATGATCGCAGCGATCTCGATGATCGGAACGACGAGCAGCGCGAGGAAGACCCAGCGCAGCACCCGCGGCCGCCGGCGACGGGCGGCGTACGGGGTGGCGCCGGGACGGCTCACAGCTCGTGCCACCTCGGCTCGCGGGGCAGGCCGACGAGCGCCCGGAGCTGGCGAGCCCGGTGCCGCACACCCCAGCCGGTGATCCGGCGCAGGGACTCGGTCATGACGTCGCGGCTCATCTTCGAGGTGCCGACCTCGCGCTCGACGAAGGTGATGGGCACCTCGACGACCCGGAGGCCGGTCCGCACGGCCCGCCAGGTGAGGTCGGTCTGGAAGCAGTAGCCCTGCGATGCGACGTCCTGGAGGCCCATGGCTCGCAGGGCGTCCGCACGGTAGACCCGGTAGCCGGCGGTGGCGTCGTTGACCGGCATCCCGAGCAGGAGCTTGACGTAGAGGTTGCCCCCGACGGACAGCACCTTGCGGTGCAGGGGCCAGTTCACCACGGATCCCCCACGCACCCAGCGGGACCCGATGACGACGTCGGCGTCCGCTGCGGCCGTGAGGAGCGCCGGGAGGTGCTCGGGCCGGTGCGACCCGTCCGCATCCATCTCGACGACCGCGTCGTACTCCTCCGCCAGGGCCCAGCGGAAGCCCGCGAGGTACGCCGCCCCGAGCCCCTCCTTGCCGGCCCGGTGGATGACGTGCACCTGCTCGTCGGATGCCGCGAGCCGGTCGGCGACCCGGCCCGTCCCGTCGGGAGAGTTGTCGTCGAGGACGGCGACGTCGACGTCGGGGACGACCTCGCGGAGCCGGCGCAGGAGCACGGGCAGGGTGTCCCGCTCGTTGTAGGTCGGGATGAGGACGGCGACGCGCCGCAGGGGCGGTCGGGCGGTCTCAGGCAACGGTACGGTCCTCGGGTGCTCGATCGGTCGGTGCGAGAACCCTAACGCTCCGCGACGTCCGCACGCTCCCGAGGACGAGGGCCACGAGGGCCGCCGCGGCCACCCACTCCGGTAGCGCTCCCAGCCTGTCGGCAGGGGTCTCCTCGGTGCGAACCACGGGGTCCGACGCGCGCTGGTCCGCCGTGAACAGGTCGGTCTTCTCGGTGACCGAGCCGTCGGGGGCGACGAACCCGGAGACGCCGACGGTCGACACGTGCACCACCGAGCGGCCGTGCTCGATGGCCCGGATCCGCGAGATCGCGAACTGCTGCTCGGACTCGGCGGTGTAGCCGAAGGTGGCGTTGTTGGTCTGCACCACGAGCAGGCTCTCGTCGCCCCCGGCAGCGCGCACGCTGTCGCGCATCAGGCCGTCGTAGGCGACCTCGAAGCAGATCGTCGGGAGTGCCATGTAGTCACCCGCGGGTGCCGGCACGCGGAACACGCCGATCTCGTCACCCGCGACGAAGTTGCCCGCGAGGTCGGCCATCGGGGTGAACATCCGGAAGAACCTTCGGCTGGGGATGTACTCCGCGAAGGGCACCGGGTGCAGCTTGACGTAACGCTGCGGCTCCGCGACACCGGGGAGGTAGAACAGCGAGACGTTGGAGCTGCGGCCCGGTGGCTCGGCGAGGACGGCGCCGATGAGCAGAGGCACCCCGAGGGCGACGCGGGCCCGGTCGATCTGCGCCGCGGCATCAGGGTTGCGGAACGGGTCGATGTCCGAGGAGTTCTCCGGCCACACGACGAGGGTGAGGTCGTCGGGCGCCCGCGCGGCCAGGGCCTCCGTGCCCGCGACGTGGTTGTCCAGCACCGCGCGACGCTCGGCGTTGAACTCCAGCCCGGCCTTGGGCACGTTGCCCTGGACGAACCCGACGGACACCGGCCTCCCGTCGGTCGGCAGCGGGACGGCGAACGGCACGACGGCGACGAGGGCCACGGCCAGCACCGCGGGCACGGCGGCGGTCCACCGCGGCCCACGGACGAGGAACGCCGTGGCCTGCAGGAGCAGCATCCCCACGAGGGCGACCATGAAGGTCACCCCGGGGGCGCCGAGCAGCCGGGCGACCGGCGCCAGCGGGCTGTCCGCCTGGCTGAACGCCAGCCGCGCCCAGGGGAAGCCGCCGTAGGGGGTCGCCCCGCGCGCCCACTCCTGGGCGACCCAGCCGAGCGGGATGAGCAGGTAGGCCATCCGGGTGCGACCTGCGGCCGCGAGTCGCGGCCCGGCATACCCGACGACCGCCGACATCGCGGCGACGTAGAGGGCCTCCAGGGTCGCGAGGGCCAGCCACGGCAGAGCACCGACGTACACCCCCGACCACGACAGGACAGGGACGAAGAACGCCCACCCGGCCAGCAGTCCCAGCCCGAACCCCCGCGCAGCTCCCGCGGTCAGCGTTGCGGCGCCGAGCAGCGCCACCCCGACCGGTGCGAGCCACCACAGGTCGGCCTCGGGGAACGCGAGCCAGAGGCACAGCCCGGCGGCGACAGCGGCAGCCGGGCGCGCGGCATACCGGAGGGGCGTGGGCACGCGCCCACGGTAGGTCACGCGGTCGGCGGGACCACGACCACCCCTCGCGCCGTCGTCGCGACGACGGGCGGGTCGAGGACGTCGGCCGCGCTCTCGCCGCGATCGGGCGCCCCGCGGCCGACGACGCGGACCTCGAAGGCCATCTCCCGGGAGCGGCTGCCCACCCGCACGAGCCGGGCCTCGACCTCGAGGACGTCGCCGGCGCGGACCGGGGCGAGGAACTGGACGTCGGAGTAGGACGCGAAGAGCCCCTCGTCGCCGTCGGTGCGGATGCACATCTCGGTGGCCACGTCGCCGAAGGCCGCCAGGCTGTAGGCGCCGTCGACGAGGTTGCCCGCGTAGTGCGCGTGGCTGTAGGGCACGTAGCGGCGGTGGGTCACGGTGAGGCCGACCTCGGCGCGGGTCATCGCTGCGCTCCTCTCGGGTCGGGGTGGGTGCGAGGCGTGACCAGCTCGTGGACGAGGTAGGACGCCACCTCGGCCGGGGTCGTGCCCCGGCCGAAGACGCGGTCGACGCCGAGGAACTCCGCCGACCCTTCCTCGAAGCGCGGACCTCCGACGACGAGGAGCGGCACCTGCCCTGCCGGGAACGCCTCGCGGAAGGCCGCCGACATGGCCGTCGTGTTGTGGATGTGCGCGTCCCTCTGCGTCACCACCTGAGAGACGAGCACGGCATCCGCGCGCACCTCGCGGGCGGTGTTGACGAGGTCGGGCACGAGCACCTGGGCCCCGAGGTTGACCACCGTCATCTCGCGGTAGTACTCGAGCCCCTTCTCCCCCGCGAAGCCCTTGATGTTGAGGATCGCGTCGATGCCGACGGTGTGCGCGTCGGTGCCGATGCAGGCCCCGACGACGACGAGCTTTCGGCGGAGGCGCTTCTTGATCTCGGCGTTGACCTCCTTGGAGGACAACAGCGGGAACTCCCGCTCCACCACGGTGACCTCACGGAGGTCGACGAGGTGAACCACGGAGCCGTAGACGACGAAGAACGTGAAGTCCGGCCCCATGGCCTTCGCGTGGACGAGGAGCGCGGGCTCCATGCCCATGCGGGCCGCGAGCTGGAGCGCGGCGCCCTCGGCACGCTTGTCGTGCGGCAGCGGCAGGGTGAAGGAGACCTGCACCATCCCGTCACCGGTGGTGTCGCCATAGGGGCGAACGATGCGCGGGTTGCTCATGCCCGGCCCTCCATGATCTCCGTGGCCGGGTTGAAGTACCCGTCCTCGTGTTCCTCGACCCCGTCGAGGCCG
>DASSYJ010000119.1:0-9869 GCA_035703305.1 Ornithinibacter sp. | reverse complement strand
GTCGCGCAGCCCCTCGAGGGTGCGCTCGAGCACCGCCACCCCCGCCGCACCGAACCGCTCGAAGAAGGCCGACTGCGGCTTGACCGCGGCGACGGCCCCGCCCAGCGCCTCGACGCACGTCAGCGCGAAGGTCTCGAGCCCAACGACGCCGTCCGGCAGGCCCCACTGCGCGAGCAGGCCCGGGTGCGGGTCGATCCCGACGCAGAACGGCCCGAGCTCGTCCATGGCCGCCCGGAGCCGGTCGCCGAAGGACACGGGCACGGGGTGGTCGGGGCTCATGGGCGGGCCATCCTCTCGTGGGCGATACCGACGACGTCGGCGAAGCGGCCGAACCCGTGCCCGGCGACCTCCGCCTCGAGCTCGTCGACGACGCGGCGGGGTCGCGACGGGTCGTTGAACGTCGCCGTGCCGACCTGCACGGCGGAGGCGCCGGCCGCCACGAGCTCCAGCGCGTCCCGGCCGGTGCGCACTCCCCCGACCCCGATGAGAGGCGCGGTCGGCAGGCGTCCCTCGCGCATCGCGGCAGTGACCTGCCACAGCGCCCGGACCGCGACCGGGCGGATCGCCGGCCCCGAGAGCCCACCCGTGACGCCGGCGAGCTGGGGGCGGAGCAGGTCGGTGTCGACGACCATGCCGAGCAGGGTGTTGATCATCGTCAGCCCGTCGGCCCCGGCGGCGAGTGCGGCCGCGGCGATGGCCACGATGTCGGTGACGTCAGGAGTGAGCTTCGCGAAGATCGGGGTCCCGAGGGGCAGCCGCTCGCGGACGAGCCGCACGACCCGCTCCGAGGAGACCGGGTCGCACGCGAAGACGAGCCCGCGGTTGGCGACGTTGGGGCACGAGATGTTCACCTCGACGCCCACCACGGCGCCGTATGCCGGGCTGCTCGCCAGCCGCTCCGCGACGTCGGCGAACTCCTCGGCGGTGGTGCCGGCGATCGAGACGAGGGCCCTCGCGCCGACGGACCCGAGCCAGGCGAGGTCCTTGTCGACGAACGCGTCGATGCCGGGGCCCTGGAGGCCGATCGAGTTGAGCATCCCGGAGGCGGTCTCGGCCATGCGGGGGGTCCCCCGACCCGCGCGCGGCGCCGCCATGACCGTCTTGGTCACGAAGGCGCCGAGCTCCGAGACGGGGAAGAACCGGTGCAGCTCCTGGCCGTTCGCCGCGCAGCCGGATGCCGTCATGACCGGGTTGGGCAGCGTCATCGACCCCAGCGTGGTCGACATGTCGACCATCAGTGGGCCCCCGCCCGTGGGGCGCCGAGGGCGTCTGCCGGCACACGGCAGACCCCGTCGCCGAACGCGTCCCACCGCACCCGGTCGCCACGGAACACCGGGCCCTCGACGCACGAGCGGACCATGCGGGTGACGCCGTCGTTGCCCGTCACCGGCATGACGCAGGTCATGCACACCCCCACACCGCACGCCATGGACTCCTCGACCGCGACCTGGGCGACCGCCCCGTGCGCTGCCGCGACGTCCGTGACCGATCGCAGCATGGCCATCGGCCCGCAGGCGTAGACCACACTCGCGCGGGTGCGGTCCACGACGTCGCCGAGGACGTCGGACACCCAGCCCCGTCGCCCCGACGAGCCGTCGTCGGTCGTCACGGTCACGCCGTCGGCCGTGCGGCGGGCCTCCACGACGCCGAAGAGGCGGTCCTCGGACGCCGCCCCGAGGACCATCTCGACGTGGCAGCCGCGGGTGCGCAGCGCGTCCGCGAGCCAGAACAGCGGGGCCGACCCGTAGCCGCCACCGACGAGCACGCAGGCCACCGGCTCGGCCGGCAGCGGGAAGGGGCGACCCAGCGGGCCGACGACGTCGACGGCGTCGTGGGCCCTCAGGCCCGTGAGCCATCGCGTGCCCGGTCCGTGGGCGGCGACGACGACGTCGACCGTGCCGCCGTAGGTGCCGGACGGCTTGACCTTGTGGATCGAGAAGCACCGCCGGAGGAGGTTCGCCGACGTCGGGCCCCCCACGGCCAGCGCGACGAACTGTCCCGGCCGCGCGAGCTCGGCGACGCCGGGGGCCACCAGCGTGAGGTGGTGGTAGGCACCCGCCCGGCGGGTGGCGATGAGCTCGCCGGCGACCTGGACGACTCCGTTCACGCGGTGGCCTCCACCCCGTAGAGGTCGAGCGCGGCCGCGTGCTCCTGGAGCGAGCCCACCTCGAGGTCCCCGACGAGCACGGCCTCGATGGCCTGCACGGCGGCCGCGAGCTGCTGGACGGTGGTGATGATCGGCTTGTCCATCGCCGTGGTCGCCGCCCGGATCGCATAGCCGTCGGCCCGCGCCGAGGCGCTCGGCCCGCTCGGGCTGTTGACGACCATGTCGATCTCCCCGGCGTTGATCCAGTCGACGATCGAGCGGCCGTCGGGGCCCCGCTCGGCGTGCTTGAGCACCACCTCGGCCTCGATCGCGTTGCGGCGCAACACCTCCGCCGTGCCGGACGTCGAGACGATGCGGAAGCCGAGGTCCACGAGCCGCTTCACGGGGAAGATGATCGCGCGCTTGTCGCGGTTGGCGACCGACACGAACACGGTCCCCTTGGTCGGCAGCCCGCTGATCGCCCCGAGCTGAGCCTTGGCGAACGCCCGCCCGAAGTCGTGGTCGATGCCCATGACCTCGCCCGTCGACCGCATCTCGGGCCCGAGCAGGCTGTCGACGACGAGCCCCTCGGCGGTGCGGAACCGCTTGAAGGGCAGCACGGCCTCCTTGACCGACATCGGTGCGTGCGCCGGCATCCGGCCGCCGTCGGTGTGGGCCGGGAGGACGCCCTCGGCCCGCAGCCCGGCGATCGTCGCCCCAAGCATGATCCGCGCGGCGGCGTTGGCGATCGGCACGCCGGTGGCCTTGGCGACGAACGGCACGGTGCGCGACGCCCGCGGGTTGGCCTCGAGGACGTAGAGGATGTCCTGCGCGAGCGCGAACTGGACGTTCATCAGCCCCCGCACGCCGATACCCTCGGCGAGCTTGAGCGTGGAGACCCGGACCCGCTCGAGCTCGGACGCTCCGAGGGTGACCGGGGGCAGGGTGCACGAGGAGTCCCCGGAGTGGATGCCGGCCTCCTCGATGTGCTCCATGATCCCGCCGACGTACATCTCCTCGCCGTCGTAGAGGACGTCGACGTCGATCTCGATCGCGTCGTCGAGGAAGCGGTCGACGAGCACCGGGTGCTCCGGGCTCGCCACCGTCGCGCGCTCGACGTAGCCCGAAAGCGTGACGTCGTCGTAGACGATCTCCATGCCGCGCCCACCGAGGACGTACGACGGCCGGACGAGCACCGGGTAGCCGATCTCCCGCGCGATCTCCACGGCCTCCGCCGCCCCGTATGCCGTGCCGTGCTTGGGTGCGGGCAGCCCCGCCTCGTGGAGCACCCGGCCGAACGCCCCGCGGTCCTCGGCGAGGTCGATCGCCTCGGGGCTCGTGCCCACGATCGGGACGCCCTCGGCCTTGAGCGCCCTGGCGAGCCCGAGCGGCGTCTGGCCCCCGAGCTGGACGATGACGCCGGCGACCGGCCCCGCCTGCGTCTCGGCATGCACCACCTCGAGGACGTCCTCGAGGGTGAGCGGCTCGAAGTAGAGCCGGCTGCTCGTGTCGTAGTCGGTCGACACGGTCTCGGGGTTGCAGTTGACCATGACGGTGTCGTAGCCCGCGTCGCGCAGGGCGAACGAGGCGTGCACGCACGAGTAGTCGAACTCGACGCCCTGACCGATGCGGTTGGGCCCCGACCCGAGGATGAGCACGGCGGGCCGCTCGCGCGGTGCGACCTCGGTCTCCTCGTCGTAGGAGCTGTAGTGGTAGGGGGTTCGGGCCGCGAACTCGGCCGCGCAGGTGTCCACCGTCTTGTAGACCGGGCGCACCCCGAGGGCGTGCCGCACCCCGCGGACGACCGCCTCCGGCATCCGCCTCAGCGAGGCGAGCTGCGCGTCGCTGAAGCCGTGCCGCTTGGCCAGCCGGAGCAGGTCCGGGGTGAGCTCGGGAGCTGCCGCGACGGCATCCGCGACGTCCTCGATGAGCGCCATCTGGTCGAGGAACCACGGGTCGATGGCGGTCGCCGCGTGCACCTCCTCGACCGAGAGACCGCCCCGAAGGGCCTGCTGGACGAGGACGATGCGGCCGTCGGTGGGGCGTCGCGCCTCGTCGAGGACGGCCCGGGCCTCCTCGGTGGTCGGGCGCTCGCCGTCCCAGTGGAAGCTGCTGCCCTGCTTCTCCAGCGACCGGAGGGCCTTCTGGAGCGCCTCGGTGAACGAGCGCCCGATCGACATCGCCTCGCCGACGGACTTCATCGTCGTCGTCAGGGTGTCGTCGGCGGCGGGGAACTTCTCGAACGCGAACCGCGGCACCTTGACGACGACGTAGTCGAGGGTCGGCTCGAACGCTGCGGGGTAGAACTGGGCGTCCTTCCGGCGGGATTCCGGGGGGTTCCGGGGGGATTCCGGGGGGCGGAGCCCCCCGGAGGTTCGGTTCCGGGGGGATTCCGGGGGGCGGAGCTCCCCGGAGGTGACGTCGTTCGGGACCTCGTCGAGGGTGTAGCCGATGGCCATCTTGGCGGCGATCTTCGCGATGGGGAACCCGGTGGCCTTGCTCGCCAGGGCCGAGGACCGCGAGACCCGGGGGTTCATCTCGATGACGATGACCCGGCCGTCGAGCGGGTTGACCGCGAACTGGATGTTGCAGCCGCCGGTGTCGACGCCGACCTCGCGGATGACGGCGATGCCGATGTCGCGCAGCCGCTGGTACTCGCGGTCGGTCAGGGTGAGGGCCGGGGCCACGGTGATCGAGTCTCCGGTGTGGACGCCCATGGGGTCGAGGTTCTCGATGGAGCAGACGACCACGACGTTGTCGGCGTGGTCGCGCATGACCTCGAGCTCGTACTCCTTCCAGCCGAGGATCGACTCCTCGAGGAGCACCTCGGTGACCGGGGAGTACTGGAGGCCCGCGCCGGCGATGCGGCGGAGCTCGACCGGGTCGTGGGCGAACCCGCTGCCGAGGCCGCCCATCGTGAACGACGGCCGCACGACCACGGGGTAGCCGAGGTCGTCGGCCGCCGCGAGCACCTCGTCCATGGTGTGGCAGATCGTCGAGCGGGCCGACTCGGCGCCGCAGCGCTCGACGACGCCCTTGAACTTCTCGCGGTCCTCCCCGAGCTGGATCGCCTCGACGTTGGCGCCGATGAGGGGGCAGTCGTACCTCTCGAGGATGCCGCGCTCGTGCAGCTCCATCGCGCAGTTGAGCGCGGTCTGGCCGCCCAGGGTGGCCAGCACGGCATCCGGCCGCTCCTTGGCGATGATCTTCTCGACTATCTCGGGGGTGATCGGCTCGACGTAGGTCGCGTCGGCGAACTCCGGGTCGGTCATGATCGTCGCGGGGTTGGAGTTGACGAGGACGACCCGGATGCCCTCCTCGCGCAGGACGCGGCAGGCCTGGGTGCCCGAGTAGTCGAACTCGCAGGCCTGGCCGATGACGATCGGCCCCGAGCCGATGACGAGGACGCTCCTGATGTCGTCGCGCCTGGGCATCAGCGGCCCCCGGTGTGGCTCGGCTGCGCTGCGGGTCTCATCGCTGTTGGGCTCCTTGCATGAGCTCGACGAAGCGGTCGAAGAGGTAGGCGGCGTCGTGCGGTCCGGCCGCGGCCTCGGGGTGGTACTGCACCGAGAAGGCCGGCACGTCGAGGCACTCGAGGCCCTCGACGACGTCGTCGTTGAGGCAGACGTGGCTGACCCGGACCCGTCCGAACGGCGTGTCCGCGTCGCGGTCGAGCGGTGCGTCGACGGCGAACCCGTGGTTGTGCGCGGTGACCTCGACCGTGCCGGTGCGCCGGTCCATGACCGGCTGGTTGATGCCGCGGTGGCCGTACTTCAGCTTGTACGTGCCGAGCCCGAGGGCGCGGCCGAGGATCTGGTTGCCGAAGCAGATGCCGAAGTAGGGGATGCGCTCGGTGAGGACGGCACGGAGCAGGGCCACCTGGGGCTCGGCGGTGCTGGGGTCGCCCGGCCCGTTCGAGAAGAAGACGCCGTCGGGCCCGACCTCGCGGACGTCCTCGATGGTCGCGGCGGCCGGGAGCACGTGCACCTCGATGCCCCGCTCGGCCATCATCCGCGGGGTCATCGTCTTGATCCCGAGGTCGACGGCGGCGACGGTGAGGCGCTTCTCCCCCACGGCCGGCACGACGTATGCCGTGTCCGTCGCCACCTCCTCGGCGAGCGCCGCGCCGGCCATCGGCGGCGAGTCGATGACCTGGGTGAGGAGGCGCTCCCTCGGTGCGCTCGCGGCATCCCCGGAGAAGATGCCGACCCGCATGGCGCCCCGCTCGCGCAGGTGGCGGGTCAGGGCCCGCGTGTCGAGGTCGCAGATGCCGACGACGCCCTGGTCGTCGAGCTCGTCCTCGAGCGAGCGGCGGGAGCGCCAGCTCGACGGGCGGAGCGCCGGGTCGCGCACGACGTAGCCCGCGACCCAGATCCGCGAGGACTCGTCGTCCTCGTCGTTCCAGCCGGTGTTGCCGACGTGCGGGGCGGTCATGACGACGACCTGGCGGTGGTAGCTCGGGTCGGTGAGCGTCTCCTGGTAGCCGGTCATGCCCGTGGAGAAGACGGCCTCGCCGACCGTCGTGCCACGGCGTCCGTACGCGCGGCCGGTGAAGGTCCGGCCGTCCTCGAGCACGAGCACGGCGGGCTCGCGGGTGGTCAGCATGCGGCGGGCTCCCCTCCACGCGCGGTCACGCGGCCACGCAGGATCGTCGTGTGGACGGCGCCGGTGAGTCCGTGGCCGTGCCAGGGCGTGTTGCGGGACAACGACTGCTGGGCATCGCGGTCGACGACTCGCCGGGCACTCGGGTCGACGAGCACCAGGGTCGCGGGCGCGCCCTCCGCGACGTCGTGGCCGTGAGCGGTGAGGCCGGCGATCCGCGCCGGGCCCACCGACATGACGCGGGCGAGGTCCGCCCAGCCCAGCCGGCCGTCGGCGACGAGGAGATCGTGGACGACGGAGAACGCGGTCTCCAGGCCGAGCATGCCGAACGCCGCGTCGACGAACGCGTGCTCCTTGTCGTGGCGCGCGTGGGGTGCGTGGTCGGTCGCCACCGCGTCGATCGTGCCGTCGAGCAGGCCCTCGACGAGGGCCTCCCGGTCCTCGCTGGGTCGCAGCGGCGGGTTGACCTTGAAGACGGGGTCGTAGCCGGCGAGCAGCTCGGTGCCGAGCGCGAGGTGGTGGGGGGTCACCTCCGCGGTGATGCGGATGCCGCGCGCCTTCGCCCACCGCACGACGTCGAGCCCCTCGGCCGTGCTGACGTGCGCGACGTGCACGCGCGAGCGGGTGTGCTCGGCGAGCAGCGCGTCGCGCGCGATGATGCTCGCCTCGGCGACCTCTGGCCATCCCGGCAGTCCGAGCCGCCCGGACAGCTCGCCCTCGTGGCAGCACGCCTGCGGGCCGGCGAGGGCCGGGTCCTGGCTGTGCTGGGACACGACACCGTCGAAGGCCCGGACGTACTCCAGGGCGCGGCGCATGACCCGGCCGTCGGCGACGCAGTGGCCGTCGTCGGAGAAGACCCGCACGCCCGCTCGCGACCGGTGCATGAGGCCCAGCTCGGCGAGCTCGGCGCCCTCGAGCCCCTTCGTGACGGCACCCACGGGGACGACGTCGACGAGGCCCGCGGCCCGGCCGAGGTCGAGCACGCGCTCGGCGGCCTCGGCGGTGTCGGTCACCGGGTTCGTGTTGGCCATGGCGAGGACCGCGGTGTAGCCGCCGACGGCCGCGGCGCGCGAGCCCGACGCGATCGTCTCCGCGTCCTCGCGCCCCGGCTCGCGCAGGTGGGTGTGGAGGTCGACGAAGCCGGGCAGCAGCACGAGGCCGTCGGCGTCGAGGCGAGCTGCGTCCCTCGGGGCGTCGACGGTGCCGACGGCCGCGACGACACCGTCGCGGAGGAGGAGGTCGCCACGCTGGGAGGTGCCGTCAGCGGCATACCAGGTCGGCCCGGTGAGGAGCAGGTCGCTCACGCCGCCGCCCCCTCTCCCGCGAGGAGGTGGTAGAGCACGGACATCCGCACGGCCACCCCTGCGGAGACCTGGTCGAGCACCAGGCTCTGGGCGGCGTCGGCGGCGTCGGCGCTGATCTCGAGGCCACGGTTCATCGGTCCGGGGTGGCAGATGACGGCATCCGGGTTGGCGTCGGCGAGCGCGCGGAGGCGGTCACGGGTGAGGCCGAACCCGACGGTGTACTCGCGCGCCGTCGGGAAGAAGCCGCCGTTCATCCGCTCGCGCTGGACGCGCAGCATCATGACCGCGTCGGGGCCGGAGGCGATGACACCGTCGAGGTCGTCCGTGAGGTCGAGGCCGTCGGTGGCCGCCCACGCACCGATGCCGCTCGGCATGAGCGTCGGCGGGGCGACGAGGGTGACGTGGGCGCCGAGGGTGCGCAGGGTGATCGCGTTGGAGCGGAAGACCCGGCTGTGGGTGAGGTCGCCGACGATGGCCACCCGGGCCCCGTCGAGGTCACCGAGGCGCTGCTCCATCGTGTAGGCGTCGAGGAGCGCCTGGGTCGGGTGCTCGTGGGTGCCGTCGCCAGCGTTGACGACGCTCGCGTCGACCCACTGGGACACCTGGTGGGCGGCCCCGCTGGCCATGTGCCGGATGACGAGGGCGTCGACCGCCATGGCGTCGATGGTGCGCACCGTGTCGCGCAGCGACTCCCCCTTGCTCGCCGAGGAGCCCTTGCCGGTGATGTTGATCGTGTCGGCTGACATCCACTTCCCGGCGATCTCGAAGCTGCTGCGGGTGCGGGTGGAGTCCTCGAAGAAGAGGTTGACCACCGTGCGGCCCCGCAGGGTCGGCAGCTTCTTGACGTCGCGGCGCTGCACCTCGTGCATCTCGGCGGCGGTCGCGAGCAGCATCCTCACGTCGTCGCGGGTGAGGTCCGCGCTGGAGAGGAGGTGGCGGTTCACCGGGCCTCACCTCCGGCGATCCGGACGACGTCCTCGCCGCCGTCGAACCCGGAGAGGCGGACCTGCACCTTCTCGCTGTGGGCGGTGGGGAGGTTCTTGCCGACGTGGTCGGCGCGGATCGGGAGCTCGCGGTGGCCACGGTCGACGAGGACCGCGAGGCGAACTGCGCGCGGGCGGCCCAGGTCGGAGAGGGCGTCGAGGGCGGCCCGGATGGTGCGACCGGAGTAGAGGACGTCGTCGACGAGGACGACGACCTTGTCGTCGACGCCCCCGGCGGGGATGTCGGTGCGCATGGGGGCCCGGGTCGGCTGGTGGCGAAGGTCGTCGCGGTGCATCGTGACGTCGAGCGAGCCGACGGGGACCACGGTGCCCTCGACCTCGCGGATGAGGTCGACGAGGCGGTGGGCGAGCTCGACGCCTCGGCTCGGGATGCCGAGGAGGACGAGGTCGTCGGCACCCTTGTTGCGCTCGAGGATCTCGTGGGCGATGCGGCGAAGAGCGCGGGCCACGTCTCCCGAGGAGAGCACGGTGCGACCGGAGGGGTCGAGGGGGTGCCCCGGGGGCACGGTCATCTCGGCGCGCGTCACGACGCGGACCTCCTTCCCTGCCTCACGGGACAGGTCGTTAAAGGATGTCGATCGCGGTCACTCTACGGGGTGGTCGCCGGGGGTTCCGCACGCGGCTCGCCGGGTGGGACGGACGCCCTCGGGCGGACGCCGGAGCATCGTCCTCAGGTGCACCACCCGCCCCTGCAGGTGCGGTGGTAGGGCTCCCGCTCGTCCGTGAAGGCGGTCCGGATCGCAAGAGTTGATAACACTTCACTATGCATCACCAAACATGACGTGATGTAATGGCGCGTCGTCGAGTCGCAACCCGTCGCGAAGGAGGCCACCGTGCAGCGCACCGCCACGACCGACCCCCGCGCTGGGTCGT
>DASSYJ010000114.1:0-12726 GCA_035703305.1 Ornithinibacter sp. | reverse complement strand
TCGTCGAGGCCCGGATCGGCAACGCCTCGTCCCCAGCGAGGGCCGCGGTCCAGCCGACGACGGCGGATGCCGCCAGCACGACGCCGATCGCGACCAGCCCGCCCATGACGAGCACCCGGTCGGGCGACGTCAGCCGGTCGGTCGTCGCGGCCACGAGGGTGACCACCACGATGAGCCACAGCGGCCGGAGCACGGCCATCCCCGGTCCGGCCTGCGCGAGGCCGACGGCACCCAGCCACGCCACGAGGGCCGCACCGGCGACGGACACCGGGCTCTGGAGTGCCCGGGCCACCTCCCCGGCTCGCACCCCGGACCACAGGAACGCGAGAAGCACCAGCGCGGTGACGACCACGAGGTCGAGGACGCGCGTCCCGCCCTGCGCGGCGACACTCCACGCGATGGCGCCGAGGAGCGGCGCGGCGGGTGGCAGGAGGTGGTTCACCGGACGCCCGGCCCTGCTGCGCGCCGGTCCCGCCAGTACTTGCCGAGGGCGAGGACCCCGAGGGCGAGGGTGACCAGGGCGCCGAGCCAGGCCGCCAACCCGCCGATCCGATCCCAGACGGTTCCCGTCACCGTGACATCCATGGCCACCGGGTAGGACGCGCTGAGCGCGTGGTCCCCCGCCTGGCCCGACACGGCCGACGTGAAGACGAGCCTGAGAACCCCGGTCTCCGTGGGTTGAACGGACCAGGACCGGGACACGGTCCCCTCCTTGGCCGGGTCGTTCTCCAGCGGCGTGATGGATGCACCGACCGAGTCGGGGCCCGTCGTCAGGGTGATGTCGGCCACGAGGTCATCGGTGTCGCCCCACGACCTGGGCAGGCTCGCGGTGACCGTCGTCGAGGACCCAGCGGTGACCTGGTGCGGAAGGCCGTCGACCACCAGGTCGCGTAGCGTCGCCTTCGCAGCCTGGATCTCCGCCTCCACCGGGTGCACGAGCACGTCGATGGGGATGCTCGCGTTGCGGCGCTTGAACTTCTCCGACAGCTGTCCGTCCACGTAGACGAGGGGGCTCACCGTGAGCAGCAGCCGCTGGGTGCCGGCCTGTCGCGGGGTGATCGTCCACTCCCACGTGACCTC
Organism: Ornithinibacter sp.; assembly: GCA_035703305.1. GTDB lineage: Bacteria > Actinomycetota > Actinomycetes > Actinomycetales > Dermatophilaceae > Fodinibacter. The sequence continues at coordinate 11,646 of DASSYJ010000114.1, read as the reverse complement.
GCAGCCGCCCTCCCGGCGAGGCGCGCACTCGTCGAGGCTCTTGACGACCGGCTCGTCGGGTGCGACGACGACGGCGCCCTCGTCCTCGGCGTGCAGCTCACCCTCGTTCTCCCAGGCCACGACCACCGTGGGAAGCCCCTCGCCGCCCGACTGCATCCCCAGGACGAGCCGGACGAGGAGGGTGGAGCGCTCGTACTGGACGACACGTGCCGGCCTCGTCTCGGTCTTGATCTTGGCGTTCGTCAGCGCGTCCTGGTAGCGGGTGACGAACTGCTGCGCGGTCAGCCGGTTGGAGTCGCGCGCGATGCCCGGGTCACTCGGAGGGTTGGTGGGGTACACCTCCGCGTACAGCGGGCCCGACGTCGCCGTCAGGAGACCCGCGGCCAGCCCGAGGACGACGGCTCCCACCGCCGCGAGGCGCGCGGGAGCCACCCTCGTCCAAGCCCACTCGTTCGCTCCCATGACTCGTCCCGCCAGAGGTCCGACCCCACGGTTCGAGCGTCCTCGCTCGCGCGAGGCGTCGTCCGGACCGTGAGGCATCGTCAAGGATGAGGAGGGCACCGAGCCGGCGCTGATACAGCGGCGGCGCGCAGCGCCATGGTCTAGGTTCGTCGGCGGAGACAGATGGCCACCCCGACGACGAGGGGATCGACCCATGAGCACCGACCCCTGGTGGACGTCGGCCGTGGTGTACCAGGTGTACCCCCGTAGCTTCGCCGACTCCGACGGTGACGGGATCGGCGACCTGCCCGGCATCACCGCCAAGGTCGACTACCTCGCCGACCTCGGGGTCGACGTGGTCTGGCTGTCGCCGGTGTACCCGTCGCCGCAGGATGATGCCGGCTACGACATCAGCGACTACCAGGACATCGACCCGGTCTTCGGCACGCTGGCGGACTTCGACACCCTGCTGACCGCGATCCACGGGCGCGGCATGAAGCTCGTGATGGACCTCGTCATCAACCACACCTCCGACGAGCACCCCTGGTTCGTCGAGTCCCGGTCCGGCACCGACAGCCCGAAACGTGACTGGTACTGGTGGCGGCCTGCCCGGGACGGCATGGTCGCCGGCAACCCCGGGGCCGAACCCACCAACTGGGGCTCGTTCTTCTCCGGTCCCGTGTGGGAGCTGGACGAGGCGACGGGCGAGTACTACCTGCACCTGTTCTCCCGCAAGCAACCCGACCTGAACTGGGAGAACCCCGAGGTCCGGCATGCGCTCTACGCGATGATGCGCTGGTGGCTGGACCGCGGCGTCGACGGCTTCCGGATGGACGTGATCAACATGATCTCGAAGGATCCGGCGCTGCCCGACGGGCACGTCGCGCAGGGGTTGTGGGGTGACGGCAGCCCGCACTTCATCTGCGGACCGCGGATCCACGAGTTCCTGGCCGAGATGCACCGGGAGGTCTTTGCGGGGCGGGAGGGTGAGCTCCTGACGGTCGGCGAGATGCCCGGGGTCACGGTGGACGAGGCCCGGATGTTCACCGACCCGGCGAGGGCCGAGGTGGACATGGTCTTCCAGTTCGAACACGTCGCCCTGGACGCCGGGGCGACGAAGTGGGACCTCCGGCCGCTGCGGCTGACCGACCTGAAGGCCTCGCTGGGCCGTTGGCAGGTGGGGCTGGCCGACCTGGGGTGGAACAGCCTGTACTGGAACAACCACGACCAGCCCAGGGCGGTCTCCCGCTTCGGCGACGACGGCGAGCACCGCGTGCGGTCGGCCAAGCTCCTCGGCACCGTGCTGCACCTGCACCGTGGCACGCCGTACGTCTACCAGGGCGAGGAGCTGGGGATGACGAACGCCCCGTTCGCCCGCATCGAGGACTTCCGGGACATCGAGTCGCTCAACCACTACGCAGCGGCGGTCGCCTCGGGTCTCACCCCGGACCAGGCCCTGCCGGCCTTGCGGGCCAAGAGTCGGGACAACGCCCGAACGCCCATGCAGTGGGACGACTCGCCGCAGGCGGGCTTCACGACGGGCACGCCGTGGATCGAGGTCAACCCGAACCACCGCGAGATCAACGCTGCCGCTGCCGTCGCCGACCCGGACTCGGTGTGGCAGCACTATCGCGCGCTCATCGCGCTGCGCCATACCGAACCCGCAGTCGCGCACGGTGACTTCACCATGCTGCTCCCCGAGCACGAACAGCTCTACGCGTACCTGCGACGTCTGGGCACGGTCGAGCTGCTGGTGATCGCGAACATGTCGGGCCGGAGCGCGATGGCCGACCTGCTCCCCGACGCCGCGGCCTGGGAGGGCGCCGAGCTGGTCCTGGGCAACTGCCCGCCCCCGGAGCCGTCACGGCATCGCCTGGAGCTGCAGCCGTGGGAGGCACGGGTCTACCGCAGGGACGTGTCCGGGACCGTGCTCGTCGAGCGGTGATCCCGCCGGTCAGGCGCGCGGTTGCTGCTGGGTGATGCAGTGGATCCCGCCGCCGCGGTCGAAGAGCGGACGGGCGTCGACGCCGACGACGCGGCGCCCGGCATACGCCCGCTCGATGACCGCCAGCGAGTCGGCGTCCTGGGGGTCGTCGTAGGTGCACGCCACGACGCCGTCGTTGACGACGAGGTGGTTGATGTAGGACCAGTCGACCGGACCCTCGTCGTCCTCGAGCGTCTTCGGTGCGGGCACGCGCACGACCTCCAGCTCCTCACCGCGGGCGTCGCGCGCCGACGACAGCAGCCCCTCGAGCTCCACGGACACCTCGTGGTCGGGGTGGTCGGGGTCGCCCTGCCAGTGCAGCAGCACGACACCGGGCGAGGCGAACGTCGCCACGATGTCGACGTGCCCCCGCGTCCCGAACTCGTCGTAGTCACGGGTCAGCCCGCGCGGCAGCCAGATGCACGTCGTCGCGCCGATCGTGCGGGCCATCTCGGCCTCGACGTCGGCGCGGGTGAGCCCGGGGTTGCGACCGGGGTCGAGCTGCACGGTCTCCGTGAGCAGCACCGTTCCCAGGCCGTCGACGTGGATGCCGCCGCCCTCGTTGACGAGGTCGCTCCCGACGAGCGTCGCACCGGCGCGACCGGTCACGAACTCACCGACCCGGGCGTCCCTGCCCCACGTCGCCCACTCCTGCGCACCCCACCCGTTGAAGACCCAGTCGACGGCGCCGAGCTCGCCACTGCCCGAGAGCACGAACGTGGGCCCGATGTCGCGCATCCACGCGTCGTCGAGCGGGGCCTCGAGCACGTCGATGCGGTGCCGCCCGTGACGGCCCTCGTCGATCCAGCGCCGGGCCACGGCGACGTCGGCCGGGTCGACGACGAGCGTGACGGGCTCGAACTGCGACACGGCGAGCGCGACGTCGGCCCACGTGGCCCGGGCCTCCTCGGCCGCCTCCTCCGTGTCACCGAGCGTGTAGCCCGCCGACGGCCACGCCATCCACGTGCGCTCGTGCGGCGCCCACTCGGCCGGCATCCGCCAGGCGCCGGCGGCCGGCATCCTCAGGCCTCCCGCCGGTGCTCGGGCCGCACCGGCGCGGCGAGGGATGCGTAGGAGTCCGGCCGGCGCGTCGAGAGGAAGGGGAAGAGCTCGATCCAGTCCCTGCCCTGCGCGAGGTCGAGGTCGGCGACGAGAACGGCGGCCTCGTCGCGCGGTGCCTGGACGAGCACCCGGCCGTAGGGGTCGGCGATGAAGGACGAGCCGTAGAACGTGATGAGCCCCTCGGTCCCGTAGCGGTTCGGGACGACGACGAAGAGCCCGTTGGCGATCGCGTGGCCGACGATCGTGTGCTGCCAGAGCGGCTGGGTGTCGAAGTCGGGGTGGTCGGGCTCGGAGCCGATCGCGGTGGGGTAGACGAGCACCTGCGCCCCCCCGAGGCCGTACGCGCGGGCGACCTCCGGGAACCACTCGTCCCAGCAGGTCGGCATCCCGAGCCGCATGCCGAGGGCGGCCACGTCGTAGACGGGGTAGGCGTCCTCCGGCGGACCCTGGCGGAAGTACTTGTCCTCGTAGTACCCGGCGGTCACCGGGATGTGCGTCTTGCGGGTGCGCGCGACCACCTCGCCGTCGGGCGCGACGAGCACGGCGGTGTTGTAGCCGAGGCCGTCGTCGGCGCCGTCGGGGGCGGGGGCGCGCTCGAAGAGGGAGGCATGGACGAGGACACCGGATGCCGCCGCCGCCTCACGTGCGAAGGTCACGGTCGGACCGTCCTCGAGCGACTCGGCCGTGGCGTCCGGCCGCCCGCTGGGGAGCGCGTCGGCCGGGTAGCGGGAGAGCGTCAGCTCGGGCAGGAAGACGACCCGGGCGCCGGCGTCGGCTGCCGACGCGATGCCCTCGCGCAGCGTGGCCCGCAGCCGGTCCGCGTCCTCGTCCCAGGCGTGCTGCACCAGCCCGACCCGGACGGGTGGGTCGGCGGGCTCGTGGACACGGGCGAGCGAGGTGGGCACCCCGGCGGCGGTGATCAGGCGCATGCCGGCCAGTATGCCGCGCCGGCCGGCGCGCCCGGCAGCGGGGCGGACGGCTCACGCAGCCGGCGGCGACATACGATCTGCCGGTGCGCGTCTCCCGGTTCTGGACCCTCCTCGAGGACGAGTTCGGTGCAGCGTATGCCGGGTCGCTGGCTCGCTCCCACGTCATGGCCGCGCTCGGCGGCCGCACGGCGACGGAGGCCCTCGACGCGGGCGTGCCGCCTCGCGAGGTGTGGCTCGCCCTCTGCGCGGACATGGACGTGCCCGAGGAGCGCCGGCACGGGCGTGACGTCCCCAAGCGGCACTGAGCCTCAGGCGAGGAGGGTGCGCGTCCACACGTCGGCGAGGACGTCGGCGAACTCCTGCGGGGTGCGGCCCCGCGCACGCATCAGCTCGAAGTAGGCGGCGTCGTTCATCGACCAGACGAGGTCGGCGACGTCCTCGTCGGTGAGGTCGTCGCGCAGCCGGCCGGTGGCGCGCAGCTCCCCGGCGAACCGCCGCATGTTGGCGGCCCTGCGGGTGTCCAGGTCGTCGGCGACGGTGCGGCAGCGTGAGTCCGTGCGTCCGGCCTCCCGCAGCGCCAGGACGAGCGGCACGGTGCGGGGGAGGACCTCGCCGAGGGCGTCGGCGTAGGTGCGGATCTTCGCCTCCGCGGTGGGCGCCGCGCGGACCGCGCGCACGTAGTCGCGCTCCTCCGCCGGTAGGGGCTCGTCGGACGCTCCCAGGATCATGTCGTGGACCGCGAGGAGGAGGTCCGGCTTGCGACCCACGCTCGCGTACACGGTGTCCACCGACACCCTGGCCCGGCGGGCGATGTCGGCGACCGAGGTGGCGCCGTAGCCACGGGTCGTGAACAGGGAGCGCGCGGCGCGCAGGACCGCCGTTCGCGTCCGTGCGGCCTGCTCGGCCCGGACGGGTGACTCGTAGCGACGGGTCTTGACGGGCGTGCCCACGACGCCTACCGTACCAGTATTCATCCGAAAGACATTCGGACGAATATGGAAGGCGGGTGACGGGGCATGTCGACGGGGACCACGGGAAGGACCGGCCAGACGGAGGCGGCCGCGTCGGGCACGCGGCCGGCCGAGACGGAGACCCGGGAGGCAGCGCCGGTGCCGGACGGGTCGGCGGACCAGGTCGTCGTGCGGGAGCCCGGCTCCGGCAGGGGGACGTGGGCGATGGGCTCGGTGTTCGAGCACCTCGCCGGAGCGGCCGACACGGGCGGCACGCTGGGCGTCGCGATCGTGACCCAGCCGCCCGGCATCGCGACCCCGCTGCACCGCCACCAGCACGAGGCCGAGGCGTTCTACCTCCTCGAGGGCGCGATGACCTACCGGGCCGGCGAGGAGACCCACGAGCTGTCCGAGGGGTTCTTCATCTACCTCCCGAGGGGCATCCCGCACGCGTTCCGCATCCGGGGCGACCGGCCGGCGCGCTTCGTCTCCCTCGTCGTCCCGGGTGGGCTGCTCGGGCTCTACGACGAGGTCGGCGTGCCGGCGGCCGAGCTCCGCCTGCCCGGTCCGGGGGAGGGTCGTCCGATGGGCGAGGAGATCGACCGGTGGAACGAGGTCGGCCCGCGCTACGGGCTCCAGGTCGTGGGTCCACCCATCCCCGCCTGAGGAGGTCCCTCCCACGGCGTGCGGAAACGCGCGTGATCGCTGTCCTCCCGATCGTCTAGCGTCGTGCCGGTGAGCGACGACATCCTGCTCCGCGCGCGGGGGCTGACCAAGAGGTTCGGCGACTTCACCGCGGTCGACGGCATCGACGTCGAGGTGCGCCGCGGCGAGGCGTTCGGCTTCCTCGGTCCCAACGGAGCCGGCAAGTCGAGCACGATGCGCATGGTCGGCTGCGTCTCGCCGGTCACCGAGGGCGAGCTGAGCATCCTGGGCCTCGACCCGGCATCCGACGGTCCGGCGATCCGCGCCCGCCTCGGCGTGTGCCCCCAGCGCGACATCCTCGACGAGGACCTCTCCGTCGAGGAGAACCTCTGGGTCTACGGCCGCTTCTTCGGGCTGTCCCGGCACGAGGTGCGCGCCCGCGCCGACGACCTGCTCGAGTTCGCCCAGCTCACCGAGCGGCGCCACGACCGGGTCGAGCCGCTCTCGGGTGGGATGAAGCGCCGGCTCACGATCGCCCGCAGCCTCATGAACAACCCCGAGGTGCTGCTCCTCGACGAACCGACCACCGGTCTCGACCCACAGGCACGGCACGTGCTGTGGGACCGCCTGTTCCGGCTGAAGCGCGAGGGCGTCACGCTCATCATCACGACGCACTACATGGACGAGGCCGAGCAGCTGTGCGACCGGCTCGTCGTCATGGACCACGGTCGCATCGTGGCGGAGGGCAGCCCGCGAGCCCTCATCGCGCAGCACTCGACCCGCGAGGTGCTCGAGCTGCGCTTCGACCCCGATGAGCAGGCGCGGCACGTCGACAGCGTCAGAGGCGTGGGGGAACGGCTCGAGGTGCTGCCCGACCGGCTGCTCGTCTACGCCGACGACGGCGATGCGGCACTCGCCACCGTGCACGCCCGTGGAGTGGAGCCGCTGTCCTCGCTCGTGCGCCGGTCGACGCTCGAGGACGTCTTCCTCCACCTCACGGGCCGGACCCTGGTCGACTGATGTCCGCTTCCGCCACCGACCACCTCTCGGCCACGACACCGAGCGGGCGCCTCGTGCCCGGGCCCCGCGCGCCGCTGCCGGCTGCCGAGCGCCTCGGCGCCGTCATGGCCCACCACCTCACCGTCTACAGGCGCACCTGGAAGGGCTCGATCATCGGCCGCTTCCTCTCGCCGTTGTTCTTCCTGCTGTCGATGGGGCTCGGGCTCGGCACCCTGGTCGACACCAGCGCGGGCGGGGTCGGCGGCGTGCCCTACCTCCAGTACGTCGTGCCCGGCATCATCGCGGTACAGGCGATGTGGCTCTCGTTCGGCGAGTCGACGTACGCCGTGTTCGGCTACATCCGCTGGAACCAGATGTATGCCGCGATGCTCGCCACGCCGCTGCGCGTCGTCGAGGTGCTCGGGGGCCACCTGGCGGTCATCGTGGTCCACCTCGGTGTCGCCACGGCGATCTTCGTCGCCGTCGCTGCGCTGTTCGGGGCCTTCACGTCGTGGTGGGTGCTCCTGGCGGTGCCGGTCGGGGTGCTCACCGGGATGGCCTTCGCGGTGCCGACCTTCGCCCTCGCGGCATCCATCGAGAGGGACGACGCGTTCAGCCTCCTCTATCGCTTCGTCGTGACGCCGCTCATGCTCTTCTCCGGCACGTTCTTCCCGGTCGACCAGCTGCCCGTGGTCCTCCAGCCGGTCGCCTGGGTCACCCCGCTGTGGCACGGTGTCGAGCTCTGCCGCGCCGCCGCCACCGGCTCACCCCCGGGCTGGGTCGGGGCGGCGCACCTCGCGGTGCTCATCGGGTACGTCGTCGTGGGCTGGGTGCTGGCCAGGCGGCAGTTCACCCGGAGGCTGGTGTCGTGACCGCGCTCCAGACGGCCACCCGGGCCTCACGTCGGTTGCCGTTCCCCGCGGGCGCCGGCTTGGCCCGCCACGTCGTCGGCCGCAACGTCGTCGCGTTCCGGCGGGCCTGGCTGCTGCTCCTCAGCGGCTTCGTCGAGCCGGTGTTCTACCTGTTCTCGCTGGGCGTGGGCATCGGGTCGCTCGTGGGCACGGTGACCACCGACGGCGGCAGCACCGTGTCGTATGCCGCCTTCGTCGCCCCCGCACTGCTCGCCGCGTCGGCGATGAACGGCGCGGTCTTCGACGCCACGTTCAACGTCTTCTTCAAGCTCCGGTACCAGCGCCTCTACGACGCCATGCTCGCGACCCCGATCGGTCCGCGCGACATCGCCGTCGGCGAGATCACGTGGTCGCTCATGCGCGGTTCCCTCTACTCGGCCATGTTCCTCGTCGTCGCGCTCGTCGCCGGCCTGGTGGAGTCGTGGTGGGCCCTGCTGGCGCTCCCCGCCTCGGTGCTCATCGGCCTCGCGTTCGGGGCCGTGGGCATGTTCGCCACGACCTTCATGACGAGCTGGCAGCACTTCGACTACGTCACCCTGGCGATCCAGCCGATGTTCCTCTTCTCGGCGACCTTCTTCCCGCTGTCGACCTACCCCGCGTCGCTGCAGTGGCTCGTCTGGGCCACCCCGCTCTACCAGGGGGTGGCGCTCGAGCGTGGGCTGATGCTTGGGGAGGTGGGCTGGAGCCTTCTCGGCAACGCGGCATACCTCGTCGTGCTGGGTGCCGTGGGCATCCTGGGAGCCTCCCGGCGGATCGAGCGGCTGCTCCTGACCTGAGCGGGCGCCCGCGTCGTCCCCGGTCGGGCCACCTCCGGCGCGGCGCCCCGAGGGGCCCGAACGGGCCATACCCGCCGACTCGCCCCCTTCCTATGCTCGGGAGCAGCGTCTGGAGCGCAAGGGAGAGCACCATGTCGATCTCCGCTCGACCCACCACCACCCTCGCCACCGTGAGCCTCCTCGCCGTGGCCGCCCTCCTCTCGGCGGGGCCGGCCGGGGCTGCACCGCCCGCCCCGGGGGGCCAGCGGGACGCCGGTCAGGCCCCGGCGACGCCCGGCAAGGGCGACTCCGACCACGACCGGGTCGCCGACGACCTGGAGGCGGCGCTGGCCGCGGCGGCGCCGGGGGAGCGGGTCGGCATCATCCTCCAGGGGGCGACCCCGGATGCCGGCCGACGGGCCGCACCGTCGCTGCAGGTCGACCAGCGGTACCGCTCGATCCCGGCGTTCGCGGGCTCCGTGACGGCGGGGCAGGTGGGCGCCCTTTCCCGGGTCCCCGGGGTGACCCGGATCGAGCTGAACGGCCGGGCGCACGCCCTCGACGCCTCCGGCAACCTCGACTACGGCGTGAACGCCGCGCGCGGTGCCGGGGCGGCCACCGACGGGACGCTCGACGGGAGCGGCGTCGGGATCTGCTTCATCGACACCGGGATCGACCCGAACCATGAGCAGCTGAGCGGCCGGGTCGTCGGCTGGCGGGACTGGGTCAACGCGCGCCCCACCCCCTACGACGACCACGGCCACGGAACCCACGTCGCCGGGATCGCTGCGGGCCGTCCGACGGGCCCGACGAACACCGCCTACGGTGGCGTCGCGACCGGCGCCTCCCTCATCTCCGCCAAGGTGCTCGACAGCACCGGGTCGGGCTCCGACGCCAACGTCGTCTCCGCGATCGAGTGGTGCGCGGCACGCCCGGACGTCAAGGTCATCTCGATGTCGCTCGGCAGCCCGGGGTCGGACGGCTCGGATGCCGGGAGCCAGGCCTCCGACGCGGCCGTCGACGCCGGGAAGGTCGTCGTCGTGGCCGCCGGCAACTCCGGGGACGCCCCGGGGACCATCTCGTCCCCCGGCGTCGCCACCAAGGTGGTGACGGTCGGCGCCGCCTCCGACCCGTCGAGCCTGGCAGGCTCGTCCGACACCGACACCTCCCTCTACCTCGCCGGCTTCTCGAGCCGCGGCCCGACGACGAACCCCTCGGCACCCCACAAGCCCGACCTGGCGGCGCCGGGACTGAGCGTCGTGGCGCCGCAGGCCGGGACCGTCAGCTCGTACACGACGATGTCCGGGACGTCGATGGCGACGCCGTTCGTCGCCGGGGTCGTGGCCCTGGGCATCGAGGCCACTCCCGCTGCCTCACCGGCGACCCTCAAGGCGGCCCTCCGGTCGTCGGCACGTGACGCCGGCGCGGCCGGGGTCGACGACGAGTGGGGTGCCGGGCTCGTCGATGCACGGTCGTTCCTGGCGGCCCTCGGGGCGGCGTCCCCGGGGACGGCCCCGTGGCCCGGCCACACCGTCGTCGAGGGGTCCGTGGGCTCCGGCGCGGTGAGGGACTACCCCGTGGCCGTCACGACGAGCGGGAGCCCCCTCGGTGTCACCCTCCGCACGACGAACGGTGCGGCGACGTGCGTCCTACCCGTCGGCGGGTCGTGCTGGTACGGCTACGAGTGGGCGCCCGACCTCGACGCGTACCTCGTCAACCCCGCCGGCACGGTGGTCGCCATGAGCCGCTGCATGCTCGAGTCCACCAACGGGAACTGCGCCGCGCCAGGGCGGTTCGAGACGATCGGGGTCGCCAGCGCCGCCGCCGGCACCTGGACCCTGAGGGTCGAGTCGTTCTCCGGGTCGGGATCGTTCCAGGCGGACGTGTTCGGCGCGCTCGGCGCCCCGCCCCCGTCCCCGCCGTCGGCGCCCACCGGCCTTTCAGCCACCGCAGCGTCGAGCACGTCGGTGAACCTGGCGTGGACCGACACGTCGTCCGACGAGACGGGTTTCGCCATCGAGCGGTGTACCGGCAGCGGCTGCTCGACCTTCTCTCCGGTCACCACCCTTGCCGCGAACGCCACCGGCTACAGCGACACGGGCCGCACCGCGGGGACGACGTACGGCTACCGGGTCCGGGCCGTGAGGAACGCCGACGCATCATCCTGGACGTCCACGGCATACGCCACGACGCCCGCCCCGCCGGCTGCACCGAGCAACCTCACTGCCTCGGCGACGTCGAGCACGGCCGTCGCGCTCGCGTGGACCGACAACGCGGGCGACGAGACCGGGTTTGCCGTCGACCGGTGCTCCGGGGTGGGCTGCACGCCAACGACACAGGTCGCCACCCTCGGGGCGGATTCCAGATCCTTCACCGACGCCGGCCTCACGGCGTCGACGACCTACGGGTACCGGGTGCGAGCGCTGCGTGGCGCTGACACGTCGGCCCCGAGCAACATCGCCGCGGCCACGACCGAAGCGACTCCGCCCGGTGCCGTGCCGAGCGCGCCGTCTGGTCTGACGGCGACAGCCACGGTGTCCGCTGTCACCCTCAGATGGACGGATACTTCGAACAACGAGGACAACTTCCGGATCGAGCGGTGTCAAGGGACCAAGTGCACTCCCCAGTACCGGAACTCGGTGCCCGCCAACTCGATCTCGTACCAAGACACCGGACTGACGAGGTCGACCACGTATAGATACCGGCTGCAGGCGTGCAATGCCACGGGCTGCTCGGCCTACACGCCGATCGTGACGGTCAAGACGCTTCGCTAGGGGGCGCAGGGTTGGGTGGCACCGGTCCGAACGGGTGGGGCGTCCCGTGCTCCTTCTCGTACCACGCGAGGTAGGCCGTGACCGCGGTCGGCAGCGTCGGGTACATGCGTTCGGTCGTGATCGAGTCCACGAGCCCGGCGGCGTCGAGGTCGTCGAGGAGGTCCTGCTTGACGCGCGCCAGCGCGAGCACGACCCC
>DASSYJ010000113.1:0-26806 GCA_035703305.1 Ornithinibacter sp. | reverse complement strand
GGCGACGGCTCGTGCGAGCAGGCGACCTGTGGTGGTCATGGCGGCCCCGATCACTTCGTGTGGACGATTCCCCCCATGCTGCCGCGCGACGGTGCCGTCCGCCGGTCGAACGCGGAATGGAGGTGGCGGAGAGCCGCCTGCCCCGCGCCGTAGGACCTCGGTCGGTCTCGGGCTCGGTCAGGTGTCCCGCCGGCCCACTGACCGGGGCCGACCGTCAGACCGCCTCGACCTGCGCCGTCAGCTGAGAGGCCGCGTCGGCCAGCGCGCCCGAGACCGCCTTCACCACGTCCTGCCCCGTGGCCGGCTGGAGGGCGGCGGCGAAGACGGCGAGCTCGTCGAGACGCTCGGCGAACCGGAGCCAGGCCGAGCGGCGGTGCGGGAGCAGGAAGCTGGCGCGATATGGCAGCTGGAAGTTGGCTCCGGCCGTGGCGCCCGGTTGGTCTGGTCCGACGGGCAGGGAGGCGAGCAGGAGGCCCATCGGCTTGATGGCCTGGAACATCAGGCCCACGGCCGTGGAGGCCAGCACCTCTCGCTGCTCTGGTGTCTCGTGGCCGAAGGCGAAGTACCGCGCGATCATCTGCAGGAGGAGCTCGTACACCGAGTTGAAGAGGTCCGAGCACCCTGCAGTGGCGGGGTCGGTGATGTAGACGTCGGGCTCGATCCCCTCCACCGCCCTCACGCCGGCAGCCACGACGGGATGGGTCGGGACGAAGTCGGGATCCGTCTCCAACATCGCCTGGTACTCCTCGAGCACCCCGAGGAAACGACCGTAGTGGGCGGTCCTCCAGTCCCCGGTCGCCCCCTCCCCCTGCTCGACGATGCGCTCGATGGCCCGGTTCGCGCCCTCGAGGTCGGTGATCGGCCTGAGGTCGGGCCAGCGGAACGTCGTCTCCTCGGCCTGGTGGAAGGCTGGACCGATGAACAGCCGGTCCTCCCCCAGGACCTCCGCCAGGTGCGCGAAGCCTCGCTCCACCGACCGGTAGAGGTGGCCCTGGGTGCTGAACTCCTGCCCGCGCGGGACGACCTCGTCAGGGGTCATGGGCGTCAGCGGCGGGCCCGTGACCTCGAAGCCCACGGCATCTGCTCGCTCGACGCCTTCAGGACGCTCGAGGTAGACGAAGTGCTCCAACGCCGCCACGCCGAACGGGAGCAGGCGGAACTGCACCGAGGACGGATAGCCGTGCGCCTGGTGCGGGAAGTGTGGCCGGCTCACGAACGGGGCAGACCCGACGGCGGTGAGCAGGTTCTGGACGACCGCCCAGTGCAGCATCTCCTCGGCCGCGACGTCCAGGATCACCCGGCGCCACCGCTCCACGGCAGCCAGCTGGTCGTACCGCAGACCCTCGCCGGCCGTGCTCCGAAGGCTGAACGCCGCGTAGAGGTACTCGCACATCAGCGCGTGCTCGAGCTCGGCGGCCTGGGAAAGGAGGTAGGTCAGCTCCTTGCGCCGCTCCACCACGATGGACGCTGTGTCTGCCACACGAGGACCGTATTACCAATCGACTCCCTGCTCAATGGTCACATCGGAGGGCTCGGTCCCCGGCGACTCCGCGGGCTCGTGCCCGTCAGCGAGGGGTCAGCACGCAGAGCTCGTTGCCGCCGGGGTCGGCCAAGACGAGCGCGCCGGCCTCACACTGGTCGTCGACCCGGGTGGCGCCCAGGGACACGAGGCGGTCCACCTCGGCCTGCTGGTCACCGCCGACGAGTGGTGCGAGATGGAGGTGGAGCCGGTTCTTCCCCGTCCTCGGGGCCACCGGCGGGCCGCCCCACGAGATCTTCGTCCCGCCGTGTGGTGACTGGATGGAAGTCTCCTGGTCCTGGTCCCAGACCAGGGGCCACCCCAGCGCCCTGCTCCAGAAGTAGCCGACCTCCTGGGTGCCGTCGCACGTCAGCTCCCCGAGGAACCCGCATCCGGCCAGGAAGGCGTTGCCCGGTTCGATGACGCAGAGCTCGTTGCCCTCGGGGTCGGCAAGGACCACGTGCTCGTCGTCCGGGCCCTGGCCGACGTCGAGGTGCCGCCCTCCGAGACCGAGCACGCGGTCCACCGTGTCCTTCTGGTCGCGCAGGGAGGTGCTCGTCAGGTGGACGTGCATCTGGTTCGGACCGAGCTTGGGCTCCTTCGTCGGCCGGAACTGGATGCCGAACCCGATGCCGTCACTCGCGGGCAGCGTCACGCCGTCGGCGGCGGGCTCCAGGCCGAGGACTCCAGCCCAGAAGCGCGCGAGCCGGGTGGGGTCGTTCGCCCCGACGCAGAGCGCGACGAGGTGGGTGGCCATCACGCGCCTCCCATCTGTGGACGACCCACCGCGCACACCGTGGGCACCGACTCGGACTCCCCAAGCAGGTTCCGACAACGGTAGGACGTTGCGACGTCGGGCTGCACCCCGATTGAGGCGATCTCGGGCCGGGCTCAGCCTTGGAGGGTGCCTCCGGTCAGTCGACCATTCCGTGCAGGGTCACCAGGATCCGGCTCAGGTCCCGCGCGGTCGAGGTAGCCGGCGAAGGACGCCGCAGCCGCCTCGTTCCCCGCACAGCACGCGCCGTCCCGCACCCACGAGCTCGTTCGCCGGACGGCCCGGCAGGTGCGCCGGGTCCGCCGTGGAATCCAGGACGACCTCAGCGTTCGGTCGGGCTGACAGGATTTGAACCTGCGACCCCTTGACCCCCAGTCAAGTGCGCTACCAAGCTGCGCCACAGCCCGTGGCTGCCCCCTCGCGGGAGCGACGAAACCCTATCCCATGCGCGAGGGCGCGACCGAATCGTCCCGGGCGCCCGCGGCATCCGTTCGGGTTGTCCCCCCAAGGTTCACCTCGGCACCGGAAATGTTCTGGTGCTCTGCTGAAGGTTCCGGGATCGGGCGGGAAAGTTGAGGCAACCGGGGTCAGCGGCGGGAGCGCTTCTCGCGGACCCGCACCGAGATCTCGATGGGGGTCCCGACGAAGCCGAACTCCTCGCGCAGCCGGCGCTCGACGAACCGCCGGTACCCCGCCTCGATGAACCCGGACGCGAAGAGCACGAACCGGGGTGGGCGCGTCCCCGCCTGGGTCGCGAAGAGGATGCGCGGCTGCTTGCCACCGCGGACCGGGTGGGGGTGGGCCGCGACGACCTCGCCGAGGAACGCGTTGAGGCGACCGGTCGAGATGCGGGTCTCCCACGACTCCAGGGCGGTGTCGAGGGCCGGCACGAGCTTCTCCATGTGCCGCCCGGTGCGGGCCGAGACGTTGACCCGTGGCGCCCACGGGATCTGCACGAGGTCGCGCTCGATCTCGCGCTCGAGGAAGTGCCGGCGCTCCTCGTCGGTGAGGTCCCACTTGTTGTAGGCGATGACGAGGGCCCGACCCGCGTCGATGACCTGCTGGATGACGCGGACGTCCTGCTCCGAGATGACCTCCGAGGCGTCGACGAGTACGACCGCCACCTCGGCCTTCTCGAGCGCCGTCTGCGTCCGCAGGGACGCGTAGAAGTCGGCACCGCGGGTCTGGTGCACCCGGCGCCGGATGCCGGCCGTGTCGACGAAGCGCCAGGTGCGCCCGCCGAGCTCGATGAGCTCGTCGACGGGGTCGCGGGTCGTCCCCGCCACGGGGTCCACGACGACCCGCTCGTGCCCGACGAGCTTGTTGAGCATCGAGGACTTGCCGACGTTGGGGCGGCCGAGCAGGGCCACCCGGCGCGGGCCGCCCCGCTCGTACGCACCACCGGTTGTCGACTCCTCGGGGAGCACCTCGAGCAGGGCGTCCAGCGCGTCACCGCTCCCCCGGCCGTGCAGGGCCGAGACGGGCCAGGGCTGACCCAGCCCGAGGTTCCACAGGGCCGCCGCGTCGGCCTCGGTGCGCTGGTCGTCGACCTTGTTCGCAACGAGGACGACCGGCTTGCCCGACCTGCGGAGCAGCCTGACCACGGACTCGTCGTCGTCGGTCGCACCGACGGTCGCGTCGACGACGAAGAGCACGGCATCCGCGAGCTCGACGGCGATCTCGGCCTGCTCGGCGACCCGGAGGTGGATGCCGGTCGCGTCGACCGCCCAGCCGCCGGTGTCGACGAGCGTGAACGGGTGACCGGTCCACTCGGCGTCGTAGGCGACCCGGTCCCGCGTGACGCCCGGCACGTCCTCGACGACCGCCTCGCGGCGGCCGATGATCCGGTTGACGAGGGTCGACTTCCCGACGTTCGGGCGCCCCACGACGGCGACGACCGGGACGGGCCCGGTGGCGCCCTCACTGCCGAGCGCGTCGTCGCCGCGCTCGAGGAGGGCGCGGTCCTCGTCGCTGAGCTCGAAGTCCTCCAGCCCCGCCCGGAGCGCCCGCTCGACGGCTGCGGGGTCCTGCGTCCGGGTCGTGGGGTCCTCGCTGCTCATCCGACCATTGTCCCTCACCTCAGCGGTGCCCCGGTCCACCCGCGGAGGGACCCGGCGTCCATGGCGGGTCGAAAGGCCGTATGCCGTCCCGCCCGGCCCGCACCCCACCTCAGCCGATGCGGCTCACTCCGCGGTCTCGGCGGCGACGACGTCGAGCACGGCCTCGACGCTCTCGTCGAGGTCGAGGTCGGAGGTGTCGACGAGGACGACCCCGTCGGCCGCCTCGGTGAACGAGGACACGGTCGAGTCGTCCAGGTCCCGCCGCACGACCTGGTCGCGGGTCGCCGCGACGGCCCGCTCGTCGACGGCCCCGTGCAGCTCGGCGGACCGCCGTCGCAGCCGTGCCTCCTCCGACGCCGTGAGGAGCACGCGCACCCGGGCGTCGGGAGCGACGACCGTCGTGATGTCGCGGCCCTCGGCGACGACACCGCCGGTCTGCTCCGCGATGCGGGCCATGAGGTCGCGCTGGAGCTGCTGGAGCACCGGGCGCACGCCGCGGTTCGTGGCCACGGCGGAGACCGCCGTGCTCACCTCGGTCGTGCGGATGGCGTCCGTGACGTCGGTGCCGCCGACGCGCACCGTCGGCGCCCCGGGGTCGGTGCCGATCTCGAGGGGCAGGGCCCGGGCGGCAGCCGCCACGGCATCCGCGTCGGTGAGGTCGACGCCGCGCTCCAGGCACCACCACGTGAGGGCGCGGTACATCGCCCCGGTGTCCAGGTAGCCGACGCCGAGCCGCCGCGCGACGGCCTTCGAGACACTGCTCTTGCCCGAGCCGGAGGGTCCGTCGATCGCGATGGTCAGGGGTTCGGTCATGGGCCGTGAGCCTAGTGGGGCACTCAGCCGTGCAGTCGCCAGCCTCGTTGCTCGAGCTCCAGCGCGAGGGCCGCGGCCGCCGCGGGGACGACGTCCACCTCCGCGAGCCCGAACGGCTGGCCGAGGCCGTGGTCGAGGTGGAACTCCTCGATGTTCGTGCCGATCGCGCCGATGTCGGCGAAGAGCCGGCCGAGCTGCCCGGGCTCGTCGGGGATGAGCACCCGCACGGTCGCGTATGCCGTGGGCGCCGCCCCGTGCTTGCCGGGGATCCGCGCCTGGCCGGCGTTGCCCGAGGCGATCGCGCGGGCCAGGGTGCCCCGCGCTCCGGGCGCGTCGGTGGAGGTGGCGAGCTCGTCGAGGGCGACGGCGACCCGGCCGAGGTCGTCGAGGAGGTCGCCGAGGACGGTCCGCACGGCCGGGGCGTTGGCGGCGAGGATCTGGGTCCACAGGTGGGGGTCGCTCGCGGCGATCCGGGTGACGTCGCGCAGGCCCTGCCCCGCGAGGGCGACGGCTGCGTCGTCGAGGCCCTCGAGACGGGCCGCCACGAGGCTGGCCGCGAGCTGGGGGACGTGGGACACCGCCGCCACGGCCGCGTCGTGGTGCTCGGGGGCCAGACTGCTGACCGCGGCACCAGCCGAGCGGGCGACCGACGTTACCAGGGTCACGACGGCCGGGTCGGTCTCCTCGGTGGGGGTCAGCACCCAGGCCCTCCCGTCGAAGAGGTCGTGACGCCCGGAGACCGCCCCGGAGCGCTCTCGGCCGGCCATCGGGTGCGAGCCGCAGTAGCGCGCGAGGTCCGTGCCGGAGGCGCGCAGGGCCTCGAGGATCGTGCCCTTGACCGAGGCGACGTCGGTGACGGCGGCCCGCGGCCAGCGCCGGAGGGCCTCCCGGACGCACGTCGCGGTGACGTCGGGCGGGGTCGCGACGACGACGAGGTCGGGGTCGACGGGTCCGCCGGGCAGACGGCCGGCACCCAGGTCGCGCGCCAGCGCCTCGTGCGTCGGGCTGATGTCCTCGAGCGTGACGTCGTCGCCGAGCCGGCTGAGGGCCAGGCCCAGGCTGGTTCCCACCAGCCCGGTGCCGACGACGTGGACCCGGGTCACAGCCCCGCCGCCGCGTAGAGGGCGCCGACCTCCGTGCTCGTGAGGTTGCGCCACCTGCCGGGCTTGGTGTCCCCGAGGTGGATGGGGCCCACCTGGGTGCGCACGAGCGTGATGACCGGGTGGCCGACCTCGGCGAGCAGCCGGCGCACGATGTGCTTGCGACCCTCGTGCAGCACGAGCTCGACGAGCGCCTTGCCGGGGGCCGAGTCGACGACACGGAACGAGTCGACGGCGACCGGTCCGTCCTCGAGCTCGATGCCCTCCCGCAGGCGTCGCCCGAGGTCACGCGGCACGGGACCCGGGATCTGCGCGAGGTAGGTCTTGAGCACGCCGTAGCGTGGGTGCTGGAGCCGGTGGGCGAGGTCGCCGTCGTTGGTGAGGAGGAGGAGACCCTCGGTGTCGGCGTCGAGGCGGCCGACGTGGAAGAGCCGCTCCTTGCGGCTGCCGACGAAGTCGCCGATGTCGGCCCGGCCGAGCTCGTCGCTCATCGACGTCACGACCCCGAGGGGCTTGTTGAAGGCGAGGTAGACCCGCGACTCGTCGAGCTGGATCCGCACACCGTCGACGTGCACCGTCTGGGTCGGCCGGATCCGCACCCCGAGCTCGGTGACGACCTGGCCGTCGACCTCCACCCGGCCCTGGGTGATGAGGTCCTCGCACACCCGACGCGACCCGACGCCGGCGGCCGCAAGGAGCTTCTGCAGCCGGATGCCGTCGGGGTCGTGCACGTCGACCGTGGGCCTCGAGGGCCACTGCGGTGCGGCGGTCGGCTGGCTCGGGCGGGTCGTGCCCGACCCACCTCTCCGGGGCTTGCCGCGACCCCCGTCCGCGCCCGTCGACCCGGACTTCCCGGCTGACCCGGCCTTCCCGGCCGACCCGGCCTTCCCGGTCGATCCCGCCTGGCCCGACGACGTCTTGGGGCGGGTCGAGGACGTCCGCGGTCGCCGGGCACCGCCCTTCCCGGACGAGGCCCCCCCGCGGCTCTTCGGCGGCGTCATCCCCGGCCTCCTTCGGCGATCTCGTCGAGCACGTCGACCTCGGGCAGGTAGGGGGCGAGCGCCGGCAGGTCGTCGAGGCCCTGGAGACCCAGCCGCTCGAGGAAGTACGACGTCGTGCCGTACAGGATGGCAGTCGACTCCTCGTCATGGCCGACCTCCTCGATGAGCCCGCGCGTGAGGAGGGTGCGGATGACGCCGTCGACGTTCACGCCTCGCACCGCCGCGACCCGCGACCGGGACACCGGCTGGCGGTAGGCGATCACCGCCAGGGTCTCCAGCGAGGCCTGGGTGAGCCGAGCCTGCTGGCCGTCGAGGACGAAGCGCTCGACGACAGGCGCGTACTCGTGGCGGCTGTACATCCGCCACCCGCCGCCCACCTGCCGCAGCGTGAAGCCCCGCTGCTGTGCGGCATACCCCTCCTCCAGCTCGGCCAGCGCGGCCTCGACGTCGGCGAGCGGCTGCTCGAGCACCGAGGCGAGGGACAGCGACGAGACAGGCTCGTCGACCACCATGAGCACGGCCTCGAGGGCCGCCCGGATGCCGCCCGGGAAGTCCGCCACGTCGAACGCGAGCTGGTCCTCGGCTGGCGCGGTGTCCGGCTCGGCCACGGGCAGGTCCTGCGGCTCATTCATCGGGCGTCTCCTCGGGGGGTGGCTGCGCTGCGGACTCCTGCTCCGCGCTGGGGAGGGGGTCGTCGAACTCGTCGTCGACCTCGATGTCGCCCTCCTCCGGCCCCGTCCAGCGCACCGTGAGCTCGCTGAGTGCCTCGGCCTGCTCGAACCCGATGGCCGAGTCGCGGAACAGCTCGAGCAGCGCGAGGAAGCGGGCGACGACGACGAGGGTCGAGTCGGCGTCGGCGACGAGGCTCCGGAAGGACGCGACCCGCTCCCGGCGGAGCCGGGCGCCGATGACGGCCGCCTGCTCGCGCACGCTGACCGCCGGCGCGTGGAGGTGCCCGAGCCCGACGGTGGGGGGCTGCCTGGGGACCATCGCCCGGGCGGCGATCATCGCGAGCTGCTCGGGCGTCACGGTCATGACGAGCTCGGGCAGGAGCGCGGCGAGCTGCGGCTCCAGGGATGCCGTGCGCGGCTGCATCCGCCCGGCCGTCGCCATCCGCTCCCCGAACGTGTGGGCGATGTCCTTGAAGGCGCGGTACTGGAGCAGGCGTGCGAAGAGCAGGTCACGGGCCTCGATGAGCGCGAGGTCGTCCTCGTCCTCGGGACCGGTCTGCGGGAGCAGCCGGGCGGCCTTGAGGTCGAGCAGGGTGGCTGCGACGAGGAGGAACTCGGTGGCCTGGGAGAGGTCCCACCCGTCGGGCTTCGCACGCTCGGCGCGGATGTGGGCGATGAAGTCGTCGGTGACCCGGGCGAGCGCGATCTCGGTGATGTCGAGCTTGTGCTTGCTGATCAGCCCGAGGAGGAGGTCGAACGGCCCGGTGAACACGTCGAGGCTGACCTCGAACGCGGTCGCCGGCGCCCGGCGGGTCAGCACGCCGCCGGGCGTCACGTCGGCTGCGAGGTCGTCGGCACCCCAGGCGTCGGCAGCGGCCAGCACCTCGGCGGGCGGGACGTCGGCTGCCAGCACATCGGCGGGCAGCCCGCCCGTCGCGGTGTGGTCGGTGACCGGCGGTGCGCCTCCCCCGGCCTCCTCGGGGGCCGTCGTCATCGGATCAGGCCGCCCCACCGCGGGCGATGAGCTCGCGGGCGAGCTGCCGGTAGGAGTCGGCACCCTTGTGCGTGGTGTCGTACGTCGTGATGGGCTCCGCCGCGAGGCTCGCGTCGGGGAACTTCACGGTGCGCGAGATGACCGTGTGGAAGACCTGGTCGCCGAAGTGCTCGACCACGCTCGCGACGACCTCGCGCGAGTGCAGCGTGCGCCCGTCGTACATCGTCGCGAGGATGCCGTCGACCTGCAGGCGGGGGTTGAGCCGGTCGGTGATCTTCTCGATCGTCTCGATGAGGAGCGCGACGCCGCGCATCGCGAAGAACTCGCACTCCAGCGGGATGAGGACGCCGTGGGAGGCGGTCAGCGCGTTGACGGTGAGCAGGCCCAGCGACGGCTGGCAGTCGATGAGCACGACGTCGTAGTCGTCGAGCACCGGACGCAGCACCCTCGCGAGGATGGTCTCGCGGGCCACCTCGCTGACGAGCTGGACCTCGGCGGCCGACAGGTCGATGTTGGCGGGCAGCACGTCGAGGTTCTCGACCTTGGTGTCCCGGATGACCGTGTGGGGGTCGTGCCCGCGCTCGATGAGCAGGTTGTAGATCGTGAGGTCGAGCTCGTGGGTGGGGATGCCGAGACCGACGGAGAGGGCGCCCTGGGGGTCGAAGTCGACGAGCAGCACCCGCCGGCCGAGCTCGGCGAGGGCCGCCCCGAGGTTGATCGTCGTCGTCGTCTTGCCGACGCCGCCCTTCTGGTTGCACATCGCGATGATGCGGGCGGGACCGTGCGAGGTGAGGGGTGCGGGTTCGGGGAAGTTCGGAAGGGGGCGGCCTGTCGCACCGACCTGTCCGGCGGTGCGGGTCTGGAACGCCGCGTCGGAATCCAACTCTCTCTCCCCGGTTCTCGACGGTCAGCCTCGCGCTGATCGGCACCGACCCTATCAGCGGGCCCGGGGGTGGCTCTGGGCATACACCTCGCGGAGGCGTTGCACCGTGACGAGGGTGTAGATCTGCGTCGTCGTCACCGACGCGTGCCCCAGGAGCTCCTGGACGACGCGCACGTCGGCACCCCCCTCGAGCAGGTGCGTGGCGAACGAGTGGCGCAGCGTGTGCGGCGACAGGTGACCCCCGAGGTGCGCCCGCTCGGCGCACGCGCGGAGGACGGACCAGGCGCTCTGCCGCGACAGCCGTCCGCCCCGGGCGTTGAGGAAGAGCGCAGGCGTGCCCGTCCCCCGGCTCGCGAACGCCGGGCGCCCGCGCACGAGCCACGCGGACAGGGCGGACCCGGCATACGACCCCAGGGGGACGATCCGCTCCTTGCCACCCTTCCCGCGGAGCCGGACCACACCCTCCTCCCCCTCGACGTCGTCGACGTCGAGGCCGACCGCCTCGGAGATGCGCGCTCCCGTGCCGTAGAGCACCTCGAGGAGTGCGCGGTCGCGCAGGGATGCCGGGGTGTCACCCACCGAGGCCGCGTCGAGGAGGCGCTCGACGTCCTCGACCGGGATCGCCTTGGGCAGGCGCGAGGGTGGTTTCGGCGGGCTCACCGTGCGGGCGGGGTCGACGTCGAGGACCCCCTCGAGCGCGAGGAAGCGGTGCAGCCCGCGCACGGCGACGAGGGTCCGCGCGGCGGACGTCGCGGCGAGGGCCGGGTGCGCGTCGTCGCCCTCGCGCAGGCGAGCGAGGAACTCCGCGACGTGCGCCTCGCGGACGTCATCCGGGCGGTCGACACCGACCGACGCAAGGTAGGCGGTCCAGCGGCCGAGGTCGCGCCGGTAGGCCGAGAGGGTGTTCCGGGAGACGCCGCGCTCGACGTCGAGGTGGGTCAGCCACGCGTCGACGGCCCGCCCCACGGGTGTGGGGCGGGCCGTCGGCGCGGGGGTCGCCTCGGTCAGGACAGGGCCTCGTCGAGGGTGACGCTGTCCATGCCGAAGGCCTCGGCCACGGCGGCGTACGTGACGTGGCCGTCGTGGGTGTTGAGGCCGAGCGCCAGGGCCTGGTCGGCCTTCATCGCGTCGCGCCAGCCCTTGTCGGCGAGCTTGGTCGCGTAGGACAGGGTGGCGTTGGTCAGGGCCCACGTCGAGGTGTGGGGCACCGCGCCGGGCATGTTGGCGACGCAGTAGTAGATCGAGTCGTGCACCGGGAACGTCGGGTCGGCGTGGGTCGTCGGGCGGGAGTTCTCGAAGCAGCCGCCCTGGTCGATGGCGACGTCGACGAGCACCGACCCGGGCTTCATCTCGGCGACCATGGCGTCAGTCACGAGCTTGGGGGCCTTCGCGCCCGGGATGAGGACCGTGCCGATGACGAGGTCGGCCTCGAGGACCTGCTCGCGCACCGACATCGCCGACGACGCGATCTGCGCGACCCGGTTGTCGTAGCGCCAGAAGCTGAGCCGCAGCTTGTCGAGGTCGGTGTCGAGGAGGGTGACGTTGGCACCCATGCCGAGCGCGATGTTCGCGGCGTTCTGGCCCGCGACGCCCGCGCCGAGCACGACGACCTTGGCGTTGGCCACGCCGCCGATGCCACCCATGAGGACCCCGCGGCCACCCTGCGCCTTCATCATCGCGTGCGCGCCCACCTGCGGGGCGAGGCAGCCGGCGACCTCGGACATCGGGTAGAGCAGCGGGAGCAGGCCCGAGGGCAGCTGCACCGTCTCGTAGGCGATGGAGGTGACCTTCTTGTCGACGAGCTCCTTCGTCAGCGGCTCGTCGGCGGCGAGGTGGAGGTAGGTGAAGAGGGTGAGGCCCTCGCGGAGGCGGTGGTACTCCTCGGCGACCGGCTCCTTGACCTTCATGACCATGTCGGCCTCGGCCCACACGTCGTCGGCGGAGTCGAGGATCTTGGCGCCCTGGGAGACGTACTCCTCGTCCGTGATCGAGGAGCCGAGGCCGGCTCCCCTCTGCAGGAACACGTCGTGCCCGCGCCGGACGAGCTCGTTGACACCCACGGGGGTGATGCCGACCCGGAACTCGTTGTTCTTGACCTCGCTGGGGATACCGACCTTCACGGTTATCAAGCCCTGTCTGACTCGTCGTTTCACCGGGCTCCGCGCCACGGCTGCTGCACCCCGGTGGAGCGCGATGCGAGTCTAGACCCGGGCCGCGGTGCGGTCCGACGACGGGAGGAGCCCCATGAAGCTGTACAGCGACGTCCCCGGCCGACGCCTCGCGCAGGTCGTCGCGGACCTCGGGATCGTGCTCTGGGTGGTGTTCTGGGTGCGCGCCGCCCAGCGCGTGCACGAGACGACGATGCAGCTCGCGGAGCCCGGGCGGAACCTCGCGGGTGCCGGCGCCAGCTTCCGAGGCACGATGACGACGGCCGGCGACAACGTGGACGACCTGCCCCTCCTCGACGACCGGGTCGCCACGCCGTTCCGGTCGGCGGCGGGCGTCGGGTCCGAGATCGAGTCGGCCGGCCGCGAGCTCGTGTCGGCGGTCGAGCGGCTGTCCCTCGTGCTGGCCGTGACGACGGCGCTCGTGCCGATCCTCATCGTGGGCCTGTTCTGGCTCGTCCTGCGGACCCGCTTCATCCGCCGGGCCAGTGCCGCCCAGCGCTTCATCGACGCCGCCCCCGACCTGGACCTCTTCGCGCTGCGCGCGATGGCCAACCAGCCCATGCCCCGGCTCGCGAAGGTGTCGGACGACCCGGCGGGGGCCTGGCGCCGCGGCGAGACCGACGTCATCCACTCGCTCGCGCTGCTCGAGCTCAGGGAGTGCGGGCTCCGACCGCCGGCGCTCCCGGTCAGCCCGGCGCGCTGACGACCGTCGGCCGCAGGTCCTCGGCGGGGCACTCCCAGGCGGCGGGGTCGGCGTCCGCCTGCTCACCGGACCGGATGTCCTTGACCTGGTCGGTCCCCTCGCCCGCGCCGGGGAACCAGACGTAGGGAATGCCGCGCCGGTCGGCATACCGGATCTGCTTGCCGAAGCGGGCGGCACTCGGGGCGACCTCGCAGGGGATGCCGCGCGACCGCAGGGCCGCGGCGACCCGGCGGGACGACTCGCGGGACTCCTCGTCGACGACGGCCACGAGCACGGCCGCCGGCGTCGAGCGGCTCGCCGTGAGCCCGCGCTTGCTGACGAGCAGGTGCACGAGCCGGGTGAGCCCGATCGAGATGCCGACGCCCGGGTAGGTCGTGCGGCCGTCGGAGGCGAGCGAGTCGTAGCGCCCACCGGAGCACACCGACCCCCAGGCCTCTCCACCGACGAGCTGGGTCTCGTAGACGGTCCCGGTGTAGTAGTCGAGGCCGCGGGCGATCCTCAGGTCGGCGTGCAGCACCCCGGGGGCCTGCTCCATGCCGACCCTCATGACGGCTGCGAGGGCGTCGAGGCCGTCGTCGAGCACCGGGTGCTCCACGCCGAGGGCGCGCACGGCATCCACGAAGGTCAGGTCGGTGCTGCTGATGGAGGCGAGGGCCAGCACCTGGCGGACCTGGTCCTCGTCGGCGCCGGCCTCGAGGAGCATCTCGGCGACCGGCCCCGGGCCGAACTTGTCGAGCTTGTCCACGGTGCGCAGCGTCCCGGCGACGTCCTCGAGCCCGATGCCGAGGTAGAACCCCTCGGGGATCCTCCGGTTGTTGACCTGGATGCGGAAGTCACCGACGGGCAGCCGGCCGAACGCCTCGGCGATGACGAGGGGCATCTCCGCCTCGAAGTGCGGTGCCAGCTCCCCCACGTCGACGACGTCGATGTCGGCCTGGGTGAACTCGCGGTAGCGGCCCTCCTGGGGGCGCTCGCCGCGCCAGACCTTCTGGACCTGGTAGCGGCGGAAGGGGAAGGCGAGCTTCCCGGCATTCTCGAGGACGTACCGGGCGAACGGCACGGTGAGGTCGAAGTGGAGGCCGAGCTCGGCATCCCTCGCCGTCTCGTCGCCGGCGAGCCGCGTGATGCCGTAGATCTCCTTGTCGGCGTCACCCCCCTTGCCGAGGAGGCGCTCGACCGGCTCGACCGCCCTCGTCTCCAGCGGGGCGAAGCCGTGCAGCTCGAAGACCTCGCGGATGACGTCGAGGAAGTGCAGCTCGAGGAGGCGCTCGGCGGGAAGGAGCTCGGGGAACCCCGAGATGGGGGTCACCCTCGTCGGGGCGGTCACGCGGTCAATCCTCGCAGGTAGGGGTTCGTCGCTCGCTCGCGGCGCATCGTCGTGGCCGGCCCGTGACCGGTGAGGACGAGCGTGGAGTCGGGCAGCGGGAGGACGACGTCGCGCAGCGAGCGCCGCATCGCGGCGTCGTCGCCGCCGGGGAGGTCGGTGCGGCCGATGGACCCGGCGAAGAGGACGTCGCCGCTCACCATCGTGCGGTCGAGGCCCTCCTCGGGCGGCAGCCCGTCGGGGACGGCGTCGATCCCGAACATCACCGACCCCTCGGTGTGCCCGGGGGCGTGCACCACCTCGACGTCGATACCCGCGACGTCGAGCACCTGCCGGTCGGTGACCTCCACGACCCGCTCGGGCTCGCGCCACGTGGCTCGTCGTCCGAACTGCTGCTCCATCATCGCCACCATGCCGGGGGCGAGCGTGGCCATCGGGTCGCGCAGCCGGTAGCGGTCGTCCCCGTGGATGTAGGCCGCGGTCGCACCGCCGCAGACCGGCGTCACCGAGTAGACGTGGTCGACGTGACCGTGCGTGAGGAGGACCGCGGCAGGCCGCAGCCGGTGCTCGGCGAGCACGTCGCGCAGGGTGTCCTCGACGCCGATGCCCGGGTCCACGACGACGCACTCCTCGCCCGCGCCGGGGGCCAGGACGTAGCAGTTCGTGTCGAATGCAGCGGCGGGGAAGGCGACGGCGAGCACGGGGTGAGCGTAGCCGTCGACAAGCCTGCCTAGACTGGGCCGCCGTTGCCGCCACGATGGAGGGACCCCGGGTGACCAAGCAGCAGGAGCGGGCGCGCGCGCGCCGCCGCTACGAGCGCCAGCAGGCCACGCTGGCCCAGCGCGAGTCCGACCGCGCCCGTCGCCTGCGCGTCGCGGTGATCATGGGCACCGTCGTCGCGGTCGTGGGCGTCCTCGCCGTGCTCGGCGCCATGTTCGCCGACGAGCAGCCCGCCACCCCCACGACGACGGCCGCGGGCTGCGACATCCCCCCCACCGCCCTCGGAACCGGCGCGAAGCTGACCCTTCCCGACAAGAAGACCGCCGAGGGAAAGACCTACGTCGCGACCCTGACGACGAACTGCGGCGACATCGAGGTCACCCTCGACGGCGCGAAGGCACCCCAGGCGGTCGCCTCGTTCGTCCAGCTCGCCGAGAAGGGCTACTGGCTGAACTCGCCGTGCCACCGCCTCACGACCTCCGCGTCCCTGAAGGTGCTCCAGTGCGGCGACCCGACGGGCACCGGCCAGGGTGGACCCGGGTACGGGTTCGGCGTCGAGAACGCCCCCAAGGACGGCGTCTACCCGCGCGGGACGCTCGCGATGGCGCGCACCCAGGACGCGAAGAAGGGCAACGGCGGCCAGTTCTTCATCGTCTACGGGGACTCCACGCTGCCGGACCCCGATGGGTACACCGTGTTCGGCACGGTGACGTCCGGGTTGGATATCGTCGACAAGGTTGCTGCCGCCGGTGTCACCTCCGGCTCCAGCGCCGACGACGGCTTCCCAGCCGCACCGATCAGCATCCTCCGGGTTGCTGTCACCGAGAAGAAGGCCTGACCGTGTCCGACGACAAGCCCACTCCCCGCCCGACGATCCCGTCGCCGGCCGCGCTCGCAGCGCGGATGCAGCAGCGGCCGGTGGCCGCGCCGGCGGTGGTGGCGCACTCGGAGTCGGCGCGCTTCGGCCGGGTCGACGAGGAGGGCCGGGTCTTCGTGACCGTGGGCGACGAGGAGCGCGAGGTCGGCTCCTACCCGGGGGCCACCCCCGACGAGGCCCTGCAGTACTTCGCCCGGAAGTACGACGAGCTCGCTGCGTCGGCCGACCTCCTCGAGGCCAGGCTGGCGAACCCCGACGTGTCGGCCAAGGAGGTCGCCGAGGGCCTGGCGACCCTCAAGGACCACGTCGGGTCCACCGGGGTCGTCGGCGACGT
The DNA here is from genome assembly GCA_035703305.1 of Ornithinibacter sp. Taxonomy (GTDB): domain Bacteria; phylum Actinomycetota; class Actinomycetes; order Actinomycetales; family Dermatophilaceae; genus Fodinibacter. Next base: position 10,864 of record DASSYJ010000113.1, on the reverse strand, counting down.
CCCGGCCCTGCTCGCCACCGTCGATCGCGTCGAGGCGGGGCTCGAGGCCAAGCGGGCCCACGAGGCCGAGCAGCGCGCCGCGGCGCGGGCCGAGGCGGCCGAGAAGCGCGAGGCCGTCGTCGCGGAGGCCGAGCGCATCGCCGCCCAGCCACCGGGGTCGACGCAGTGGAAGACGAGCGGGGAGCGGATGCGGGCCCTTCTCGACGAGTGGAAGGCGCAGCAGCGGTCTGGCGCCAAGCTCGACAAGACCACGGAGACCGCGCTCTGGCAGCGCTTCAGCCACGCCCGGAACTCCTTCGACAAGGCCCGCCGTGCCTGGTTCGCCGACCTCGAGGTCAGCCGCGCCGACGCCCGGACGGCGAAGGAGGCCCTCGTGGCCGAGGCCGAGGAGCTCGCGACGAGCACCGACTGGGCCCCGACCGCCCGGGCCTTCAAGCAGCTCATGGACCGCTGGAGGACCGCCGGCCGGGCGTCCAGGGCCGAGGACGACGCTCTCTGGGAGCGCTTCCGCAGTGCCCAGGCCGCGTTCTTCCAGGCCAAGGACCGGGTGGCGGCCGCCGAGGACGAGGAGTTCCGGAGCAACCTCACCGTCAAGGAGGAGCTGCTCACCGAGGCCGAGGCCCTCCTCCCCGTCACCGACGTGGAGGCGGCGAAGTCGGCCCTCCGCGGCATCCAGGACCGCTGGGAGCGTGCCGGCAAGGTCCCTCGCGCGGACCTGGAGCGCGTCGAGAAGCGGATGCGCCGCGTGGAGGCGGCGGTGCGCGAGGCCGACGAGCACAAGTGGCGCCGCACCAACCCCGAGGTCGCCGCGCGAGCCCGGTCGATGGTGGAGCAGCTCGAGGCGTCCGTCGCGGCGATCGAGGCCGAGGTCGCCGCGGCCGAGTCCGCCGGCGACGCCGCGGCCGCCGACGCGGCGCGTGGCCGCCTCACCGCTCAGCAGGAGTGGCTCGCGCAGGCCCGGGCCGGCCTCGACGAGTTCGGTGGTTGAGTCCCGACACCGTGCTGACCTCGACGTTGCCGCGCACCATCCCGACGCAGCGAGGCGAGGGGGTGCGACATGGGGCGACACGGGGCTGAGGTCCGCCGCTCGCGCGGCGCGATGGTCGCCGGCCTCCTCGCGCTCGTGCTCGTCGGCCTGCTCGCCTGGCGTGGGTACGTCGCGCTGACCGGCGATGGGCCACTGGTCCCCGGGCTCGGTGCCTTCTGCCGCGACTCCCCCACGGTCACCGTGACGACCACCGCCACGATGGAGCCGGTCGTCAGGGAGGTCGTCGACGAGGCGAGCGGTGCCTGCGCCACGTTCCAGGTCAGCGCGGAGGCCCCGGACGCGACGGCCCAGCGCTACGCGGGTGGTGGAGGGTCCGCGCCGCAGGTCTGGATCCCCGACTCGACCCTCCTCGCCGATCGGGTGGCCAGGGACTCCGGCGGGCGGGTCACCGTGCGTGAGCCGTTCGCCGCGACCCCGGTCCTCCTCGCCGTCCCCGCTGGTCAGACGGTCGCAGGGCCCACCACGTGGGGCTCCACGATCGTCGCCGAGAACACCCGGCTCCCCGACCCCACCACGTCGACGGTCGGCAGGATCGCCCTCATGGTGGGGCTCTCGGAGATCGACACCCTGCCCGCCGACAAACGCGCCGCTGCCCTCGCCGGCATCGGAGGCATGCTGAGCCGGGTCGTCCCGGAGGAGACCCTGCTCACCGGGCACGTCAGCGGCACGGACCCGGCCGTGTTCCCGACGACGGAGCAGCAGGTGCACACGGCCGGCGTCGAGGGCCTCGAGGTGCGCTCGACCGCGTCGGCCACCCCGGCCCTCGAGTACCCGCTCGTCACCACCGGCGCGGCACCGGCCCAGGCGGTCCGGGCGCTCCAGGACGCCTTCGCCGCAGATGCCGGGCAGAAGGTGCTGCGGGATGCCGGCTTCCGCACTCCCGAGGACCCCAGCCCCGTCATCGCCGGAGGACCACCTGCGGCGGCGCTGTCCGCCGAGGCGACCCCCGAACAGGCCGAGGCGGCCGAGCAGATGTGGGCGGCCATCGCGACGCCCACCCGCCTGCTGACCGTGATCGACACCTCGGGGTCGATGGACCAGCCGGCCTCCTCTGGTGGTGGCTCGCGGATCGAGGTGGCGAGCCGGGCGGCGACGGGCGCCATCCAGCTGCTCGCGGACCACAACGCCGTCGGCCTCTGGACGTTCTCGACGCTCCAGAAGGACACGCAGGACTGGACGGAGGTGCAGCCCGTCGCCCCGCTCGGGCAGGAGGACCAGCGCGCAAAGCTGGCGTTCTCCCTCGGGTCCCTGGCGACCAGGCTCGGTGGTGACACCGGCCTCTACGACACGATCGACGCGGCATACGCCGCGGCGGTGGACAGCTACGACCCCAGCGCCAACAACCTCATCGCCCTGTTCACTGACGGCGTCAACGACGACCCCGCCGGAGGGCTCGACCTGGCCGCCCTCTCGACGCGGCTCGCCGCCGCGGGCTCCGACGACAAGCCCGTCACGGTCCTGCTCGTGGGCATGGGCGGCGTCGACGCGCAGGCCCTGAAGCCGGTCGCCGCGGCCATCCCGAGGAGCGGGGGCGCCGGAGGCGTCGTCTTCACCATCGAGCGACCCGAGGACATCGCCGACGTCTACGTCGCGATGCTCCTGCGTCGCCTCCCCCAGGGCTGACCCCCGCCGAGGTTTATCGGGTCACCCGAGAAACCGTCACTCTCCCCGAGGAGGCTTGTCCGGGGAAGAGGGGGTTTGTCGGGTCACCCGAGAAACCATCACTGTCCCCGAGAAGGCTTGTCCGGGGAAGAGGGGGTTTCTCGGGTCACCCGATAAACCCCGTGCGTGGGGCGTGCGCCGGGGCAGGGGGGTCGGTGCGGGCGGATGCCGTGGCGTCAGTCGGTGCGGCGGGTGCCGGTGACGCGGTGGGCGTCGAACACGCCGTCGATGCGCTGGACGGCCCGGACGACGTGGCCCAGGTGCTTGGGGTCGCCCATCTCGAAGGTGAAGTGGAGCTTGGCGACGCGGTCCCGCGACGTCGTGACCGCCGCCGACAGGATGTTGACCCCGTGGTCGGAGATGACCCGCGTGACGTCGGACAGCAACCGCGACCGGTCGAGCGCCTCGACCTGGAGCTGGACGAGGAACATGCTGCTCGCCGTGGGCGCCCACTCGACCTCGATGATCTTCTCGGGCTGGGACAGGAGCGAGTCGGCGTTCGTGCAGTCCCGACGGTGCACCGAGACGCCGTTGCCGCGCGTCACGAACCCGAGGATGTCGTCGCCGGGCACCGGCGTGCAGCACCGGGCGAGCTTGACCCACACGTCGGCCATGCCCTTGACGACCACGCCCGGGTCGCCGGCGCGGCGCGAGCTCGGCCGTGCCGCGGCGGGGATCGCGGCCTCGGCGATGTCCTCGCTGGCCCCCGCCTCACCGCCGACGTTGGCGACGAGCCGGGAGGCGACGTGCTGGGCGGAGACGTTGCCCTCGCCGATCGCGGCGTAGAGGCTGTCGATGCCGCTGAGGCGCAGCTCCTCGGCGATGCCGGTCAGTGACTCGAGCGAGGTGAGCCGCTGGAGCGGGAGCCCCTGCTTGCGCATGACCTTGGCGAGGGACTCCTTGCCCTGGTCGATCATCTCCTCGCGGCGCTCCTTGGTGAACCAGTGCCGGATCTTGTTGCGGGCACGCGCCGACCGCACGAACGAGAGCCAGTCCCGCGAGGGCCCGGCGGAGTCGGCCTTCGACGTGAGCACCTCGACGACGTCACCGTTGTCGAGCCGGCTCTCCAGCGGGACGAGGCGCCCGTTGACGCGGGCACCGATGCAGTGGTGGCCGACCTCGGTGTGCACGGCATACGCGAAGTCGACCGGCGTCGAGCCCGCCGGCAACCCGACGAGCTGGCCCTTCGGCGTGAAGACGTAGACCTCGCTGGCGTTGATCTCGAAGCGCAGCGACTCGAGGAACTCCCCGGGGTCGGCGGTCTCCTTCTGCCAGTCGAGCAGCTGGCGCAGCCAGGCCATGTCGTTGATCGGGCCGGACTGCCCGTCGCGCGCCTGCACCCCGCCCTGCGCGCCGGTGCCCTTGGCCTGCGGGTCCTCCTTGTACTTCCAGTGCGCGGCGACGCCGTACTCGGCCCTGCGGTGCATCGTGTGGGTGCGGATCTGGATCTCGACGGGCTTCCCGCCGGGGCCGATGACCGTCGTGTGCAACGACTGGTACATGTTGAACTTCGGCATCGCGATGTAGTCCTTGAACCGCCCCGGCACGGGGTTCCACCGCGCGTGGAGCGCCCCCAGGGCGGCATAGCAGTCGCGGACCGTCTCGACGAGCACCCGCACGGCGACGAGGTCGTAGATCTGCTCGAAGTCGCGGCCCCCCACGATCATCTTCTGGTAGACGGAGTAGTAGTGCTTCGGCCGGCCCGTCACCGTGGCCTTGATCTTCGCGGCGCGCAGGTCGGCGCTGACCTCGTCGCGGACCTCGGTGAGGTACTCCTCCCGCGCGGGTGCCCGCTCGGCGACGAGGCGCACGATCTCGTCGTAGACCTTGGGGTAGAGCGCCTGGAACGAGAGGTCCTCGAGCTCCCACTTGATGGTGTTCATGCCCAGCCGGTGCGCCAGCGGCGCGTAGATCTCGAGCGTCTCCTTCGCCTTGCGCTGTGCGCTCTCCTGCGAGACGTAGCGCCAGGTGCGGGCGTTGTGGAGCCGGTCGGCGAGCTTGATGACGAGCACCCGGATGTCGCGGGCCATCGCGACGACCATCTTGCGGACCGTCTCGGCCTGGGCCGCCTGGCCGTAGGTGACCTTGTCGAGCTTGGTCACGCCGTCGACGAGCATCGCGATCTCGTCACCGAAGTCGCGACGCAGCGCCTCCAGGCTGTATGCCGTGTCCTCGACCGTGTCGTGGAGGAGCGCCGCTGCCAGCGTGGTCGGCGTCATGCCGAGCTCGGCGAGGATCGTCGTCACGGCGAGGGGATGGGTGATGTAGTCGTCGCCGGAGCGGCGCTTCTGTCCCTCGTGCGCACGCTCGGCCACGGCATACGCGCGTTCGATGAGCGCGAGGTCCGCCTTGGGGTGCGTGCTGCGCACGACCTGCAGCAGCGGCTCGAGGACGGGGTTCTCCCCGCTGCGGTTGCGCCCGACGAGGGCCAGTGCGGCCCGGGCACGAGCCCGTGACGACACACCGGGAGTGGGCGCACCCACACCGGCCGTCGTCAGGTCCTCCGTCATGCCGGGAGTGTAGTCGCCTCCCACGGGAGGACGGTGTGAGCACCCACAGCCCTCAGGGCGCCCGGGCCACCCGGCCGGGTGGGCGCTGCGTCAGCGCTTGGACTTCGGCGTGCGCCTGGGCTGGTTGCGCGGACCGGCCTGGGCGTACTTGTGGACCGCACGGCCGGTGATGGTGGCGCTCTCCCCCTCGGATGCCGTGGGGGCCGCGCTCGCACCGACGCCGGCACCGCTGCCCACTGCTGCGGGCTCGAGCACCTCCGCAGGGGCGGCCTCGCGGGGACCGGCAACCGCGGCATCCTTGGCCTTGCGGGCCTGGTGCCGCGCGGCGCGCTTGTCGAGGTCGAGGACGGCGGCGTCCTTGCGGCGCAGGGTCACGAGCAGCGGCGTCGCGATGAAGATCGAGGAGTAGGCGCCGATGAGGATGCCGACGAAGAGCACGAGCGAGAGGTCGAGCAGGGTGCCAGGGCCGAGGAAGATCGCGCCGACCGTGAGCACCGCGGTGATCGGGAGCAGCCCGATGACGGTCGTGTTGATCGAACGGACCATCGTCTGGTTGACGGCGAGGTTCGCCGCCTGCGCGAAGGAGAGCCGCCCGTTGGAGAACGCCTCGTTGGTGTTCTCGCGCACCTTGTCGAAGACGACGACGGTGTCGTAGAGGCTGTAGCCGAGCACGGTGAGGAAGCCGATCATCGTGGCGGGCGAGACCTCGAACCCGGTCCAGGCGTAGATGCCGACCGTGATGATGAGGTCGTGGGCCAGGGCGATGAGCGCGGCAGCCGCCATCTTCCAGTTGCGGAAGTAGATGCTCATGACGAGCGAGACCGCCACGAGGAAGATGATGAGCGCGCGGAGGGCCTGCTGGCTCACGGAGGCGCCCCACGACGGGCCGATGAAGGTCGCGCTGACGTCCTGCTCGGGCACGCCGAACGCCTTCGCGAGCCCCGTGCGGACGTTCTGGCTCTCGCTGTCGGAGAGCCGCTCGGTCTGGACCCGCACGGTGTTGTTGCCGACGAGGGTGACGTTGACCCCCCGCTGGTCCTCGCTCGCCCCGACGGCCTGCCGGGCCACGGCCTCGTAGTCGGCCGGTGCCGAGGAGGCCGACACGCGGAACTCCGAGCCACCCCGGAACTCGAGCCCGAGGTTGAGGCCCTGGGTGACGAGGCCGAGGACCGCCACGAGCATGACGGCGGCGGACGCGAGGTAGAAGCGACGACGCAGGGGGACGACGGGGACCGAGCGTCGCCCGGTGTAGAGGTCGTTGCCCAGGGTGGCGAAGCTGAAGCTCATGCCACACCTCCTTCGGACCCGGCAGCGACCGGCGCCGGGCTGGTGAAGCGGCCGCGACCGGCATACCGGGGTGTCGACGAGGCGGAGAGCCGCCGCGGGTCGAGGCCGGACCACGGGTGGCCGTCGCGGAAGAACGGGCGCCGCGCGAGCAGCGAGACGAGGGGGTGGGTGAAGAAGAAGACGACGAGGAGGTCGAGCAGCGTCGTCAGGCCGAGGGTGAAGGCGAAGCCGCGCACGCTCGAGCTCGCCAGCGCGTAGAGCGTGAGGGCCGCGAGGAAGTTGACGCCGTCGGCGACGAGGATCGTGCGCTTGGCGCGGTTCCAGCCGGCCTCCACTGCGGCGGCCAGCGACCGGCCGTCGCGCAGCTCGTCGCGGATCCGCTCGAAGTACACGATGAACGAGTCCGCGGTGAACCCGATGGCGACGATGAGGCCCGTGACGCCGGCCATGTCGAGGCGGTAGTTGTGCGACCAGCCGAGGATCGTGATGGCGAGGAAGGTCATGAGCCCCGCGACGAGGATCGAGGCGACCGTGACGAGGCCGAGGACGCGGTACTGGAAGAGCGAGTAGACGACGACGAGGAGCAGGCCGATGAGGCCGGCGATGAGGCCGTAGCGGAGCTGCTCGCTCCCGAGCGTCGGGCTGATGTCGATGCTCGTCTGCTCGGTGAACGAGAGCGGCAGGGCGCCGAACTTCAGCTGGTCGGCGAGGCTGCGGGCCTCGTCGAGGGTGAACCCGCCCGTGATGCTGGCGCGTCCGTCGAGGATCGCCTCGTTGAAGCGCGGGGCCACGATGACCTGGGAGTCGAGCGTGGCGGCGAGCTGGTTCTGCGGCTCGGGCAGGCCGACCATGGTCCGGCTGATGTCGGCATACTGCTTCGCGCCCTCGCCGTTGAGGCTGAGCGCGATCTCGACCTCGCTCGTCACCGCGCCCTGCTGGTTCGTGCGGTAGCCGGAGGTCGCGTCGCTGATCTTGTCACCGGACACGACGACCGGGCCGAGGATGTACTTCGCCGTTCCGGACGTGTCACAGGTGACGAGCGGCTTGGCCGGGTCGTCGACGATGTTCTCGAGCGCCGCGGGGTCGCTGCAGTCGAGCTCCTGGAACTGCTGGCTGAGCTCGGGGGTGATCCACGCGAGGTCGGTGGCGGACTTCGGGGACGCGCCACCCCCCGACGGGCTCGGGCTCGGACTGGGCGAGGCGCTCGACGACGCGCTGGCCGAGGGGCTCGGGGTCGGGCTCGCGGCGGTCAGCGCCTCGGGGACGGCACTGTTGCTCGTCGGGGAGGCGCTGCTCGCGACGGTCGGGCTGGCCGAGGGCGACGGGGATGCCGTGCCGGTCGCGGTCCCGCTCGGCGAGGCGGTCGGCTGGGGCACGCCCGAGGCGACCGCGAGGACCGGCCGGAACTGGAGCTGGGAGGACTTGCTGATCGCGTCGCGGACCTCCTGGGTGGGGATCTCGGGGATGCTCACGACGATGTTGCGCTCACCCTGGGTGGTGACCTCCGCGCCGGACACACCGCCGGCGTCGACGCGCTGGACGATGATGTCGCGCGCCTGGTTGAGCTGCTCGGCCGACACGGTCTGGCCGGCCGTGGTCTTGGGCTCGAGGATGATCTGGGTGCCGCCCTCGAGGTCGAGGCCGAGCTTGGGGTGGAGCTGGGCGTCGGACCAGAAGTAGGCCCCGGCGAGGAGACCGCCGAGCGCGAGGACGAAGACGAGGAGGGCCGCGAGGAACCGCTTCGCGTTGGACCGCTGCTGAACCGCCATGGTCAGGCGACCTCGGTCGAGCGCATGCCGATGGCCCGGCGGTCGTACCGCAGGGTCGTGCCGGCACCGACATCGAGGGTGGCGACCGTGTCGTCGAGCGCGACGATGGTGCCGTAGAGACCTGAGGTCGTCAGCACCTCGTCACCGACCTTCAGCGACTCCTGGAGCGCCCGGACCTGCTGGCTCCGTCGCCGCTGGCTGACGATGATGAACACCAGCATCAGGAAGGGCAGGAGCAGGATCAGGAGGTAGCCGAGGCCGGAGCCGGAGCCGGAGAACATGGGTGAGATCGGTCCTTTGGGTCAGGTCGCCCGCTCGTGGCAGGCAGTGGTACGGCCCGGACGCGCCGGGCCGAGAGTGCAGTCTAGGCGAGTCCTTCCGAGGGCACCAACGAGGTGGAGGCTCTCGGCGTGCCCGCTCTCAGGAGCCGAACCGGCCGTTCGTGCCCGGGTCGGTGCCCTCGGGCAGGTCCGTGTCCATCGGGAGCGCCTCCTGCCGGCCCCATCCAGGCGGTGCCTCGAGCCCCAGGTGGCGCCAGGCCCGTGCCGCGGCGGCGCGGCCGCGAGGGGTACGGACGACGTACCCCTCGCGCACGAGGTAGGGCTCGGCGACCGTCTCGACGGTGTCGGCCTCCTCCCCCACGGCCACCGCCAGGGTGGACAGGCCGACGGGGCCACCGCCGAACCGGCGGCACAGCGCCTCGAGGACCGCGCGGTCGAGCCGGTCGAGCCCCGCGACGTCGACGTCGAAGAGCGCCAGGGCCGCCATCGCGGCATCCCGGTCGACGTGGCCCGCACCGTGCACCTGGGCCCAGTCGCGCACCCGCCGCAGCAGGCGGTTGGCGATGCGGGGCGTCCCGCGCGAGCGCCCGGCGATCTCCTCGATGCCGGGCTCGTCGGCGTCGACCCCGAGCAGGCTCGCCGACCGCCGCAGGATCGTCACGAGGTCGGCGACGTCGTAGTAGTCGAGGTGCCCGGTGAACCCGAACCGGTCGCGCAGCGGCGCCGGCAGCAGCCCCGCCCGGGTCGTGGCACCCACGACGGTGAACGGCGGCAGCTCGAGCGGGATCGCCGTCGCGCCGGGGCCCTTGCCCACGATGACGTCGACCCGGAAGTCCTCCATCGCGAGGTAGAGCATCTCCTCGGCCGCGCGGCTCATCCGGTGGATCTCGTCGAGGAAGAGGACCTCCCCCGCGTCGAGCGACGACAGCACCGCGGCCAGGTCGCCGGCGTGCTGGATGGCCGGCCCGCTCGTGACCCGGATCGGGCGCTCGAGCTCGGCCGCGACGATCATCGCGAGGGTGGTCTTCCCCAGGCCTGGTGGGCCCGAGAGGAGGACGTGGTCGGGGGCGCTCCCCCGCCGTCGCGCCGCCTCGAGGACGAGGCCGAGCTGGTCGCGCACCCGCGGCTGGCCGGGGAACTCGGCGAGCCGGCGCGGGCGCAGGGCTGACTCGACGGCCCGGTCGTCGTCGGTCCCGCCGGCGTCGACGACCCGGGCGGTGGCCTCGACCGTGGACCCCGCGTCGAACGAGGCGGTCGCGTCGAACGAGGCCGTCGCGTCGAACGAGGCCGTCGCGTCGAACGGCCCGCCGGCCTCGAGCATCTCGCTCGCGAACCCGCGCTCGGGCGTGCCGGCGCTCACGGTCGCAGCTCCCGAAGTGCCAGGCGGAGGTATGCCGCGATGTCGGCATCCGCCGGTGCCGTGGCCGCGACCCGCTCGACCGCGTCGCCGGCCTGCTTGGCCGACCAGCCGAGCCCGACGAGGGCCTCGGTGACCTGCCCGCGCCAGGGTTCCCGGGGGTCCGACGCCCCCACGGTGCCTGCCGCGGGGGGCGTACCGATGCCCCGCACGACACCGACCTTGTCGCGCAGCTCGAGGACGAGGCGCTCGGCCGACTTGGCGCCGATCCCCGGGATGGTGGTCAGCGCCTTGCTGTCACCGGTGGAGAGCGCCACGGCGAGCTGGTCCGGCCCCATGACCGACAGCATCGCCAGGGCGAGCCGTGGGCCCACGCCCGAGACCGTCTGGAGGGTCTGGAACATGTCGCGCTCGGCCGGCGCACCGAACCCGAAGAGCGTGAGCGAGTCCTCCCGCACGACGAGGCTCGTCGCGAGCGAGGCCTCGGCGCCCCGCCGGCAGGCGGAGGCCGTCGCGGGCGTCGTGTGCACCAGCATCCCGATGCCCCCCACCTCGACGACGACGTGGTCGAGCCCGACGTGGGTGACCGGACCCCGGACCGAGGCGATCACCGGCGGGCCTCCTCGGCGAGGGCGGCGAGCCGGGCCTCCTGCGGCCCCCGCCAGGCGTGGCAGATCGCGAGGGCGAGCGCGTCCGCGGCGTCGGCCGGGCGCGGTGCGGCCTCGAGGCCGAGGATGCGGGTGACCATCGCGGTGACCTGGGCCTTGTCGGCCCGACCCGACCCGGTGACCGCCGCCTTGACCTCGGTCGGGGTGTGGAACACGACGGGGATGCCGCGCTTGGTCGCCGTGAGGAGGGCGACGGCGGTCGCGTGCGCCGTCGTCATGACCGAGGCCACGTTGACGTCGGCGAACACCCGCTCGACGGCGACGACCTCGGGCTCGAAGCGC
>DASSYJ010000104.1:0-8138 GCA_035703305.1 Ornithinibacter sp. | reverse complement strand
CGAAGAAGAAGCACGCCAAGCGCCGCTTCGTCCAGCAGCACACCCTCGACCTGCTCGCCTCCCGCCTGGTCCCGGGCGGGGTGCTCCGCATTGCCACGGACCACGAGGTGTATGCCGGGCACGCCCGCCGCCAGCTGGCCCACCACGGCCGGTGGTCCGTCGTCGAGGGCGAGCGGCCCCCGTGGCGTCCGGACGACGGGTTCGAGGCCAAGGGAGTGCGAGCCGGGCGGCTCGTGACCGAGCTGACCTGCACCCTCCGCGCCGACGCTTGACGCCGGGCGGGTGATGCACCCCGCGCGCCATGTCGCGCGTTGTGCATCACCGCCTTCAGTTATCCACAGGCGTCGATCGCCGGGCCGAGGTGCTGGGTCAGGCTCGCGTATGTGTCGTCCCCACCGCGTCGCCGTCTGAGTCGCCCCGAGAGGGCGCTCCGAGCAGGATCCGTGGCTCGCGACCACGGGGGAGTCGCCCACCGTAGGGACCTTCGCGCTGTCGGAGTGTCGCGGGCCGACGTCCGCACGGAGGTGGAGGCCGGACGGTGGGTGAGCCACGGCATCCACACCGTCATGATCGGGAGCGGCCCACTCTCCGATGAAGCGCGGCGCTGGCGAGCCGTGTGGGAGTCCGGCCCGGGGGCGGTGCTGGATGGCGTGAGCGCCCTCCACGCCGCGGGTCTCACGGGGTTCATCGCCGACAGGGTCGACGTCACCGTCCCGCGAGCGAACCGACGCCGCGCGGTCGAAGGTGTGCGTTCGAGGCGCCGCCGCCACCTCGGGCCCGTTGTCCGAGCGGGGCTACCGAGGGCCCGACCGGAGTATGCAGCGCTCCGGGCGGCGCAGTGGGCACGGACGGATCGCGAGGCCGTCCTGGTGCTCTGCCTGGTCGTGCAGCAGCGCCTTACCCATCCCGATCGGCTGCTTGCTGCGTGGAAGAACGTCCCGGGAGGTCGTCGACGGCATCTGCTCGACGCCGTGGTGTCCGACATCTGCGATGGTGCCCAGTCACTCGGGGAGCTCGATCTGGCAGGCCTGGCTCGACGGGTCGGCCTGCCGAAGCCGACCCGGCAGCTCGTCCGCCGGGGTGTGGGCGGGAGGGTTTACCTCGACGTGGCCTGGGAGGCGATTGGGCTCGTCGTCGAGGTCGATGGCGGTCACCATGCCCTCGCCCTCAACCCGGTCGACGACGCGTTGCGTCAGAACGAGGTCACGATCGGGGACGACGTGGTGCTCCGCATCCCGGTGCTGGGGCTCCGGTTGCAGCCTGATCGGTTCATGGATCAGGTGGTCCGGGCGCACCGGATGCTGTCCGAGCGGGCAGCCCAGGCCGGGCAGTGATGCAAAGGGCGCGATATGTCGCGCGATGTGCATCACTCCGTGGAGGACCATCCGTCGGGGTAGCCGGATTCGAACCGGCGGCCTTCCGCTCCCAAAGCGGACGCGCTACCAAGCTGCGCCATACCCCGCGACGCGCGGGCACCGGCATCCGTCATCGAGGTGGATGACCGGATTTCGGATCCCGCGAGCGCGGCCACTAGGCTAGCGCTGCCCTCGGGGTCAGAACCCACGAGGTGCGCGGGCGTAGCTCAATGGTAGAGCCCCAGTCTTCCAAACTGGCTACGCGAGTTCGATTCTCGTCGCCCGCTCCATCGCAGCAGCGGTTCATTCCGGTGGCCGCCCGATCATCGTCCAGCCGCGCACCGCCCGGCGGCGGGCCGGCACCCTCGACCACAGGCGTGCCTGGATCGCGAGCGTCGCCCAGCCCGCCAACGCCATCCCCGTGAGGTTGACGGCGAGCTGCAGGCCGCTGCCGAGCACCTCGTCCCACCGGAGGAACGCCAGCCCCAGGGCGACGTTGCCCGCCGCGGGCACCGTCGTCACCGAGATGAAGACGCCCGCCAGCCCGCCCGTCCGCGCCGACGTCAGCGACAGGACCCCGGCGGCCGCGGCGATGACCGCCACGAGGAAGCTCCAGCGGTCGGGGTGGTAGATGAATGCCGTGCTGGGCCGTGGCCCGCTGACGTCCCGGGCGGTGACCCACCCGAGCGCCCGGCCGACCAGCGCCGCCACGAGCGTCGCGAGGATGCCGGCCGCGAATCCGAGCACCAGGGTGCGGGTCGCGAGCCCCAGCAGGTGCATGCGCCGCCGCACGAGGGCGACCCCGATGGCCGCGACCGGTCCGAACTCGGGGCCGAGCACCATGGCCCCGATGACGAGGATCTGGGAGTCGAGCACGATCGCGATGCCCGCGATGAGGGTCGCGAGGACCATGAACGTCAGGTACGTCCAGTTGAGCTCCGACTCCTCGTAGGCCCGGTTGCCCACCTGGGTCCAGACGACGGCATCCGCACTGGCCCCGGGGGCGAGCCGCTCGGCCTCGAACGCCTCGTGCGAGAGCCACGTGGGCACCGCCTCGATCCGGATCGTGCCCTCCCGGTGGACACCGAGGTCGCGGAGCGCGTCGATGACGGGGTTGGCGCCCTCGCGCGCGATGTCGGCGGTGACGACGTCGCCGGGTGGGATGAGCGAGTCGCCGCGCGAGACCGCGAGCCCGGTGACGTAGTCGGCCGTCCTGAGCAGGCGGACGACGTCATCGGTGAGCCGCTCGGGAACCGAGATCCTCAGCGACAGCACGCGTTCAGTGTGCCCGAGCCGGCCGGCTCGGTGAGGCTCAGCCGTTCCCTCCCGCCCGGAACGCGACCCAGGCGTCGTTCATCCGCTCGACCTGGCCAGGGGTGAACTCGTTCATGCACGAGTCCTGCGTGCGGTCCTTGAGGTTGCCGCGCGGAGGGCCACGGTCGCGACCACTCCGGCCGCGAGGAGTCCGGCGCCGAGCAGGCGCCCCGTACGGGTCGGGACCAGGCTCATCCGGCGGTCCTCGTCGGTCGGGCGCCCCGGTCGGGAGCGCAAGGATCGCGAACCCACCGGGCGAGGCCCGCCCAGGGGGTCTGCAGCCGATTGGGTGCCTCCCACCCCGGCCGCTAGCATGGGTCCTTGGTGCCGATCCGGTATGCCGCGTGCCCGCGTGCCGCTGGAAGGTGCCGGTCCGCTGGGGCCGGCCCGCACGGCATACGCCGCAAACGTCCCCGTTCCCCCATGGTGTGGAGTGCCTGAAGTGAAGAGTGCCGTCGAGACCCTCAGCCCGACCCGGGTCAAGCTCATCGTCGAGGTCCCGTTCGAGGAGCTGAAGCCGATGCTCGACGAGGCCTACCGCACCATCGGTGCCTCGGTGCAGATCCCGGGCTTCCGCAAGGGCAAGGTCCCGAGCCGCATCATCGACCAGCGTGTCGGCCGTGGCGCCGTGGTGCAGGAGGCCGTCAACGAGGCCCTGCCGCGCTTCTTCGCCGAGGCGGCCGAGAACGAGAACGTCCGCGCCATCGGCCAGCCCGAGGTCGACGTCACGGCGGTGCCCCTCGAGGAGGGACAGGACCTCGAGTTCACCGTCGAGACCGACGTGCGTCCCGAGATCGCGCTGCCCGACCTGGAAGGCATCGCCGTCGAGGTCGACGTCGTCCAGGCGTCCGAGGAGGACGTCGAGGAGCGGCTCACCGCCCTCCGCGAGCGGTTCGGCTCCCTGGTCGGCGTCGACCGCGCCGTGGAGGAGGGCGACTTCATCGTCATCGACCTCTCGGCGAGCATCGACGGCGAGGAGATCGACTCGGTCAGCGGCGTGTCGTTCGAGGTCGGCTCCAAGAACATGCTCGACGGCATGGACGAGGCCGTCGTCGGCCTGAATGCCGGTGAGACCACGACGTTCACCGCTCCGCTCGCCGGTGGTGACCACGAGGGCGACCAGGCGGACTGCACCGTCACGGTCCAGTCGGTCAAGGTCCGTGAGCTCCCCGAGCTCGACGACGACTTCGCCCAGCTCGCCTCCGAGTTCGACACCCTCGAGGAGCTCCGCGCCGACGTCACGACGCAGGCGGAGCAGGCCAAGAGGTACGAGCAGGGCATCCAGGCCCGCGACAAGCTGCTCGAGCACCTCCTCGAGACCGTCGACGTCCCCGTGCCCGAGGGCGTCGTCGAGGCCGAGGTCCACCAGCACCTCGAGGGCGAGAACCGCCTCGACGACGACGAGCACCGCGGCGAGGTCCAGGAGAGCACCCGCCGGGCCCTGCGCTCGCAGTTCCTCCTCGACGCCATCGCCGAGAAGCTCGAGGTGCGCGTCGAGCAGCCCGAGCTCATCGAGTACCTCGTCATGAGTGCCCAGCAGTACGGCATGGACCCCAACGAGTTCGCGCAGGCGATCGACCAGCAGGGCCAGATCCCCTCGATCGTCCAGGAGGTCGCCCGTCGCAAGGCGCTCGCGGCGGTCCTCGACAAGGCCACTGTCACCGACACCGCGGGCACCGCCGTCGACCTCGACGCGCTCGTCCCGCAGCCTGCCGACACCGCCGACTCGCCGGAGGCCGCCGACGCGGATGCCGCGGACGCCGTCGGCGACGGCGAGCCCGCCGGCTCCGACGCGCCGTCCGACACCACGGACGAGGCGCTCGAGAAGGCCTGACCCGCACCGGTCCACCACGTCGAGGGCCCCGTTCCTGAGCGCGTCACAGCGTGTTGGGAACGGGGCCCTCACGCAGTTCCCTCGACGTGGGTGCTCTCGTCTAGGGTGAGCGCGCGGTGCCGTGCGGGCGCCGCGTCTCACACCCAGGAGAGATCTGAATGAACCGTCATGTCCTCATGTCCGCGATGGGCGCCACAGCGCTCGTCGCGGCCACCCTCGCCGGGGCTTCGTCGGCCTCGGCGCTCACGGGCGTCGCGTCCTCGGCGCCTGCGGTCGCCACCGCGACCGCCGCCGACGACCCCATCGGCACCTACTACGACGCCGGCCCGACGCGGCTCCTGGACACCCGGAAGGACGGCACCAGGCTGCCGCTCGCCGCGGGCTCCACGACGACCGTTCAGATCGCCGGGCGGGCCACCGCGAACAACCTGGGCATCCCGGAGACGGGTGTGTCCGCGGTGGTCCTCAACCTGACGGCGGTGACGACGACGTCCCAGGGGTACTTCACGGTCTACCCCAGCGACGCGAGCCGCCCGACGGCGTCGTCGATCAACTTCCCGAAGGGGTGGACCGGCGCCAACATGGTGACCGTCCCGGTCGGGGCTGACGGCATGGTGAAGATCTACAACTACGGCGGGGCTGCACACGCCGTCGTCGACGTGCTGGGCTGGTACGCCGGCGACGTCAGCGTCCTGACCGGGACCGGCATGGGTGCGCAGTTCTACCCGGCGACCGACTCGGGGGATGCCACCCGCCTCTACGACAGCCGGCAGGACCCGGACGGCGCGTACGCCGGCGGCGACTACATCGAGTTCTCCGACGAGTGGGTCGACGAGGCCACCGCGGCGTCGATCCGGGCCTACACGCTGAACATCACGGCAGTGGGCGCGACCAAGCCGGGCGTGCTCACCGCGTGGGCCGGCGGGGGTGCCCCCAAGCCCGCGACCTCGACGCTCAACTACGAGCCCGGTGTGATCGCGCCCAACATGGCCGTCGTCCCCGCGGGCCAGTACGGCGGCGCGGTCACCGGGTTCCGCATCCAGAACGCCTCCAGCGGCACCGTCAACTTCGTCGTCGACATTGCCGGCTACTACGTGCGCGACGACTCTGCCGGCCTGCGCTACACCCCGCTCGCGCCCCACCGCATCCTCGACACCCGCAAGGGGATCGGCCTCTCGGGGGCCTTCACCTCGGGCCAGGTGAGGACGCTCGACGCGTCGAGCGTGTCGTCGACGAGCTCGTCCTACGTGGTGGCCAACACGACGGGCGTCGTCCCCTCGAAGCAGACGTACCTCACCGTCTGGAGCGGTGACGGCCCGAGGCCGACGGCGAGCAACCTCAACGTCGCTCCGGGCCTCGTCCGGTCCGTCTCGACGTACGCCCCCCTGTCGGCGAGCGGCTCCAGCTTCACGGTCTACAACAACGCCGGGACGATGGACGTCGTCATCGACGCCGCGGGAACGCTCGACCTCTACACCCCGACGGATCCGCTGGCCACCAGCCAGGACACCGGTGCCACCACCCTCCAGAGGAGCACCGGCACGAGCGGCGAGCCGACGGGCACCCTCCCGGCGCACCCGGCGCCCCGAGCCTCGGCGTCCGAGCGCGGCTGACCGGCGACGCGAGTCGGCTCAGGCCGTGACCGAGGGTGGGGGCGACGAGGTCGTCCCCACCCTCAGTCGCACCGGGAACTCCTCGTCGGCCACCGGCTGTCCCTCGAGCGCCCGGCGCACGAGCCGCCCGAGCCGTCGGCCCTTGTCCCGGCCGGGCTGCTCCACGGTCGTGAGCACGTGGTCGAGCCACGGCAGGTCCACCCCGTCGAACCCCGTGACCGTGAGGTCGTCGGGCACACGCAGGCCGAGGGCCTCCGCGGTCCGGATCGTGCCGGCCGCGAGGAGGTCGGCCTGCGTGACGATCGCGGTGGGACGCTCCGCCGCCGCGACGTCGAGGAGCAGGCGGGCGGCCTCCGCCCCTGCCTCGACGGTCAGCGCGCCCGCCTGCACGACGGGCGCACCCGCGCCCGCCACCGAGAGGAACCCGGTCACCCGGCCGGCGGCGTCGGGGTATGCCGCCCGCTCCAGCTCGCGCGAGGTCACCGGTCCGGCGGCCGAGCCCGGGGACAGGGGCATCGACAGGTGGGCGACGCGGGTGTGGCCGAGGCCGACGACGTGGCGGGTGACCAGCGCCATCGCGGCGGACTCGTCGGTCAGGACGTGCGCGACGCGGGGGTGCAGCGGGGCGCCGCTGGCGACGAGGGCGACCCCACGGGCGAGGAGGTGCGCCACGAGCGGGTTGTCGCGGTGCCCACAGAGCGGGAAGACGGCTGCGTCGACGGCCTGGGTGGCGAGCTGGGCCACCGCCTGGTCGGGGTCGTCCGAGGGCTGGGCGACGAGGAGCATCGTGCGGCCCGCGGCGTCCAGCTCCTCGGCCAGGCCGTCGAGCACGGCCAGCGCGAACGGGTCGTGGAACGCCTGGCGAAGTGGTCCCTCCACGATGACGGCCACGGTCCCCACGCGGCCCTGGCGCAGCGACGACGCCAGCGGGTCGGGGCCGGCGTAGGCGAGGTCGCCGGCTGCCGACCGCACCCGGTCGGCGGTGGCGGCCGCGACCGGCCCCTTGCCGCTGAAGACGAGTGAGGCCGTGGACGTCGAGACGCCGGCACGGCGGGCGACGTCGCGCAGGGTCGGTCGGCGCGGGGGCCGGGTTTGACGAGCGGGGGGCATGGGGGACACAATATCGAATCGATTCGATCGAATCGATTCGACCCTCCGGGCGGGGGTGTCCCGCCGCCCGGCCGCTCGCCGGGTCGTGTCCCCACACCGACCCGTCCCGCCGATCCTGAAGGAACCCGTGTTGTCCGCCACTCCAGCCCCCACGACCGCCCCGGCGCTCCCACGGGAGCGGGTGACGAGCGCGCGGACCGCGGTGTTCGTGGTCTTCGCCCTCGCGGGCCTGGTCTTCGCGTCGTGGGCCTCGCGGATCGCCGACACCAAGGCGGGCCTCGGGCTGACCGCCGGCGAGCTGGGGCTCACCCTCTTCGCCGCGAGCATCGGCTCGGTGACCGGCCTCCCGCTCGCCGGCCGGATCTGCGAGCGGGTCGGCGCCACGAGGGCGGTGGCGTTGGGTATGGCCGTCTCGCTCACCGGCCTCCTCCTCGTCGGGCTCGTCGTCGATGCCCGCGGCCCCCGGCTCGCCGTGGGCGTCGGGCTCTTCCTCGTCGGGCTCGGTGTCGGCGTCTGGGACGTCTCGATGAACCTCGAGGGTGCGGGCGTGGAGCGCGAGCTCGGCACGTCCGTGATGCCGCACTTCCACGCAGCCTTCAGTGGTGGCACGGTCGTGTCGGCCCTGATCGGGGCCGCGATGTCGTGGGCCGAGGTCCCCCTGGTGCTGCACTTCCTCGGTGCTGTCGTCGTTACCGTGGGTCTCGCCTGGTGGGCCCTTCCGCGCTTCCTGCCCCGGGCGGCCGAGCAGCGGGAGGCCGCCAAGGCAGCCCGTGAGCGCCACGGGTCGGCGTGGCTCGAGCCGCGGACCCTGCTCATCGGCGTCGTCGTCTTCGCGGCCGCGTTCACGGAGGGCACGGCCAACGACTGGCTGTCCGTCGCGTTCGTCGAGGGGCACGAGCTGCCCGCCTGGGC
>DASSYJ010000102.1:0-16977 GCA_035703305.1 Ornithinibacter sp. | reverse complement strand
GCGTCGATCGACATCGTCGACAAGAAGGGGATGGCCGACCTCGGCCAGGCCCTCCGCACCGACACGATGGACGACTACGGGGACGTCTTCGTCACGCCCTGACGGCGGTCAGCAACTGACCGGCGAACCGGCCCGGCCCGGCCACAGCTGGGGTCACTCCACGCGCTTGAGCTCCGCCGAGACATGCGACTGGAGGGGCTGGCCGACGGCGGCCATGTCCATGACCCACATGAGGTTGCTGTTGACGTAGCCGTACATCCGGTGCCCCGCGGTGTACTCCTTCGCGGCGGGGCTCCGCATCACGCCGTCCGTGCGCACCTCGACCTTCGCGGGCTCGGTGGCACCGGCATACATCTCGACGATGCCGGTCGGGTGGGTGAGCAGCAGCTCCACGTCGGTGCCGTCCTCGGCGACGGGCACGGGGCGCCAGAACCCCACCTCGGTGGCGAGGGGCCGCACCTGGTTCCCGTCGTCGTCGAGCAGCCACGTCTGCGAGCGCCACTCGAGGAACGGGCGGCCGTCGTGGCTGCAGACGATCTCCTGGCCGAAGCGCCGCGACTCGATGGTGGGGTACCCGACGACACCGGCGCCCTGCCAGCGGCCGACGAGCCAGGCGAGGGGCGCGAGCTGCTCGTGCAGGGTGGTGTCGAGGTGGAAGACCATACGCTCCAGTCTATGGACTCGTCCGGAACCTCCCTCGTCGTCAAGGTCACCTGTGGCACCGAGGCGCTCGAGCGGCTCAACCAGGGGTTCACGGTCGCCGCGACGGCCCTCGCGGCCGGGGTCGACGTGAGCCTCTGGCTCACGGGCGACGCGACCTGGCTGATGGTCCCCGGCCGTGCCGAGGAGGTCGACCTCCCGTATGCCGCGCCGCTCGCCGAGCTGCGGGACGCCATCGTCGAGGGGGCGCGGGTGACCGTGTGCGGGCAGTGCGCCTCACGGCGGGGGCTCACGGCGGACGACCTCGTGCCCGGCGTGGTCGTCCGGGGGGCCGCGGCCTTCGTGGAGGAGGTCATGGCGCCGGCGACGAGGGCCCTCGTCTACTGACGCCGCCCAGCCGAGGTCGACGCCCCTCGCCCGAGTCCGACGCCGCTCAGCCGAGTCCGACGCCGCTCAGCCGACGATGGCCAGGGCGAGCCCGTAGGCCACGACACCGGGCACGAGCAGGCTCGCCGCCGCGGAGGACAGCTGGCCGCGGACGGAGGCAATCGGCGGCAGGACGCTGAGCAGGCGGCGTGTCGAGTGCGACACCGCCGCACACAGGAAGCCGACGAGGGCGGCGGGCTCGAGGCCCGGCGCCCCGAGCACCACGGACGCGACCACCGCACCGATGCCACCGAGCAGCATCCCGAGCGGCAGCATCCACGGGCGCACCCTGGCATTGCCCGCGGCGAGGTCGGCCAGGGAGCCGGCGGCGATCGCGACGAAGCCGCAGATGGCGACCTCGCTCGCGCGATGGCCCCGGGACAGCGGCATCCACGTGGTCCCGAGCGCCACGACCGCGATGCCCCACGAGGTCACGGCGATGGACTCGGTGAGCCGGGGTCGACCATCGCGACGCACGATCTGGTGGCCGAACATGATGGCGAGGCCGATCGCCAGCGCGACCGGCACGAGCCGGAGGAAGGGCTCCTCGGCGGGCCAGGCGGCCGCAGCCGGGGCGAGCACCGCCGTCACGCCGATCGCGAGCGACGAGCCGAACCGGCTCGAGGAGCCGTGCAGTGCGGGCCAGCCCCAGGCGACGACGATGCCCGCCCAGGCGAGGCCCGCGGCGAGGAGGACCGGGTCGGCGAGGAGGGCCAGGACGAGGAGGGCCGCGAGGACGACGGTCGCGACGACGACGACGGGTCGTCGCACCGTGGCGAGCGGTGGGAGCACAGGGTGCCGGAGGAGGGCCTGACGACGTTCCCGGCGGCCGGCCCGCGTCTCGACCGTCGCCTCGTCGGGTGAGGTCACCTCGGTCGGCTGCTCGTCCACGCGCGGCATCATCCCATCATCCGCCGGCGAAGGGCGGCAGCACCTCGACCACGGCACCCGCGGGAACCACGTCGGGGCCGCTGCTGGCGCGCCCTTCCACGAGCACCGAGCAGACCGGCAGGATCGGTTCGAGGGCCGGTCGCGAGGCCGCGAGCCGACCGACGAGCTCACCCACCGTGGTGACCCCGACGAGCGACTCCTCGGCGACCCCGGCGGCCGCTCGGGCGCCCGCCCAGTAGCGCACGGTGACCGTCTCAGCCCCGTGCTCGTCCAGATGACCCGTGTGCATGACCGCCTATCCTGATGGGCGATGGCCCAACTCCTGCTGCTGACGAACACCCTGGCGCCCAGCGCAGAGGTGGTGCCGGCGCTCGGACTCCTGTCACACCATGTTCGCATCCTCCCGGCGGAGGCATCGGCCCTCGTCGACGCCCCGCAGGCCGACGTCGTCCTCGTCGACGCGCGGCGCGAGCTCGCCATGGCGAAGTCGCTCTGCCGGGTGATCTGCACGACCGGCATCTCCTCGCCCCTCATGATCGTCGTCACCGAGGGCGGCCTCGCGGGCATCACGAGCGACTGGGGGATCGACGACGTCATCCTCGACACCGCGGGGCCGGCGGAGGTCGAGGCCCGGCTGCGGCTGGCGCTCGGGCGCACGGCCGAGGCTGCGGTCGACGAGGGTGGCCCGATCACGGCCGGGTCGCTCGTCATCGACGAGACGACGTACTCCGTGCGGCTGCGCGGGCGGGTCCTCGACCTCACCTACAAGGAGTTCGAGCTCCTGAAGTACCTCGCCCAGCACCCCGGGCGGGTCTTCACGCGCTCGCAGCTGCTCCAGGAGGTCTGGGGCTACGACTACTTCGGCGGCACCCGCACGGTCGACGTGCACGTGCGGCGGCTGCGGGCGAAGCTCGGCACGGACTACGAGGTGCTCATCGGGACCGTCCGCAACGTGGGCTACCGCTTCGTCCCCGAGGTCGCGGACTCCTTCACCGAGATCGAGTCCTGAGGTGGCGGCGCGCACCGAGCGCGTCCTCGAGGTGGACCCAGCCCTCGCGCAGCACCTGCGGGCGCTCTGGTCGCGCGCGGCGGAGGCCGACGGCGTCGAGGCCGTGTCCGAGGCGTTCCGGCTGGCGATCGGCGCGGCTCGCGACGGGGTCGTCCACCTCCTCCGGTATGCCGATGACGGCACGCTCGTGGGGTACGCCCAGGTCGCCGGAGCGGGCAGTTCCGACGCGGCCGCCGAGCTCGTCGTCGACCCCGAGTACCGACGCCGGGGGCACGGGCGAGCGCTCCTCGACGCCGTGCTCACCGCTGGCGCGCGCAGCGTGTGGGCCCACGGGCTGCTCCCGGCGGCGGACGCGCTGGCCCGGTCCGCGGGGCTCGAGGTGACCCGCACGCTGCACCGCATGACTCGGCCCCTCAGCGCAGAGGACACCGCTGATCCCGTTCTCCCGGATGGGTTCTCGGTGAGGTCGTTCGAGCCGGGTCGCGACGACGAGGCTTGGGTGCGGCTCAACGCGGCAGCCTTCGCCCGGCATCCCGAGCAGGGCCGGCTCACGGTCGGGGACCTGCGCGAGCGGATGGCCCAGCCGTGGTTCGACCCGGCGGGGTTCCTCCTCGTCGAGGACGACTCCACGGGCCAGGTCGTGGCGTTCCACTGGACCAAGGTCGACCCCCCACCCCCCGGGGCTCCCCGACTTCGTCTGTCAGATCGCGGCGACACGCCGCCTGCGCGGCGTGCCGCCAGCGATCTGACAGACAAGGTCGGGGAGGCGGGGGGGTCGGTCGGGTCTGGTCGGGGTTCGGGAGAGGTGTACGTCGTCGGGGTGGACCCGGCCTACCAGGGGCGGGGGTTGGGTGGCCCTCTCACCCGGCTGGGCCTGGCGCACCTCGCGAGGCTCGGCCTGGGGGAGGTGGAGCTGTACGTCGACGGGGACAACACGGTGGCGAGACGCACCTACGAGCGCCTCGGATTCGAGGACGTCGCCGTCGACGGGCAGTACACCAGAGCGGCGACCTGACAGGATTGGGTCATGACGGCAGACACGGGAGTCAGCGTGCAGGGGGACACCCCCGCCAGCGACGCCGCCGCCGACGCATCGGCCGAGGCGAGCATCGTGAGCGAGGTGTCGATCGCGAGCGCCTCGGCGACCGAGACGCGCACCCACCAGCCGCGCGCGGCCAACGGGCGCTTCGTGCGCTCGCCGGGGTCCCCGGGGGAGCTCGACGAGGTCGAGGGGCTCCCTGCCGACCGCTTCCTCGACCGCGAGATCTCCTGGCTCCAGTTCAACGAGCGCGTCCTCCAGCTCGCGGCCGACGAGAACGTCCCACTGCTCGAGCGCTGCCGCTACCTCGCGATCTTCGCCTCGAACCTCGACGAGTTCTTCATGGTCCGCGTCGCCGGCCTCAAGCGCCGCATCGCAACCGGCATCGCCGTGCGCTCCGCCTCCGGCCTCGAGCCCCGCGAGGTGCTCGAGCAGATCTCGCTCGTCGCCCACGAGCTGCTGTCGATGCAGGCGCGGCTCTACGCCGAGCAGGTCCGACCGGCCCTCGAGGGCGAGGGCGTGACCATCGTCCGCTGGGACGAGCTGTCCGACGACGAGCGGGAGCGCCTCGGCGGGGTGTTCACCGACCGGCTCTTCCCCGTGCTGACGCCGCTGGCCGTCGACCCCGCGCACCCGTTCCCCTACATCTCCGGCCTCTCGCTCAACCTCGCCGTCGTCCTCGTCAACCCGCGCACGAGCAAGGAGCACTTCGCCCGGGTCAAGGTTCCCCCGGTGCTTCCGCGGCTTCTTCGCGTCGAGCCCGGACCCGACGAGTCTCCGCTCGCCGACATGTACGACACCCGGTTCGTCCCCCTCGAGGACGTCATCTCGGCCCACCTCGACCACCTGTTCCCGGGCATGGAGGTGCGCGAGCACTTCACCTTCCGGGTCACCCGCAACGAGGACCTCGAGGTCGAGGAGGACGACGCCGAGAACCTCCTCACCGCGCTCGAGCGAGAGCTGACCCGTCGCCGCTTCGGCCCGCCCGTCCGCCTCGAGGTGGAGGACGTCATGGACGCGCACGTCCTCGACCTCCTCGTCCGTGAGCTCGGGGTGGCCTCCTCCGAGGTCTACCGGCTGCCGGCCCCGCTCGACCTGAGGGCCCTGAACGTCATCGCCGACCTCGAGCGCTCCGACCTGCACTTCGAGCCGTTCGTCGCCCGCACCAACTCCGACCTCGCACCCACCGAGAGCGCCAAGGCGCGTGACATCTTCGCGTCGATACGCAAGCAGGACGTGCTCCTTCAGCACCCCTACGACTCGTTCTCGACGTCGGTGCAGGCCTTCATCGAGCAGGCAGCCGCCGACCCCCGCGTCCTCGCCATCAAGCAGACCCTCTACCGCACGAGCGGCGACAGCCCGATCATCGACGCCCTCATCGATGCCGCCGAGGCCGGCAAGCAGGTGCTCGCGGTCGTCGAGATCAAGGCCCGGTTCGACGAGGAGAACAACATCTCCTGGGCCCGCAAGCTCGAGCACGCCGGGGTGCACGTCGTCTACGGCATCGTCGGGCTCAAGACGCACGCCAAGCTGTGCCTCGTCATCCGCCAGGAGACCGAGGGGCTGCGCCGCTACTGCCACGTCGGCACCGGCAACTACAACCCCAAGACCGCCCGGCTCTACGAGGACCTCGGGTTGCTCACCGACGACGAGCAGGTCGGCGAGGACCTCTCCCGGCTCTTCAACCAGCTCTCGGGGATGGCCCCGCGCAGCCGCTTCAAGCGGCTCCTCGTCGCACCGCGGTCGGTGCGGTCGGGGCTCATCGACCTCATCGACGCCGAGATCGAGCACGAGCGCGAGCAGCCCGGCTCCGGCCTCATCGGCTGGAAGGTCAACTCCATCGTCGACGAGCAGCTCATCGACGCGCTCTACCGGGCCTCCCGGGCCGGGGTGCGGGTGGAGCTCTGGGTCCGGGGCATCTGCTCGCTGCGCCCGGGCGTCGAGGGCCTCTCCGAGAACATCAAGGTGCGCTCCATCCTGGGCCGGTTCCTCGAGCACTCCCGGATCTTCCTCTTCGGCGGGGGTGGCGAACCCGTCGTCCTCATCGGCAGCGCCGACATGATGCACCGCAACCTCGACCGCCGCGTCGAGGCCCTCGTCAGCCTCACCGACCCCCGGCACGTCGACGACCTGCAGGCCCTCATGGCCCGGGGCATGAGCGACCAGTACGCCCACTGGCGGCTCGGCCGCGACGGGCGCTGGGCGCGGCACCACCTCGACGAGGACGGCACGCCGCTCCCCGACATCCAGGCGGCCCTCATCGAGATGCACGCCAGGCGGCGCCGCAAGGCACGTCGGCGGTGAGCTTCCCGCCTCAGCGGCCGGGAGGCAGCACGTGAGGATCCCCGCAGCCGGGACCCTGCCATGGCGCCTGCGCGACGGCGCCCTCGAGGTGGCGCTGGTCCACCGCCCCCGTTACGACGACTGGTCGTGGGCCAAGGGCAAGCTCGACCCGGGTGAGGACTGGGCGGTCGCCGCGGCCCGCGAGACCGAGGAGGAGACCGGTCTCGTCGTGCGCCTCGGCCCGCCGCTGCCGGAGTCCCGCTACACCCTCCTCGGCCGCGACGGCACCCCCGACGACAAGGTCGTCCGCTACTGGTCCGCGCGGGTCACGGGCGGCGAGGGGCGCCTGCTCAACGAGATCGACGAGGTCTCCTGGCTCGACGTCGCGGGCGCGCACGCCCGCCTCGACTACGCCCGAGACCAGGACCAGCTGCTCGCGCTCGTGCGCCTCCAGCAGACCGACCGCCTCGACACGTGGCCGCTCGTCCTCGTCCGCCACGCCCAGGCGGTCCCTCGCGGCGACTGGCGGGGCGACGACCCGGCCCGCCCCCTCGAGCGGGAGGGCCGCGAACGGGCGGCCGCGCTGGTGCCGCTGCTCACGGCATACGGCGTGCGTCGGGTCGTCAGCTCGCCCTCCGTGCGGTGCGTGGACACTGTTCGGCCGTATGCCGTGGCGGCCGGCCTGCGCCTGCGCACCCGTGAGGGGCTGTCGGAGGAGGGGTACGAGGCCGCGCCGCACAAGGCGCCCCGCCACCTGCGGCGGATGATGGACCACGGCGAGGCCGCGCTGCTGTGCACCCACGGACCCGTGGTGCCAGCCCTCATGGACGACCTCGCGGAGCGCCTCGACCTCGACAAGCCCGCCTCGGTCGAGGTCGTCGAGGCCTTCGCCGAGGCCCGCGACGAGAAGCTCGAGAAGGGCGAGGCCCTCGTCTGCCACGTCGTGGGGCACGGCGAGGCCGCCCGCGTCGTCGCGGTGGAGCGACACCTCCCCTGACGGGACGCTGACCAGCCGGACCACCAATGGCCGGATGTCGTTCACGGTCCGTTCACCCGGGACGGGCCGCCGCGTCACCGGGCATCCATACCTTCACTCGTGTCGGGCACCGATGCCCGTCCCCATGACCCTGTCCTCCGAGAGGTACACACAGTGAAGATTCAGCGTCTCGGCCAGGTGGCGGCCCTCGCCCTGGTCGGCTCGATCGCCCTTGCGGGCTGCGGATCCGACGACAACACCGGATCCGCCTCGAGCTCCTCCGCCACCGGTTCCGCGGCTGCGGCCGACTGCTTCGACGGCACCCTGAACGCCGAGGGCTCCTCGGCGCAGAAGAACGCCTTCGAGGAGGCAGCCGCGAGCTTCAGCGAGAAGTGCTCCGGCGCCACCGTCAACTACAACCCGACCGGGTCCGGCGCGGGCATCAAGCAGTTCATCGCGGGCCAGGTCGACTTCGCCGGCTCCGACTCGGCGCTCAAGACCGAGGAGAAGGACGGCGTCGTCGAGTCCGATGCCGCCGAGCAGATGTGCGGCTCGCCGGCCTGGAACATCCCGATGGTCACCGGCCCCATCGCGATCGCCTTCAACGTCAAGGGGGTCGACACGCTCGTCATGACCCCGGCCGTCGCCGCGGACGTCTTCAACGGCAAGATCACCACCTGGAACGACCCGGCCATCGCCAAGGTCAACCCCGGTGTGACCCTTCCCTCGACCGCCATCAAGGTCTTCTTCCGCTCCGACGAGTCGGGCACGACCGAGAACTTCACCAAGTACCTCAACGCCGCGGCCCCCGAGAACTGGCCCGCCGAGCCGGCCAAGGTCTGGAGCGGCAAGGGCGAGGGCAAGGAGAAGTCGGCTGGCGTCGCCGAGGGCGTGAAGTCCACCGACGGTGGGATCACGTACGTCGAGTGGAGCTACGCGAAGGACAACGACCTCGGCATCGCCCAGGTCGACAACGGCGGTGGCGCCGTCGAGCTGACCGGGGCCACCGTCGGCAAGGCGGTCGAGGCGGCCAAGCCCGACGGCGAGGGCAACGACCTCCGCCTCAAGCTCGACTACACGACCACGGAGCAGGGGGCCTACCCGATCCTCCTCGTCACCTACGAGATCGTCTGCTCCAAGAACAAGGACGCCACGAAGGCCGCGAACATCAAGGCGTTCCTCAGCCACTTCGCCGCGTCCGACACCCAGGCCAGCCTCGAGGCGATCGGCTACGCGCCGCTCCCGGCCTCGGTCCAGTCCAAGGTGGCGGCTGCCATCCAGGCGCTGTCCTGACCCGCACCCACCGGCGCTGATGCGCCGACCGACCGCACGGGGGCGGGCCGTGACCCGGCCCGCCCCCTGAACACCGAGAGGGACGACCCGACGTGACGCCCACGATCACCGGCCGATCCGCCGTCGACGAGCTGCCCGGGCCCGACGGCCGCGCTCCACTGACGGGGGACCGCGCGTCGACCGGACGGCTCGGGGACCGGGTCTTCGGGGGGCTCGCCAAGGGGGCCGGCATCCTCGTCGTGGTGATCGTGGCCCTCGTGGGCACCTTCCTCGTGATCCAGGCCGTGCCGTCCCTGCTCAACAACAACGTCAACTTCCTCACCTCGAGGGAGTGGGTGCCCAGCGGCCCCCAGCCGCGCTTCGGCATCCTCGACATGTTCTGGGCCACCCTCGTCACGTCGGTCATCGCGATGCTGATCGCCGTGCCCCTCGGCATCGGTGTCGCCCTGTTCATCACGCAGTACGCGCCGCGCTGGCTGAGTGGGCCGGCGGCCGCCACCATCGACCTGCTCGCCGCGGTGCCCTCCATCGTCTACGGCTTCTGGGGTCTGACCATCGCCGGGCAGTACTTCACCCCGATCCAGGAGGCGATGTCGAGGACGCTGGGATGGGTCCCGTTCTTCGACGATGCCGGCGTCAGCGCCAAGAGCACCCTGGCCTTCGCCGGCATGATCCTCGCGATCATGATCCTGCCGATCATCACGGCGATCTCCCGCGAGGTGTTCGCCCAGGTGCCCACGGCGCACAAGGAGGGCGCCCTGGCCCTCGGAGCCACCCAGTGGGAGATGATCCGCACCGCGGTCCTGCCGTTCGGCAAGCCGGGCATCATCAGCGCCTCCATGCTCGGTCTGGGGCGTGCCCTGGGCGAGACGCTGGCGGTCGTGATCCTGCTCTCCGGGCTCAACTCGACCGCGGGGTGGGACTGGTCGATCTTCAACGGCGGCACGACGTTCGCCTCGAAGATCGCGCTGGGCGCGGGTGAGTTCGACAGCCCGCAGAAGACCGGGGCCTACATCGCCGCCGGCCTCGTGCTCTTCGTCCTCACCTTCGCGGTCAACGCCGTCGCCCGCATCGTCATCGAGCGCAGGAAGGCCTTCACCGAATGAGCACCGCACAGCTCGAGGGCAGTCGCTCCGCCAGGCCGAGCACGCCTGTCGGCTCGTCCGGGTCGGCGGGGGCGGCAGGCCCGGGTGCGAGCGGCCTCAGGGCCAAGTCCGGCGGCCGGGCGGCGCGAGACCTCATTGCACGGGTCCTCATGTGGACGGCGTTCTTCGTGGCCGTCATCCCGCTCGTCTGGATCCTCGGCAGCACACTCCTCAAGGGCGGGCAGATGCTGCTCGACTCGCAGTGGTGGACCAACTCCCAGGCCGGCATCACCGCGCGTCGGGTGGGGGGCGGCGCGGCACACGCGATCCAGGGAACGCTGATGCAGGCCCTGGTCACCGCCCTCATGTCGGTGCCGATCGGCGTGATGACCGCGGTGTACCTCGTGGAGTACGGCCGGGGCCGGCTCGCCCGGCTCATCTCGTTCATGGTCGACATCCTCACGGGCATCCCGTCGATCGTCGCCGCCCTCTTCATCTACGCCCTGTGGGTCTCGACCATCGGACTCCAGCGGGTGCCGTTCGCGGTGACCCTCGCGCTGACCATCCTGATGATCCCCACCGTGGTGCGCTCCACCGAGGAGATGCTCAAGCTCGTCCCGAACGAGCTGCGCGAGGCGTCCTACGCCCTGGGCGTGCCGAAGTGGAAGACCATCGTGAAGGTCGTCCTGCCCACCGCCTTCTCGGGCATCGTCACCGGCATCCTGCTCGGGCTCGCCCGCGTCATGGGTGAGACCGCTCCGCTGATCATCCTCGGCCCGTACACCAAGGTCATGGCGGGCAACCTGTTCGACGGCCTCATGGCGACCCTGCCGACCATGATCAACCAGGATCGCGCCGAGAACCTCCAGCCGGCGCTCGACCGCGTCTGGGGAGCGGCGCTCACCCTCATCCTGCTCATCTTCGTGCTCAACCTGCTGGGCCGGTTCATCGGCCGCTTCAGCAAGGTCAAGGGCTGACCACCGGCGCACCGCCGCCTCCCCGCACTCCGCACCCCCGGCATCCGAGAACCGACAGAAGGCACCGATCCCATGGCCAAGCGCATCGACGTCAAGGACCTCGACATCTACTACGGCGACTTCAAGGCCGTGGAGGGCGTCACGATGACGGTGGAGCCGCGCTCGGTGACGTCGTTCATCGGGCCGTCCGGCTGCGGCAAGTCGACGGTGCTGCGCACGTTGAACCGGATGCACGAGGTCATCCCCGGCGGGCGCGTCGAGGGATCGGTCATGCTCGACGACGAGGACCTCTACGCGTCGTCGATGGACCCGGTGGCGGTGCGGCGCACCGTGGGCATGGTGTTCCAGAGGCCGAACCCGTTCCCCACGATGTCGATCCGCGACAACGTCGCCGCCGGGCTGAGGCTCAACGGCATGAAGGGCAAGAAGGAGATCCACGAGGTCGTCGAGCGCTCGCTCAGACACGCCAACCTCTGGACCGAGGTCAAGGACCGCCTCGACAAGCCTGGCGCCGGGCTCTCCGGCGGCCAGCAGCAGCGGCTGTGCATCGCGCGCGCCATCGCGGTGAACCCGCAGGTGCTCCTCATGGACGAGCCGTGCTCTGCCCTCGACCCGATCTCGACGCTCGCCATCGAGGACCTCATCAACGACCTGAAGTCCGACTACACGATCGTCATCGTCACGCACAACATGCAGCAGGCCGCGCGGGTGTCGGACCAGACGGCGTTCTTCAACCTCAAGGCCACCGGGGAGCCCGGGCGGCTCATCGAGGTCGGTGACACGACGCGCATCTTCAGCAACCCGACCGAGACGGCGACCGAGGACTACATCTCCGGCCGCTTCGGCTGACCCCCGCCCGCTGCGCGCGGAGGGGGCGCGGCGGTCCCGAGACCCCGCGGGGGTCGTCCCGGTGCTGCGTCCACACCGCTGCCGGCACGGCCCCCGCGGCCACGTCACCCCTGCCCGCGCCACCCCCTCTTCCGACTTCGTGCGACGTGCATGCGGTTGTTTCCGGGCCGGGGCTGCGAAACGTGTGCACGTCGCACGGAGTCGGAAACCGGGGTCAGGGGATGAGGGGGTCAGGGGATGAAGAGGGTCAGGAGGCCGTATGCCGCCGCTGCCGCGACTCCCGCTCCGGGGAAGGTGAGCACCCAGGCGACGACGATCGACCGGGCGACGCCCCACCGGACGGCCTTGCGCGACCGGGTGGCCCCAACCCCCATGATCGCCGAGGAGATCGCGTGGGTCGTCGAGATCGGCGCGCCCGTCGCCGTGGCCGCGTAGAGCACCGCGGCAGCCGTCGACTCCGCGGCGAAGCCCTGCGGTGGGTCGAGGTCGATGATGCGGCGGCCGAGCGTCCGCATGATCCGCCAGCCCCCGGCATACGTGCCGAGGCTGAGGACCAGGGCCGACGTCGCGATGGCCCACCACGGCACGGACAGGTCGTCCGGCGCCCGGAAGCCACTGGCCACGAGGGCGAGCACGACGACACCGGCCGCCTTGGCCGCGTCCTGCATGCCGTGCCCGAACGCCATCGCCGCCGCCGAGACCGTCTGGGCGTAGCGGAAGCCGCGCGCAGTGGGCCCGGGAGACGACCGGCGAAACATCCAGAGGATCGCGGTCATGACGAGGAACCCACCGGCCAGGCCGAGCACCGGGGAGACGACCATCGGGACCACGACGTTGTCGAGGATGCTGGCCCACTTCACCGTCGCGCCCGCGGCGAGTGCCGCACCCCCCAGGCCCCCGATGAGGGCGTGCGACGACGACGACGGGAGGCCCCGCCACCAGGTGAGCATGTTCCAGCCGATCGCGCCGAGAAGCGCTGCGGCACACACGGCGACGCCCGACGTGCCCATCGGCACCTCGATGATGTCGCCACCGATCGTCTGCGCCACGCGCACGCCGACGAAGCCACCGAGGAGGTTCATCACCGCGGCGAGAGCGAGGGCGATGCGGGGCGTCAGCGCCCGGGTCGACACGGACGTCGCGATGGCGTTCGCCGCGTCGTGGAAGCCGTTCGTGTAGGTGAAGCCCATCGCCAGCACGACGACGAACGCGACGGGCAGCCAGTCCACCCGCTCAGGACTCCCGGACCGCGATGGCCTCGACCGTCACCGCGACGTGCTCGAACCCGTTCGCCGCCGCCTCGAGCGCGTCGATGATGTCCTTGTGCTTCATGACCGTGATCGGGTCGGCGCCGGGGGTGTTGAACAGCTCCGCCAGCATCCGTCGGTAGGCCTTGTTGGCGCGGTTCTCGAGCCGGTCGACCTCGACCCAGTAGGCGGCCAGGTCCTTCATCGAGCGCAGCCGCGGCATGGCGTCGGCGGTGATGTCGGCCATCCGGGAGATCACCTCGACCTGCTTCGCGACGCGGGGCAGCACCTCGTCGACCCGGTAGAGCACGATGAGGTCCACCGCGGCCTCGATGAGTCCCACGCAGTCGTCGAGGGCCACCGCGAGACCGTGCATGTCCGACCGGTCGAACGGCGTCACGAACGACCCATTGACCTTTCCCACGATCTCGTGGGTGGCCTCGCTCGACGACGCCTCGATCTCGTGGACCCGCTTGAGGATGACGTCCCGCTCGTCGGCCGAGGCACCGAGCAGCGCGGTGAGCTCCCCGGCGGCGTCGACGAGGTGCCGCGCGGACGCGGCGTACAGGTCGAAGAAGCGGGGGTCCTGCGGGGTGAGGCGGATGCCCACGAGCGGTCTCCGGGGAGTGGTGGCCAGACAGTCCTCACAGGCTAGGGCCCACGGGCGGATGCCGGGTAGCCGGGTGAGCACGACGCTCACGCGAGCCGCGACTCACCAGTGTCGAGGGTCGCGCCGCGCCTCAGGCCTGGCCCGCCGGGGGCGAGTCGCCGTCGACCCCGAGGAGCTCGTCGATGCGCTCCTCCGTGAGGTGGCCCTCGCTCTGGGACGCCGCGAGCACGAGCTCGCCGACGAGCTGGATCTCGCGCTCCAGCTGTTCGTCGTGGAGGGAGGGGTCCGGCATCACCCGTCCACGGTAGGGCCAGTGGCAGGGGGTGTGGGAGTTGTCCACAGCGAGATGACTCGACCGAGCCACGTCGTCGAAGCTCTGTCGACCCGGTGATGGTCCGAACGGGCCACTCGGCCGCCGGGGCGACCGACGCGGGGCGACCGACGGAGATGGGTGCCGGACCGGGAGCGCCTCACGGCGCGTGGCCGCTCGTAGCGGCTGATGTTGGGACCCGGGGCTGCCGCGGTCCGGCACCCACAGACGACCCTAACGCGTCCTCGCCCCGCGTGTGTTCCCGAACGGTCCGGGCAAGGGCTCCACCCGAAGGCTCAGTCCAGGTCGCCGGACCGCCACAGGTTGGCGCAGGCCCGCAGGTCCTCACCCGTGGTGAGCATCGCGGCACCCGTGCGGGTGAGGTCGCTCGCGCCGCCCGGGTCGGCGCGGTCGCGGTCGTGCGCGAGCTCCGCGCGACCCGCCGCGACGACCGAGCAGAACGCCGCGGCCCGCTCGAGCGCGACGGCGAGGTCACCCTCGAAGACCCCCGCGAGGATCTGGTCGGCGACGCGCTGCATCTCCTCGGGACGCGGTGGCTCGGGGATCCCGGCCACGGCGTGGGCGACGTCGGTGAAGCGGATGCCGGCGGCATACTCCCGGCTGGCCTGCTCGGGGCTTCGCATCACCCACTCCCGCAGGGCGTAGAGCCGCCACAGCGCTCCCGGCAGCGAGCGCGCAGGCCTCGCGGACCACAGGTCGGCGACGGTGGACAGCCCGAGGTCGTCGACGAGGGTGACGAGCCGCGTCGTCACCTCGGGGTCGTGTGCGGCGCGGCCCGTGCCGACGAGGATCGCCGCCGTCTGGTGGGCGACCTCGGTCACCTCGGCCGGTCCCGGCCGGGTCCCCCCGTGCGCCTCCAGCGCGTCCGGCCCGAACGGCACCGGCCGCCGGGGCAGGGCTCGTCCGCCATCGCTCATCGCCACAGTCTCCCACCTCCCCCCGGCGCAGCCACAGGATGAACTGTGCACGCCCGTATGCCGGGGTGAACCTCCACGCCCCTATGCCGCGTGCTCGCGTTACGTTGGCGAAGGGCCCGACCGGGCGACGGGCCCACGCACGGTGTGTCCGGACGGAGCTCGGGGTAGGAGAGGGCCATGGCACGAGAGGGAGCAGCCGCCGAGCGCGCGCAGACCGCACCGCCCCCGGACGCCCCGTCCAAGCCCGCGTCTCCTCAGGACATCGAGCCGCCGGGGTGGAGGTACACCGCCAAGGCCTCGTTCGCGGAGTTCCAGCGCGACCAGTGCACCGACCTCGCAGCTGCGCTGACGTACTACTCGGTGCTCTCGGTCTTCCCCGCGATCCTGGCCCTCGTCAGCCTGCTCGGCGTGTTCGGCCAGGGTCAGGAGACGACCGACGCGATGCTCGACATCCTGCGCCAGCTGGGCCAGACCCAGATCGCCGACCGCCTCGAGGAACCGATCGCGGCGATGGTCGGGGCACCGAAGGCCGGGCTCGCGCTGGCCATCGGCCTCGCCGGCGCGTTGTGGGGCGCGTCGGGCTACGTCGGGGCCTTCGGCCGGGCCATGAACCGCGTCTACCAGGTCGACGAGGGACGGCCGGTGTGGAAGCTGCGCCCCGTCGTCCTCCTGCTCACCCTGCTCCTCGTCGTCATGGCCGCGATCGTGCTCCTCGGCCTCGTCGTCAGCGGACCGGTCGCGGAGGCGATCGGGAGCGCCGTGGGGCTCGGCGAGCAGAGCGTGGCCATCTGGAACGTCGCCAAGTGGCCCCTGATCCTCGGTGTCGTGGTGGTCATGGTGGCCGTGCTCTACTACGCGACGCCCAACGTCAAGCAGCCCAAGTTCCGCTGGGTCTCTGTCGGGGCGGCCGTCGCCATCGGCATCTGGGTCGTCGCCTCCCTCGGGTTCGGCTTCTACGTCTCCAACGTCGCGAGGTACGACTCCCTCTACGGCTCGCTCGGGGGCGTCATCGTCTTCCTCCTGTGGCTGTGGCTGACCAACCTGGCCCTGCTGTTCGGGGCCGAGATCGACGCCGAGCTGGAGCGGGCGCGCGAGCTCCAGGCCGGCATCCGGGCCGAACGCACGCTCCAGCTGCCGCCGCGCGACGACTCCGGATCCGTCAAGGCCGCCACGAAGCGCGAGAAGCGCATCGCCGAGGGTCGCCGTCTCCGGCTCGGGACAAGGTCCGCCGCCGCACAGGGTCGGCAGCCGGAGGGGGGGTCGTCGGACCGACGGCGTCGCGAAGCGGCTGCGGCCCCGGGCGGCGACCCCTCGGCATCCGGTTTGGAGCCCCTGCCCTCGCAGAAGGCTCGCGCCCGTTCGGGCCGAGATCACTGAGTCCATGGTGAGAGCCCCGGCGGAGATCGCCCGTCAGCCGCGGTCATCGGCGCCTCCCCCGTGGCCTACGATCCTCGGCGTGACGTCCGCAGGCACACGGTGAACCGCTTCCAGGAGGGGTCGGTCCTCGGCGACCGCTACACGCTGGTCACCCGCATCGCGTCCGGCGGGATGGGGGACGTCTGGGAGGCCACCGACGGGGTCCTCGAGCGCCAGGTCGCGGTGAAGATCCTGCGGCCGAGCCTCGACGAGGAGGAGGTCTTCGCGCGGCGGTTCCGCAACGAGGCACTGCACACCGCCAACCTCTGCCACTACAACATCGCGACGGTCTTCGACTACGGCGAGGAGGACGACCTCGCCTACCTCGTCATGGAGCTCGTGCCCGGCGAGCCGCTCTCCGCGCTGATCGTGCGGGAGGGCGCCCTCGACCCCGAGCGGGTTCGGGCGATCGTCGGCCAGGCCGCGCTCGCCCTGGGTGCGGCCCACGAGGCCGGCGTCGTGCACCGAGACGTCAAGCCCGCCAACATCATGCTCATGCCCGACGGCACCGTGAAGCTCACGGACTTCGGCATCGCCCGCGCCGTCGACGGCTCCGGCCAGACCGCGACCGGCGAGGTGCTCGGGACGCCGCACTACCTCTCCCCCGAGCAGGCGCTCGGGGAGCCGGCCACTGGCGCGTCCGACCTCTACTCGCTCGGGGTCGTGGCGCACGAGCTCCTCACCGGGCGCCGCCCCTTCGACCGGGGGACGCCCGTGGCGACCGCCCTCGCGCAGGTGCACGACGCACCCCCACCGCTGCCGCCGCACGTGCCGCGTGGGCTCCGCGCGCTCATCACCCAGTGCCTCGCCAAGGCTCCCGAGGACCGGCCCTCGAGCGCCCGGGAGCTCGGCGAGCGCCTCGGGCTGCCGGAGGAGGACCTCCCGGAGCAGACGGAGGATGCCGTGCACGTCGTCGGTGCCGCGGCCGAGGCCGACGAGGCGGTCGACGACCGGCCGGCGGCACCTCC
>DASSYJ010000095.1:0-3892 GCA_035703305.1 Ornithinibacter sp. | reverse complement strand
CTGCGCTCGAAGATCGAGCACGACCCCGAGCACCCCGAGATCGTCGTCACCGTGCGCGGGGTCGGCTACAAGGCGGGCAAGGCCTGACCGTGTCCGCCGAGCTCGGCGTTCGGACGACACTGGCTGCCGGGCGGGACCGCGGGCGCCGGGGGCTTGCCGACCTCGTGGCCGGGGTGCGACGCGGGCTGGCCCTGGCCCGCCGGCGCTGGCGCCAGTCGCTCCAGCTCCGCGTCGTGACGAGCACGATGCTGCTCGGCCTCTTCGTCGTGTCCCTGCTGGGCGGTGTGCTCCACGAGCAGATCGCGAGCGGGCTCGAGAAGGACCGGATCGCCTCCGCGGAGTCCGAGACCCTCGGCCTCACCGACCAGGCCCAGAAGCAGTGGGACAACTCGACCTCGACGTCCGTCGACGAGCTCGACCAGGCTGCCCGCGACATCATGTCGCGCATCCTCGCCGCCCCTGGCACGGACCCGGGCCGCTACGTCGTCATGAGCCGGTCGGCCGGCAACGACAGCGACATCGTCCTGGCCGGCCTGAGGAGCGGGCCGCTCGACCTCACGGCGGTGAGCCCTGAGCTGCAGGCGGCCGTCGCGGCGCACCCCGACCAGCAGCGGACCCAGATGAGCGAGGTCACGGTCGGGGGCGAGGACGTCCCCGCCGTCATCGTCGGCAGCGTCGTCGAGGTGCCGAACGCCGGGCCCTACGACCTCTACTTCATCTACCCGATGGCGAAGGAGGTGGCGACGATGGACCTCATCGGCAACTCGTTCCTCGTCGCCGGCATCATCCTCACCATCCTCGTCGGTGCCGTCGCCTGGGTGGTCACGAGCCAGGTCGTCGCGCCTGTGCGCCGGGCGGGTGAGGTGGCCCAGCGCCTCTCGGCCGGCAAGCTCAACGAGCGGATGCCGACGCGCGGCGAGGACGACCTCGCCCTCCTCGCCACGTCGTTCAACGGGATGGCCGACAGCCTCCAGTCGCAGATCCGCCAGCTCGAGGGTCTGTCCGCCGTGCAGCAGCGGTTCGTCTCCGACGTGTCCCATGAGCTGCGCACCCCGCTCACGACGATCCGGATGGCGGTCGACCTCATCCACGAGTCCCGCCGCGGCTTCGACCCCGCGGTCTCGCGCTCGGCCGAGCTGCTCGCCGGCGAGCTCGACCGGTTCGAGGCGCTGCTCGCCGACCTCCTGGAGATCAGCCGCTTCGACGCCGGCGCGGCCGCCCTCGACATCGAGCCCATCGACCTGCGCGGCACCATCCACGCGGTCGTCGAGGCGACGCGCCCGCTCGCCGAGCGGCGGGGCAGCGTGGTCACCGTGCATGAGCCCGACGAGCCGGCCGAGGCAGAGGTCGACGAGCGGCGGGTCGAGCGCATCCTGCGCAACCTCCTCGTCAACGCCATCGAGCACGGTGACGGCCGTCCCGTCGACGTGCACGTCGAGGTCGGCCAGGATGCCGTCGCGGTCGTCGTCGAGGACCACGGCGTCGGCCTTCGCCCCGGTGAGGCGGCC
This sequence comes from Ornithinibacter sp., assembly GCA_035703305.1. Lineage (GTDB taxonomy): Bacteria > Actinomycetota > Actinomycetes > Actinomycetales > Dermatophilaceae > Fodinibacter. The sequence continues at coordinate 2,384 of DASSYJ010000095.1, read as the reverse complement.
AACGTCTTCACCCGGTTCTGGCGGGCAGACCCGGCGCGCGCCCGCACCACGGGCGGCACGGGGCTGGGCCTGTCCATCGCCCTGGAGGACGCCCGCCTGCACAACGGGTGGCTCCAGGCCTGGGGTGAGCGCGGGGTCGGGTCGCGCTTCCGCCTGACCGTTCCACAGCGGGCGGGGCAGACCCTGCACGGGTCGCCGTTGCCGCTGAGCCCCGGGGGGGACCCGTGAGCGCGCGGCGCCTCGTCCCGGCCCTCGTCGCCCTGCTCGCCCTGGTGCTGGGTGGGTGCGGTGGCCTGTCTCGCGGGGGGCCGGTCGAGACGGGCCTCGCGGTCGACAGCGACAACCCGCAGGACCTCCGAGTCACCTTCCCCGGCCCCATCGAGGGCGCCGGGCAGGAGAGCATCGTGCGGGGGTTCGTGCGAGCCGGCGCGGCGAGCGACGCGGCATACGACAACGCCCGTGCCTTCCTCACCCCCGAGGTCAGCGAGCAGTGGAACCCTGACGGCACCATCGTCCTCCTCGCCGACGACATCCCACCGAAGGCGACCCTCCTCAACCCCGCAACGGTCCGGATCACCGCCGCGGCAGCGGGAACCGTCGACAGCGGGGGCCGGTACACCGCCGCTCGCCCGGGCAGCACGGTGAGCGCCACGTTCGCCCTCTCGACGGTGAGCGGCGAGTGGCGCATCAACGGCATACCCAAGGGGTTCGGTCGGTGGATCCCGCGGACCGACGTGTCACGCCTCGTCCAGCCGTATGCCGTGCACTACGTCTCGACGAACCGTCGTGCGCTCGTCCCCGACATCCGCTGGTTCCCTGCCGACAAGCTGGCGACCCGGCTCGCACGTGCCCAGCTCGCCCCCGTCCCCGAGCACCTCCAGGGCACCGCCGTCACGGCGGTTCCGAGCGGTGCGCGGCTCCTGGGCGACGCCGTCTCGATCGACGCGGGCGTGGCGTCGGTGAACCTCATCTCGACACCGCTCGCCCCGGGCGAGGCCACGCGGGAGAACGTGTGGGCGCAGTTCGTCAGCACCTTGACCCAGGACTCCTCGGTCATGCGCATCTCCCTCGCGGTCGACGGCGTGCCGGTCGACCTCCAGGGGCTCGACGGCTCCGCCGGGACGCTGGCGGAGATCGGGTTCACGACGGCGCCCGGGCCGAGCCCGGCGCGGCCGGTCGTGCGCCGTGGCAACGACGTCGTGGGGTTCGACCCCCGGCTGCTCGGGGAGCAGGAGCCGCGCGAGCCGACCGGGGCGCGCAGCTACCCACCCGTGCCGCAGGCCTTCCACCGGCTCGCCCTGTCGGCTGACGGGGCGGAGCTGGCGGGCGTCGACCCCGGGGGTGACGGTGTCTCGCGCTGGAAGGGGACCAACCGCTACGAGGTGCCGCTCGACGGGAAGGACGTCGGAAACCCGTCCTACGACCAGCGCGGCTTCCTGTGGGTCGGCGCCGTCGGACCGCAGGGGCGAGACGCACCACGCCTCTGGGTCGTCGACACGGCCGCCGCGCCTGCCGACGCGAAGGCCGCCGCCGCGCAGCCGGTCGAGGCCGGCTGGCTGGCCGGGCGCCGGGTCGTCGAGGCGCGCGTCTCGCCCGGAGGGGACCTCGTGGCCGTCGTGTCCACGCTGGCGGACGGCTCGGCCGTGCGGGTCGACGTGGCGGGTGTCGTGCGCACCGGCGGTGGTCTCCCGCAGCGCCTCGCGCCGCCGCTCCGGCTGGGGTCGCCCCTCGTGCGCGCGTCCGGTCTGGCCTGGCTCGACGGACGCACGCTGGCGACCCTCGGCGTGCTCCAGGGCGGCAAGACCCTCCAGCCGACGATCCTCACCCTCGGTGGGGAGGTGCGGCCGCTGACGCCGGTGGTCGACGGGGTCACCATCGCCTCGACCGACGGCGAGCGCGACCTCTGGGTCGTCACGTCGAAGGGGCGCCTGCTGGGCCGGGCCGGCTCGCAGTGGGTCGACAGCGGACCGGCGACGGACCTCGCCATCGCCGCCGGCTGAGCCGTCCACAGGGAAGCCCTCGCGTCCCTCCCGTCCACAGGACGGTCGAGGTGTCTGGTCGGCGTGGGTGCGCGCGGCCAGGCTGGTCGGATGGGGGACGGGGTCTGGGCGCGCGTCGGCCACGCGGTCGGCGCCGCCGCCGACCTCGTCCTCCCCCCGCAGTGCGCCTCCTGCCATGGGGTGGGCGGGCCGCTGTGCCGCACGTGCAGGGCGGCTGTGCGCGCGGCATCCCTCGTCGGTGGCGCCCAGCCGGTGCGTCCGGAGCCGTGCCCACCGGGTATGCCGGTGTGCTGGGCGGGCGCCCGCTTCGAGGGCGCGCTGCGTGCTGCGGTCACGGGATACAAGGACGAGGACCGGCGCGACCTGCGGGGCGTGCTCGCTGCG
>DASSYJ010000120.1:0-2327 GCA_035703305.1 Ornithinibacter sp. | reverse complement strand
CACCCCGGCCGTCGTGGTCGACCCGGGCGACCTCCCCGTGCGCGGGCTCGACCCGGTCGACCGTGCCGCCGTACGCCGTGACCAGGCCCTGCATGCCCAGGCAGACCCCGAGGACCGGCCGGGTGGCGGCCAGCAGCACGTCCCGGCCGACCGCGAAGTCGGCCGGGTCGTCGGGGCGCCCCGGCCCCGGTGACAGCACGACGTGGGAGTGGCGCAGCACCTCGTCGGCGTCGACCTCGTCGTGCTGGACGACGGTGGGCAGGCGCCCGGTGACGGACGCGACGAGGTGGACGAGGTTCCACGTGTAGGAGTCGTGGTGGTCCACGACGACCACGTCCGGTGCGGCCACCGGGCCAACCTACTGGTCGGCCGCCAGCGTCAGGTCGCGGCACTCGCCGCGCACCGGGTCGGCGCCCACGGCCGAGGAGCAGCGGTCGAACTGCGCCAGCTTCCCCATCAGGGGGGCGATCTCGTCGGCGTAGCGCGGGTCGCCGTACCGGTTGGTCCGCTCCCAGGGCTCGGCCGTGTAGTCGTAGAACTCGTAGGCGTAGTCGGTGGCGAGCCAGCTCGGGTCGAGGTCGTCGCGGACGAGGAGCCCGTCGCGGCTCCGGACGGCGACGTAGGACGGGATCACGTCCAGCCCGCGCGCGGTGAACGGCCGGTCCGGGTCCATGCCGGGAGACAGGGACCAGGTGTGCTCGACGAACGCGTAGTCGCCCGTGATCGCGGAGGGGTCGCGCAGCGAGGGCGCCAGGGAGCGCCCGGAGCGGAACGCCGGCGGGCGCAGGCCCGCGAGGTCCTCGAAGGTCGGGGCCAGGTCGACGTTGGAGACGAGGTCCTGTCGCGGGCCCGCGGGCACGCCGGGGCCGACGACGACCAGCGGAACCTGGATGTCGGAGGCGTACGCCGTGCCCTTGCCCATGCTCAGCCCGTGCTGGCCGAGGTGGAAGCCGTTGTCGGAGGTGAGCACGACGTAGGTGTTGTCGTCGACCGTGCGCAGGATCCGGCCCAGCATCCGGTCCACCGACTGCGCCATCCGCGCCCGGTTGCGCATCGCACTCTCGGCGGCCCGGGGCGGCAGCGGGACGGGCCGCGGGTTCCACGTCGGCGCCGCCGAGCCGTCGAGGCGGCGCGGCGCGTTGTCGTCCTGGGGGTCGGCGTACCCGGGGAGGTTCCGCACGGTCAGGTCGCGGCAGTCGACCGCGCCGCAGTTCCCGAACGGGGACCCGGGGTGGGGCCGGTCCCGGAACGCCGGCGGGAAGAGCGGGTCGTCGGGGTAGGCCGAGCTGGTGTCGATCCGGCTGTGCGTGGCGTACGGCGCGACCTCGAGGAAGTACGGCTTCGCGTCGTCGGCGTGCTCGTGGATGAAGTCGAGGGCATTGTTCGCGATCACGGTGCCGGCGTAGGACTCGTCCTTCACCGGGTCCGGCGCGAGCGCGGGAGGGGCGGGGACGGGGCGCATCTGCACGCGGCCGTCCTCGACGTAGGTCTCGTTGAAGTCCCAGCCCTTGTAGGCGGACTCGAAGACGACCCGCAGGTCCGACCAGCCCGGCGGCGCGGGCGGCAGACCGGTGTCCGGCTGGTAGTTGTACTGGTTGAGGTACTTCCCGACGAACCCGGTCGTGTAGCCGCCGCGCTGGAGGTGGACCGCGAAGGTGCGCTTCTCGTCACCGTGCGCCTGGAACGCCGGCCAGCCGCCCATCGGTCCGACCGAGTTGGGCAGGTTCGAGGTGTTGGTGAGGACCCCGGTCTGGTGCGGGTACTGCCCGGTGAAGGTGGCGGACCGCGACACGCAGCAGAGGCTGTCGACGACGAAGGAGTGCGGGTACGACGCCCCCTCCGCCGCCATCCGGCTCGCGTTGCGCAGCGTGGGCAGCAGGTCCATCGAGAAGTCGTCCATGAGCACGAAGACGATGTTCGGGCTCTTCGACGTCGCCTGGACGGCCGTGCTCGCCGACGGCTGCACCGTCGGCAGCGGCCGGGTCGAGACGGGGCCGCGCGCCACGTGGGGCTGGTCGCCCGAGCAGGCGGACGCCCCGAGGAGGGCGATCGTGACCGCGGCCAGGCCGGCGGCCGACCGCCGCATGCGTGCGCGCAGCATGGCTCCCCCGTCCCCCCTTCCCCGATGTCGGCTGGTGGAGCGCAGACGCTACGCGGGGTCCCCCACCGGGTCACGGCCATCGAGCAGCAGGTCGACAACGATTTCGTGAAGGAGGTCGTAGCCGTGCTCGGTGAGGATCGACTCGGCGTGGAACTGGATGCCCCGGTAGTGCGGCCCGCGGACCAGGTGGATGTCCCCCGACTCCGGGTCCGCCTCGACCTCGACG
>DASSYJ010000063.1:0-25077 GCA_035703305.1 Ornithinibacter sp. | reverse complement strand
GATGCCGTGCGCGGCGGCGGCTTCACGCTCGCGCAGCGCAAGCGGCTCGCCGCCGAGGCCTTCGTCCACACCGCGACCTACGACGTGCACGTCGCCTCGTGGATGGGCAACGCCTACACCGACACCTCCGACGGCACGGGGTTCCCGGCCTGGGTCGGCGCGACGTGGGACAAGTCGGCGGTCCTGCGCTACGGCGAGAACCCGCACCAGCGGGCGGCCCTCTACACGAGCGGGTTCCAGCCCAGGCCGGGCCTCGCTCAGGCGCGCCAGCTGCACGGCAAGGAGATGTCCTACAACAACTACGTCGACGCCGACGCCGCGGTGCGCGCGGCCTACGACCAGGGCGACCGGCCGACCGTCGCGGTCATCAAGCACGCGAACCCCTGTGGCATCGCCGTCGGGTCGGACATCGCGGACGCGCACCGCAAGGCGCACGAGTGCGACCCGGTCTCAGCGTTCGGGGGGATCATCGCGACGAACCGACCCGTGACGGCCGACATGGCCCGGACCGTGGCGGACATCTTCACCGAGGTCGTCGTCGCGCCGGGGTTCGACCCGGAGGCGCTCGAGGTGCTCACCGCGAAGAGGAACATCCGGCTCCTCGAGTGCGCGACACCCGCCCACGGCGGCGCCGAGATCCGCCCGATCAGCGGCGGCCTGCTCATGCAGCAGCGGGATGCCGTGGACGCCGTCATCCGGGACGAGGCCGGCACCGCCACCGGTGGCGACGACGCCGCCCACTGGCGGCTCGTCGCGGGGGACCCGGCCGACGAGGCGACCCTGAGTGACCTCCAGTTCGCCTGGCGTGCCGTGCGCGCCGTGAAGTCGAACGCCATCCTCCTCGCCCGTGGCGGCGCGTCCGTCGGCATCGGCATGGGTCAGGTCAACCGCGTCGACTCCTGCCACCTCGCCGTGTCGCGCGCAGGCGCCGACCGGGCGCGCGGGGCGGTGGCGGCATCCGACGCCTTCTTCCCGTTCGCCGACGGGCTGCAGGTGCTCCTCGACGCCGGGGTCCGCGCGGTCGTCGCCCCCGGCGGGTCGATGCGCGACGCCGAGGTCGTCGAGGCGGCCCGGGCGGCCGGCGTGACGATGTACTTCACCGGCACCCGCCACTTCGCCCACTGACACCATCTGGAACTTTCTCGCCCGGAGCAGGAACCCTCAGGTCGGCACCACAACCGTTGGGGTGCTGACCTGAAGGTTCTCGCATCGGGCGAGAAAGTTGAGGCTCAGGCCGTGGGTGGGCGGTACCCCGTCGGCTCGCCCTCGCCGAGGTCGACGATCGCCGCGACCGGGCCCCCGCCGTCGGGCCCCTGGTGGGCCGCCGACACCGACACGAAGACCGCCGGGTCGCCGGTCACCGAGGCCGTGACGCCGCCGACGCAGGACTTGATCTGTCGGTGCCAGTGCACGTCGGAGTCGTCGAGCATGGCGTTCCGCCGCCCGGCGACCTGGCCGTCGAGGGACGCCTCGCACTTGAGGAACACGTTGACGAGCCGGCCGCCGATGTCGCTGCGGTGCGGTCGCTCGGGCAGGTCGAGCCCGGCATCCCTGATCGCCGCCCAGATGCCGTCCTGGTCGAGGGCGTCCTGCATGACGGAGTGGCCGATCCGGTAGCGGCCGCCGACCCCCCGCGCGTTGCCGACGACGACGACCTGCGCCTGGTCGAGCTCCACGCCCGACGAGCACGACGCGACCGACGAGTAGAGCGACCGGTCGTGCATGACGTCGGCGTCGCCCGGCATCTCGATCTCCCCGAGCGCGACGGCGATGCCGAGCGCGGTGCAGCCGTTCGAGAGGTCCATCGACTCGTGGGTGTGCTCGGTCCAGACCGTCCGGCCGCGCGCCTTGGCGTCACGGATCGTGTGGATCGTGAGCAGCGGGGTCTTGGTCTGCACGTAGTGCACGTCGGCCGGGTCGGTGATGCCTGCGCGCTCCATCGCGACCCTCACCGCCGCGGCGACCTTCTCGATCATCGGGGTGTAGCCGATCTCCTCGGGCAGCAGGTGCTCGGACATCGCGAAGCCCACGGTCAGCCGCGGCTCGTCGGTCTGCTCGGCCCGGTCGGCCGGCACCGTGGCGAAGACCGTCGCGTGCGGGCTGATCACCCCGTCGGTGCCCCCTGACCAGACGATCGGGATCTCCCTGACCTGGTCGGCGGGGGCGCCCTTCGCGACGAGGATCTCGCGGAACGCCCGGTCGGCGATGATGCGCGTGTAGTCGTTGACCCCGCCGTTGCCCTCGGTCTTGCCGATGACGGCGACGACGCGGCTGGCGTCCATGACGCCGTCGTCGATGAGCCTCCCCAGCTCGGACGCGTCGGACACGGTGTGCAGGGGGACCTTGCGGACCTCGATGGCGTCGGGCACGGTGCGTTCCTTCCTGTATGCCGGGGGGCCGGCCTGGTCTGTCGGTTCTGTTGTCGTTCGGTCCGGGTCGGTCGCCCCGGGGTCCTGGGTCGGGGGTCGCTCAGTCGGGCTCGATGACGGTGCCGAAGCCGCCCTCGACGGCGTCGGTGATGCGGGCGAGGGACGTGATGACGCTGCGCGACCCGCCCCCGGCGACGAAGCGCATGGCCGCCTCGACCTTGGGCCCCATCGACCCCGACGCGAACTGGCCGTCTGCGGCATACCCCGCCATCTCGGTGAGGGTCACCCGGCCGAGGTCCCGCTGCCCGGGGCTGCCCCAGCCGACGGCGGCGTGGTCGACGTCGGTCGCGATGACGAGCACGTCGGCGCCGAGCGTGGCGGCGAGCAGTGCGGCCGTGAGGTCCTTGTCGATGACGGCCTCGACCCCGCGGATGCGGCCGCCCGCCTCCCGCACGCAGGGGATGCCGCCGCCACCGGCCGCGACGACGACGTGCCCGGCCTCGAGCAGCGTCCGCGCCGCGCCCACGTCGAGAACCTCGATGGGCTCGGGGGACGCGACGACCCGCCGCCAGCCCTTCTCACCGCGGTCCTCCCACACCTGCCCGTGGTCGATCATCGCCCGGGCCTGCTCGCGCGGGAGGTAGCGCCCGATGGGCTTGCTGGGGTGCGTGAAACCCTGGTCGTCGCGGTCGACGAGCGTGCGGGTTACGAGGGCGGCGACCGGGCGCACGGCACCGACCTCGGCGAGGGCGAGGTCGAGGGCGTTGAGGATCGTGAAGCCGAGGGTCCCCTGGGTCTGGGCACCGCACCAGTCGAGCGGGACGGGCGGGACGACGTGCGCCGCCAGCTCGTTCTTCACGAGGATGTTGCCGACCTGCGGTCCGTTGCCGTGCGTGACGACGAGCTCGTGGCCCGCGGCGACGAGGCGCGACGCGGCCTGCATGGCGACGCCCACCGCCTCGATCTGGGCGGCCGGCGTGGCGCTGCCGTCCGGCGCGGTCATCGCGTTGCCACCGAGGGCGAGCAGGACCCGCACGTCACGCCACCTCCGTCATCGGTCGTCGATGTCTCGACCCTAGGGAGGCGGCCCCACGCGTCGCCTTGTCGAGTTCTGCCCAACGCCGGGTGCCGCGTTGGCAACCCGCCTCGCGACCCCGGAAGGGCGAGCCCACCCCGTCAGCGCGCATCCAGCTCGTCGAGCCACGCCCGGACGCTCTCGTTGTGCTGCCCGAGCAGCGGTGGCGGGAGGTGCGACTCACGCCCACCGGCATACGCGTTGTCGTCCAGGCGGATGGGCGGCCCCGGGATCTCGATCGGCCCGAGGAGCGGGTGGTCGACGTCGATGACGAGGCCCTGGCTCCGGGTCTGCTCCCAGTCATAGACCCGGTCGAGCGTGCGCACCTCGCCCGCGGGGATGCCGAGCTCGGCCAGCCGCGCGAGGAGGTCGGCGTGGGACCAGGTCGAGAACGCCGCGTTGAGCGTCTCGACGACGACGTCGCGGTTGCCCACGCGCTCCCGGTTCGTGGCGAAGCCGGGAGCGACCGGATCGAGTCCGAACCCCGCCGCGAGCCGCTGCCACAGGCCCTCGCTGCCGCAGGAGAGCTGGACGAACCCGTCGGCGCACGTGAAGAGGCCGTACGGGCAGATCGACGGGTGGTGGTTGCCGGCGGCGTGCCCGACCTCTCCTGCCACGGTGTACCGGGTGCCCTGGAAGGCGTGGACCCCGACGATCGAGGCGAGCAGCGAGGTGCGCACGACCCGGCCCCTCCCGGTGCGGTGGCGCTCGTGGAGGGCGGAGACGACACCGTAGGCGCCGTACATCCCGGCGAGGAGGTCGCCGATCGGCACGCCGACCCGCTGGGGGTGGTCGGCGTCGGAGCCGGTGAGCGACATGAGGCCGCCCTCGCCCTGGGCGATCTGGTCGTACCCGGCCCGCCCGCCGTCGGGGCCGTCGTGCCCGAACCCGCTGATCGAGAGGAGGACGAGACCGGGGTTGAGCTCGTGGAGCCGCTGGGTGGGGAAGCCGAGGCGGTCGAGCACCCCGGGGCGGAAGTTCTCGATGAGCACGTCGGCGTGGACGACGAGTCGGCGCAGCATCTCGGCGCCGTCCTCGGACTTGAGGTCGAGGGTCACCGACTCCTTGTTGCGGTTGCAGGAGAGGAAGTACGTCGACACCGGCTGGTCGTCGGGCCCGACGAACGGCGGACCCCACCCGCGGGACTCGTCTCCGCCGTCGGGGCTCTCCACCTTGATGACCCGCGCCCCCATGTCGGCGAGCATCATGGCGCAGTGGGGTCCGGCGAGGGCCCGGGTCAGGTCGATGACGACGACGTCGTCGAGTGGTCCGCTCACGGGTCTCTCCTGGCCTGGCGACGGGGCGGGTATGCCGTCAACCTAGCCACGCGCGCCGACGCCGGGCTCGGCAGGGCGGGCCGTCATCGGCCCGCCCGGGGCTGCGGCAGGTCAGCCGCTCGTCGCGTCGAGGTGCTGGAGCAGGTCGTGCGCGGCGAGCTCGACGTCCTTGTGCCGCCACTCGCCGGCGCGGTACACGCAGGCGATGAGGGCGCTGCGGTGCACCCGCCGGAAGTCACCGACGACGAACGCATAGCGCGCCTTGGTCTCGTCGGTGGCGCCCCTGGTCAGGCCGAGGTGCCACCCGGCGTAGTCCTCCCACGAGTGCCTCTCGAGGTAGGCGTTCTCGGCGGCGGCGTCGGGCTGCACCTCGCCCCACTCGCTGTCGAGGACGTACTGGTGCTTGTCGATGAGGTCGCGCACGTGGGCGACCGCGGCCGCGTTGACCTCGTACTCAGCCATCGGTCCACCGTAGCCACGGCACGAGGTCAGGTGGGCTCGCCGTGCACCTCGTGCGTCATGAACTCCCAGACCAGCGCGTGCGCGAGCGTGACGAGCAGGACGAGGACGGTGGCCTCGGCCTGCAGCGCGGTCAGGCCGACCCACCCGGCCACCTCGGGGGCCACCCCGAGCAGGGCGACGACGGCATACAGCACCGCGGCGCCCCACCAGTGGCGGGCGAACGGCCCCGCGTCGGCCTCGTGTCGCGCGTTCCGCAGGAGCACGACCGTGGAGATGCACCCGACGAGGGCGATGACGACGAAGCTGACCCGCCAGAACGCCGGGCTCTCGCTGCCGCCGATCTGCGCGAAGAGACCCATCAGCGCGGGGAGGAGGAACGACAGGTAGACCGAGCCGACCCGGCGACGCATGGCCGGGATGCGGAGCCAGTCGCGGTGCTTCTCGACGACGGACCACCACAGGCCGGTGAGCGTGAAGCAGGTCGCCGAGAACAGGGCGTAGAAGGTGCTGACGTCCATGCCGGCCTCCGTGCTGGGAAGCGACCCAGTATGCCGTCGGGCCGGGACGGGCGGGCCCTTGGCACCCGGTCAGTACGGCGTGCGCTCCTCGCTGGCCCGCCACGCGTCGAACGGCTCCTCCGACGTCGGGGTCGGAAGGTGCACGACCCGCATCGGCCACGCGGCGGGGTCGGCCGCGGGACGCAGGAGGCGGTAGAACGTGGCGTCGTCGAACCCGGCCCGGGCGGCGGCCTCGCGGTCCGCGGCGAAGACGACGGCGTCGAGCCGGGCCCACAGCGCCGCGGCGAGGCAGAGGGGGCACGGCTCGCACGAGGCGTAGATCGTCGCACCCGCGAGGCTGACGTCACGGACCCGGCGACACGCCGCCCGGATCGCGACGACCTCGGCGTGCGCCGTGGGGTCGAGGTCCGCGGTCACCCGGTTGCCCCCCTCCCCGACGACCTCGCCGTCGCGCACGACGAGGGCGCCGAACGGACCACCCGAGCGAGCCACGTTGTCGGTGGCGAGCCGCACGGCTCGCGACAGCCACGTCTGGTCCTCGTCCACCGCTCGATCCTCCCACCACGCCGTATGCCGGGCGTGCGGCCCCGCGAATGCCTCCGCCGCGAGGGATCAGGTCCTGGCACGGCCGGCGTCGGCCCGTGCCAGGGCCTCACCCCACGTCGTCGGCACCCGGCCGAGGAGGGTGGCGAGCTCGGCCGGGTCACCGACGAGACCACCGTCGTCGTAGGCCGCGAACATCGCCGCGAGGTCGTCGCGGGCGCTGGCCGGGAGCGGGGCGCCCGGCCCCTCTCGCCAGCTGGCCACCGTCGTCCGGTGCACCTCGACCGGGCGACCGAGCACCGTCGTCGCCACCCGGCCCATCTGCCGCGTCGTGAGCACCTCCGGCCCGGCCAGGTCGTGCGTGGCGTCGTCCTCGCGGCCCGGCTCCAGGAGGATCCGCGCGGCGACCTCCCCGACGTCGTCGACGTCGACCGTGCTGAACGGTGCGTCCAACGAGTACGGCACGGTGATGACGCCGGCGAGGGCCTGCGCGAGGAGGTTCTGGTGGTAGGCCGCCGGCCGCAGCACCACGACCCGACCCGGCAGGAGGTCGTGCAGCACGCGCTCGGCCTCGGCCTTGCGGAGGTGGTGCGGCATCCGCTGGTCGTCGGGGTGGAGCACGGAGTGGAACACGAGCCTGGGCAGCCCGACCGCGGAGGCGGCGATGCCCACGCGGCGCGCGATGCCCACCTCGTCGGGGTGCACGTTGGGAGCGAGGTGGTATGCCGCCCGCGTGCCGTCGAGGGTCGCCTCGAGTCCCTGCCCTTGGGCGAGGTCGACGGGGACGGCCTCGGTGCCCGGCGGTGCGGCGTCCTCGCGGCCGGGGCGCACCGCGGCCCGCACCCTCACCCCTCGCGCCACCAGTGCAGCACAGACGGCGCGGCCGGTCTTGCCTGTGGCGCCCACGACGAGGACGGGCCGACGATCGGCCACGTGGCCGTCGGCGGGTCCGGGTCGGTCGCTCACACCCAGTCGACCTCGGCGGCGGGGGCGCCACCCGACAGCGCGGCATACCCGGGCCCACGGTCGAAGAAGGGGGCGTGCTCAGGCCGTGCCCCTCGGAGCTCCTCCCGGAGGGCGTCGGACGCGGCGGTGTCGATGACGGGGTCGTCCTTCGAGCCGGTCGCGACGACCCCGTAGTCGCGACGGGCCCCTTCGAACGAGACCTTGCCCCAGCGCAGGTCGCGGTCGACCTCGTCATAGGGCCGGTCGAGGGGGTCGCCCCAGCCACCGCCACCGGTCGTGCGGATGCGGATGACCTGACCGGCGCGCACGGGCTCGGCGTCGACGAGGGCCTCGACGACCCGCTCGTCCGGGCCGCCGAGGTCGACCGTCACCTCGAACGGCCGACCCGCCCGCCCGCCCTTGACGCCCCAGCACGCGAGGATCGAGCGGTCGGCGATGGACATGAAGTGCGCGTCCTCGAGCATCCGGAGGTGCTTCTCGTACCCGAGGCCGCCCCGGTGCCGCCCAGCGCCCCCGGAGTCGACGGCGAGGCCGAGGCGCTCGACGACGAACGGGAAGCGGCTCTCGGTGAACTCGGTCGGCAGGTTCCGCGAGTCCGGGACGACGTGGATCGTGTCCTCCCCGTCGGCGTAGTAGCGGCCACCGGAGCCGCCCCCGAGCACCTCGCGCATGAGGTAGTCGTTGCCGTCGCGGTCCTTGCCGTAGACACCGGTGTAGCGGATCGTCTCCTGGTCGGCCGGCATCCGTCCGTCCACGGCCTTCGCCACCACGCCCGCCAGCACACCGAGCAGGCGGAGGATGACGAACGTGCGGGCGTTCGTCGGGGCCGGGTAGATCGGGGTCAGCAGCGTCCCCTTCTCGGGGAAGCGCATCTCGATGAGCGGCACGACGCCCTCGTTGACGTCGAGCTCGGCCATCCGTTCGGGCGTGTCGGCGAGGTTGCGGAGGATGGGGGCGAGCCACTTCTTGAGGAAGTTGCCGCCGACGTAGTCGCCACAGTGGTTGATCGGGCCCTTCGCCTGGGGGCTGGTGCCCGTGAAGTCGATGACGAGCCTGGGCCCGCCGTCGCCGGGTCCCGGGCCCCCGGTCGACTCCTTGGTCAGCGTGATCCGCTGGGTGTGCAGCCTCGGCTCGTCCACGCCGTCGTGCTCCGCGTAGTCCTCCCAGACGTAGGTGCCGTCGGGGATCCTGCTGAGGATCTCCCGGCGGTAGGTCTCGGTCGTCGCGTCGAGGATCGCGTCGAACGCCGTCTCGATCGTCTCGCGGCCGTAGCGGGTGAACAGCTCCGAGAGTCGCCGCGCACCCATGAGGCACGCCGAGCACTCGGCGTCGAGGTCGGCGGCGAGGCTGTCCGGCATCCGGGAGTTGCGGGTCATGATCCGCAGCGCCGCCTCGTTGGGCACCCCGGCATCCCACAGCCTGATCGGGGGGACCGAGAGCCCCTCCTCGAAGACGGTGCGCGCGCTGCTCGGCATCGACCCGGGCACCGCGCCGCCGATGTCGTCGTGGTGCCCGAACGCCTGCACGAACGCGACGACCGCGCCCTCGTGGAAGACCGGCACGGTGACGCACAGGTCGGGCAGGTGGCCGATGCCGCCCTCCGACTCGTAGACGTCGTTGTGGAAGAACACGTCGCCCTCGCGCATCTCCGCCAGGGGGAAGTCCCGCGCGATCGGGTGGACGAGGGCGGAGTACGAGCGGCCCGTGAGCTTGCGGAGCTGCCGGTCGTGGATGCCGGCGCGGAAGTCGTGGGCGTCGCGGATCATCGGGCTGCGGCTGGTCCGCGCGATGGCGGTCTCCACCTCCATCTCGACGCTGGCCAGCGTCCCCTGCACGATCTCGACGAGGATCGGGTCGACCGCCGAGCCCTCGGCCGTCAGCCGGTTGCCGTGCTCGTATGCCGTGGGCAGGCCCGCGCTGTTCACTGCGCCTCCTTGGTGACGACGAGGTTGCCGTAGGCGTCGACGCGGACGGCGAACCCGGGGTGGACGGGCACGGTCGAGCCGAACTCCTCGACGATCGCGGGCCCCGAGAAGGTGTCCCCGGCCCGCAGGTCGGCGCGCCAGTAGACGTCGGTGCCGACGTACCCGGCATCCGCGTCGAAGCACACGTCTCGGGTCGACCGTCCGGCCCGTTCCTGCGCGGACCCACTGCCGGCGGCCGGGAGCTCCTGGAGCTCGGGCCGCGTGATCGGGCCGACCCCGGTGACGCGCAGGTTGACCCACTCGACCTGTTGGCGGGGGTCGTCGCGGAAGTCGTAGCCGTAGAGGCGGCGGTGCTCCGCGTGGAAGCGGTCCGCGACGGCCACGGCATACGCCTCGTCGACGCGGCCCGGCCCGGCCGGCACCCGCACCTCGTAGGCCTGGCCGAAGTAGCGGAGGTCGACCGTCCGGACGTACTCGTGCGCCTCGCGGGGGAACCCCTCGGTGTCGAGAGCTGCTGCGGCACGGGCGGTCAGCTCGTCGAACACCGCCTCGACCGCCCCGTGGTCGAGGCTCGCGTGGCGCGCGACGTGGGTCTGCACGTAGTCGTTCCTCACGTCGACGGTGAGCAGGCCGAAGGCGCTGACGGTGCCCGGACTCTGCGGCACGACGACGCCGGCAAGGTCGAGGATGTCGACGAGGCGGCAGGCGAGGAGCGACCCCGAGCCGCCGAACGTCGTGAGCACGAAGTCCCGCACGTCGAGGCCGCGCTTGACGCTGACCTGGCGCAGCGCGTTGGCCTGGTTCCACGCCGAGACCTCGAGGATGCCGGCCGCGCACCGCTCGGGGTCCAGGCCGAGCCGCCCGGCGAGCTCCTCGACGCCGCGGCGGGCGGCGCCGACGTCGAGCGGGATCTCGCCGCCCAGGAGGTGCGGGGGGATGCGGCCGAGCACGAGGTGCGCGTCGGTGATCGTCGGCTCGGTGCCGCCCTGGGCGTAGCAGAGCGGTCCGGGGTCGGCGCCGGCAGACTGCGGTCCGACCTTGAGCGCACCCTCGGGGGAGGTCCACGCGATCGAGCCGCCCCCGGCGCCGACCGTGACGACGTCGATCATCGGGATCTTGCTCGGGTAGGCGCCGACCGTGCCCTCGGTCGTGAGCGTCGGCTCGCCGTCGAGGACGACCGAGACATCGGTCGAGGTGCCCCCGCCGTCGCAGGTGAGGACCTTGGCGAAGCCGGCGCGGCGGGCGATGAGGGCCGCGCCGAGCGCGCCCGCGGCCGGGCCCGACAGGACCGTCGTGATGGGCTGGTGCACGACCTCGTCGGCTGAGAGCACGCCACCGTTGGACTTCATGACGTAGAACCCACGGGTGGGCTCCGCCCTCCCGTGCACCCCCCCGACACCGCTCAGCCCACCGGTGGGCTCGTCCGTCGCCCGCCACAGCTCCCGCAAGCGCGAGCTGATGTTGGAGACGTAGCGGCTGACGTTCGGCTTGACCGCGGCATCGACGAGGGTGGTCATGGAGCGCTCGTACTCGCGGTACTCGCGCAGCACCTCAGAGCTGATCGAGACGACGGCGTCCGGGTGCTCGCGCCGGAGCACCTCGCGCATCGCGAGCTCGTGGGCGTCGTTGGCGTAGGAGTGCAGGAAGCTCACGCCGATGGTGGTGACGCCCCGGTCGCGGAACCAGCGCGCGGCGGCCACGGCATCCGCCTCGCTGAACGGACGCAGCTCGTGCCCCTCGAAGTCCAGGCGCCCCCCGACCGTGCGGACGTGGTCGGCCGCGACGATCCGCGGCGGCTTGACCCAGAAGTAGGAGTTGCCGTAGCCGTCGGGCACGGCCTGCCGGGCGATCTCGAGCATGAACTCGTAGCCCTCGGTGGTGACGAAGCCGAGCTTCTCGACCTTCCCCTCGAGCAGCTTGTTCGTCGCGACCGTGGTGCCGTGGCACACCGCGGTGATGTCGCGGCCGTCGGCGCCGAGCACGCCGAGGATCTTCTCGATGCCGGCGATGAACCCGTCGGCGGGGTTCGCGGGGGTGCTCGGGGTCTTCGTCGTGACGAGCTCGCCGGTCTCCTCGTCGACGGCGACGACGTCGGTGAACGTGCCACCGGTGTCGATGCCCACCCTGATCCGTCGGTGCTGGTCCTGCGCCATGGCCACGATTCAAGCCCGGTGAGTGGGGTGGTTTCGTTGGCACTTTCTGCCGACGGGACCGGGCTGTGGCATCCAACCTCGCCACCGTTGCCGGCAAGGGTGAGGATTCTCTCAGCCGTCACACCCGTAGCACCAGCCGCAGTTGCACATTCAGGTGCAGCCGATACGCTCGTCCGAAACGTCCAGAGAGCGGCGACGTGGCCGCCCCGTGAGCAGGAGGTCACTCAGATGGCGTCGGACTTCGAACGTATCGGTGGTGCACCCGCGGTCGCCGCGGTCGTCGACGAGCTGTACAAGAGAGTGACGACCGACCCGCTCGTGGGGCACTACTTCGAGGGGATCGACCTCCCCCGGCTCAAGCGCCACATGGTCCTCATGCTCACCTCGGTGCTCGGCGGACCCGACGACTACGACGGCCGTCCCCTCGACGAGGCGCACCAGCCCCTCGGCATCACCGACGAGGACTACGCTCGGGTCGGCGAGCACCTCATGGCGATCCTGGCCGAGGCCGGCGCTCCCGAGGACGTCCAGGGTGACGTCGCCGGTGTGCTCGGGGCCGTGCGACCGCAAGTCGTCTCGAAGGACTGAGAGAGGTCAGAGGGGGTTCCGATGGACACGGACCGGCTGAAGTCGACGTGGGCCGAGGTCGCCCGAAACGGTGACGACGTCCCGTCGTACTTCTACGCCCACCTGTTCATCACCAACCCCGAGCTTCGGGCCCTCTTCCCGCTCGTCATGAGCGCCCAGCGGGACCGCCTGGTCGGCGCCCTGGGCCGCATCGTCAGCTCGGTGGACGACCTCGGGTCGGTCGTGCCGTTCGTCCAGCAGCTGGGCCGTGACCACCGCCGCTTCTCCGTGGTCGCCGACCACTACGACGCCGTCGGGGCCTCGCTCCTGTGGACGCTGTCCCACTTCCTCGGCGACCGCTGGACGCCGGAGGTCGCCGCCGACTGGGCCGCGGCCTACGGGATCGTCGCGTCGACGATGGTCGACGCCGCCGACGAGGCGGAGAGCGTCCAGCCGGCGTGGTGGGAGGCGGAGGTCACCGACAAGACGCGGATCAGCAGGGAGGTCGCGGTCTTCTCGCTCCGCCCCAGCGAGCCGATCCCCTACGTCGCCGGGCAGTCCATGGCGATGAGCATCCCCCAGGTGCCGCGGTCGTGGCGGTTCTACACCCCCGCGAACGCCCCGCGCGAGGACGGCACGATCGACCTCAACATCGCGTCCGTGGCTGGTGGCACGGTGAGCGGGTCGTTCGTGTCCAAGGTGCGACCCGGCGACGTGGTCAAGATCGGCGCACCCGTCGGCACCGGGCTCGTGCTCGACGGCGAGGACGACGCCGACCTGCTCCTCGTCGCGGGCAACACCGGCCTGGCGCCCTTCCTCGCCCTGCTCGACGAGATCGGTGCGCACCGGGAGCGCGGGTGGCCGATGCGCCAGGTCCACGTGCTGCACGGCGTCCGGTTCCCCTGGAACCTCTACGCGGACCAGCGGCTCCAGGCCCTCGCCCGAGATGGCTGGCTGCGCTACACCCCGGTCGTCAGCGACGACCCCACCTACCCGGGACGTCGGGGCCTCGTCGGTGACGTGGCGGCCGAGCTCACCTTCGACGGGCGCTACCACGCGATGATCTGTGGCTCGCCCGCGATGGTGCATCACGCCACCCACGCCCTGCTGGCGACGCCCAAGCCCCCGGAGACGGTGCAGGTCGAGGAGTACGCAGCCATGCCGGCACCGAGCACGAGCCCGACGCCTGAACCTGAACCCGCGCAAGGAGAGCCGTTGTGAGCGACACCCAGCAGCAGGACCAGGCGGTCGAGGTCGTCGGCGACGAGCGTGACCGCCGAGAGGCGCGGGAGCGGGCCTACCAGGATGTGAGCCTGCGAGCGGTCGAGCTCCTGGCGAAGGCGCAGAAGGCCGCCGACGAGGCCGTGGCGGAGGCCCAGTCCTACGCCCGGGACCTCGAGGAGACCGCCCGCGAGCAGTACCGCCACATCCTCCAGCGCGCCCACGAGGCGGCGCGTGCCTCCTCCGCCGTCGACGACGAGGAGGAGCTCGACGAGAACGGCGAGGCCGTCGTCGCTGCCGGGGCACCGGCATCCGCCCTGGAGACCAAGCAGCTCGAGTACGTCCGCACCTACGCCCGCGTCGCGCACAGCCAGCTCAAGGCCGTCCTCGGCGCGCTGAACGACGAGCTGGACCGGCTCGCCGACCTCGCCGAGGGTCCGGAGGCGGCCGCGCAGGCAGGGACCACTGAACCGGTCGCGGCCGACTCCGCCGAGGACCCGACCGAGGCCGACGACGACGAGCACGACGAGGACGCCGACGGCTACCACGACGGGCACCCCTCGGACGAGCAGCGCGGCAAGAAGCGCTGAGCCCGGCGGTCCCCGCTCGCACAGGCCTCCCGGCCGATCGACCCATCCGACGGTGACGTCGGCTCCGAATGCCGTGATGACGGTCAACGGAGACCGTCCCGTCCGCAAGGAGCCGATCATGCGCATCACCCGCCTTCTCCTCACCGCCGGCCTCGCGACCGGGGCCAGCATCGCCCTCGCCGTGCCGGCATCCGCCGACCAGCCCTCGTCCACGAACTGCTGGGGCGTCGTCAGCTCGCAGGGCGCCCAGTCCTCGGGCGGGCTCGGCGAGCACGCCAGCTCGTTCGCCGGTGAGCCGCGCCTCGGCCTCGGGAACGTCGCGCGGCTCTTCGGCCTCGACGGCCCCGGGGAGCTCGGGTCCTTCCTGGCGAGCGTCGACGGCGACCCCGCGACCACCTGCTGACCGCAGGTGCACCCGGACGGGCGGGGCGGCGCACAGGGAGCGCCCCCCACCCGTCACCGTGCCGGTGGCGGCAGCCCCGTCAGGGTGGCACCGTGGCGGGGTGTTCGGTGACGCACAGGCCTACGAGCGGTTCATGGGGCGGTGGAGCGCTCGGCTGGCGCCGGTGTTCCTCGATGCGGTGGGGATGCCGGAGCCGCGCCGGGTCGTCGACGTGGGCTCCGGCACCGGCAACCTGAGCCGCGCGGTCGCCGAGCGCTGGCCCTCCTGCGAGGTCGTGGGGGTCGACCCGTCGACGGCGTTCGTCACAGCAGCGCGCGACCGCGCGGCGGACCTCGGCCGGAGGGTTCGCTTCGAGGCCGGACGGGCCGACGACCTGCCCCTCGCCGACGGGTCGGTCGACGCCGCGCTCGCCCTCTTGGTGCTCAACTTCGTGCCGGATGCCGACGCCGCGGTGACGCAGATGGCCCGGGTGACCCGGCCGGGCGGTGTGCTGGCGGCCGCGGTGTGGGACTACGGCGGGCGGATGGGGATGCTGCGCACGCTCTGGGACGCCGCGGGGCGCCTGGACCCGTCAGTGGCGCGGCGGGACGAGGCCACCATGCCCCTCGGCCGCCCCGGCGGCCTGACCGACCTGTGGGAGCGCTCGGGGCTGTCGGGCGTCGAGGGCGGTCTCCTCGAGGTGTCGACGCACTTCACGGACTTCGACGACTACTGGCAGCCGTTCCTCGAGGGCCAGGGACCGGCCGGGGTCTACGTCAGGGGGCTCACGGAGGACCGGCGTGCGGCGCTGCGGAGCGAGCTGGTCTCGACCGTCGGCACGGGTGCGTTCGACCTCTCGGCGACGGCCTGGTGGGTCCGGGGGACTGTGCGCGACTGACCTACCGGCCCCTGTCGGCCTCTGTCGGCCCCGGTCAGCCCGGCCAGCGACTGGCGGCTGGGCGCGTGTCGTCATCGGGGGCCCCAGCGGGATGCTGCTCGACGGTGGGCCGCCACTCCCGCCGGACCAGCCCGTAGACCCACGAGTCGGACACCTCGCCGTCCACGACGCAGTCCTCCCGCAGCGTCCCTTCTCGCACGAACCCGACCTTCTCCAGCACGCGGGCCGATGCCACGTTGCGGGTATCGGTCTCGGCCTGGACACGGTTCAGGTCCAGCGTGTCGAACGCCCACGACAGCACGGCGCGTGCGGCCTCCGTCGCGTAGCCGTGGCCCCATGCCTCGGCCCGGAAGCAGTAGCCCAAGGACGCGCTCCGGTGGTCCGGGTTCCACCGGTTGAGGCTGCACCAGCCGATGAACCCGCCGTCGGAGGCTCGGTCCACGGCGAGCCGCGCCCCGGTTCCCCCCTCCTCCATCTGCCGGCACGTCGTGATGAACCCCTCGGCCCGCAGGCGGTCGCTCCACGTTGGAGCGTCCCAGTAGCGCAGCACGTGGGCGCTGCTGTGCAGCGCGAAGAGGTCGTCCGCATCCGCGTCGTCGAAGGGGCGCAGTCGGAGGCGGGCGGTGTGCAGCGTAGGGGTGGGCAGCGACATGCGCGCCATGGTCCCTCCGTGGCGGGGGACCGATCAACCGACATCCGGTGCCGGAGGACCGATCCGTGAGCGGTCCCGGGCGGTCAGCGGCGACCCAGGGGAGCCGTCGCGGTGGCCGCCACTCGCCGCACGGACTGCCACACCATGGGCAGGCGGCAGGGGCCGACGAAGATCGCGAACTCGTCGAACCAGTGGGCCCCTCGCCGGTCACCGACCTCGTGCGCGGCCTCGCGCACCGCGACGAGGTCGGCCACGGACATCTCCAGCGGCGGCTCGTCGGGCTGGTAGGTCGTGCCGCGTGGGTAGTCGCGTCGGGGGGTGCGCGTCATCTCGATGTGGCACCCGAGCACGGCGCGGACCGGACGGCTGCGGGCGAGCTCCACGAGGGCGTCGAGGCTGTCGCGGAACGCGGGCGGGTCGTCGACGTACAGGCGGCCCCGGTAGACGGTGTCCCCGGTCAGGAGGAAGCCGCTCCATGGGTCGAACACGGCGATCGACGACGGCTCGTGCCCGGGGCACCCCATGACCTCGAGGACGCGGCCCCCGAGGTCGAACGTCACGATTTCCCGCGGCCAGGCGCGCACGCCGAAGAACTCCCGCACCGCGTCGGGGTCGCGCCCGACGACCACGGTGTGCGGGCGCCCCGAGAGCTGCCCGTCCCCGCGCACGTGGTCGCCGTGGGCGTGGCTGTGCGCGACGACGAGCTCGTACCCGTCGCGGGGGTGGGCGGTGAGCCAGTTCTCGACGAGCGCGTCGACGGTCTCGCGCAACGGCATCCGGGCCGGGTCGGAGACGTCTCCGCTGTCCAGGAGTAGGGCGCGGTCGTTGCCGAAGAGCAGGAAGAGGAAGGGCGCTTCGTACGTCAGTGCCTTGCTCTGCCGCAGGACGAGGGTGTGCTCGTCGTGGCGGTGCACCTGGATGGGTGCGTCGTGCGAGCGCACCCCGGGTGGAGCACCGTGGATCCACGCCGCGGGGAGGTGACCCTCGACCGGCCCGCCCGCGAAGTCGACCGGGTCACCCGGGGCCGGCTCGTGCGACATCAGCCCGTCATCCTCGGGTCGACGACGACCCGACCGCCGCCGACGCGTCCCGGCGGGGGAGCCGCGTCCTCACGCGTGCGGGAACGAGGTCTTCGCGGGACCCTCGAGGTCGTCGCGGTAGTTGCGGATGAGGTCGAGGTTGCGGTCGCGCAGGTGGTCGAAGCCCTGGGTGATGTTGGACCCCGGGGTGAGCGACGCGAGGGCCTCCTCGGGGTCGAGGCGGGCCGAGACCCAGCCCTCGTGCGACGCGGCCTTCGCGACGATGTGCCCGACCGGCGTGACGATGTGCGAGTTGCCGAAGTAGAGCACCCCCGCCGGGTCCACCCCGACGGCGTTGGCGCCGATGACGAAGACGTGGTTGTCGTAGGCACGGGCCCGCGACGTGAGCTCCCAGATGTCGGCCGAGCGGAGCAGGGCCGAGGGGCGGCAGATGACCTCGGCGCCCTGCACCGCCTGGATCCGGCAGAGCTCTGGGTAGTCCCCGTCGAAGCAGATGATCATCCCGATCCGGCCGAGGTCGGTGTCGCAGACTGTCACCGTGTCGCCGGGAGTGACCCAGCCACCGCCCGAGACGGCCTCCGAGGTGAACGGGTGCGTCTTCCGGTAGACGCCGAGCACCTCACCGGCCGGGTCGACGAGGACGGAGGAGTTGTAGACGACCTCTGGCGATGGCCCGCGCTCGTAGGTGCCCACGACGAGGTGGATGCCGAGCTCGGCCGCGACGTCGACGAGTGGTGCCACGACGGGTCCGGGCAGCTCCGAGACGAGCTCCCAGAGCTCCTCGGTGGGGCAGCCCGGGGTGAAGCCGGTGGTGGCGGACTCGGGCAGCACGACGAGCTCGGCCCCGGTCGCGGCGACGCAGCGCCGGGTCATCTCGACGCAGCGGTCGGTGTTCGCCGCCACGGATGCCGCGGTGAGGGGCCCCGCGACGGGAGCCAGCTGGACCGCGGCCGCAGTGAAGGCACGCATCAGCGCCTCCGCCCGATCCGCGCCCCGAGGGCCACCCCGGCCAGGGCGAGCAGGCCGCCGACGAGGGCCCCGAGCGCGAAGCCCGCGCCCGAGCCGAGGTCGAGGCCACCAGGGGCGGCGGCCCGCCGGCCGGCATACACCTGACCCGGCGCGCCGGGCGCGCCCGGCACGCCCGGCGCAGCCACGCCCGGGGCGGCAGGTGCCCCGGGCAGGGCGACCGGACCGGCCGCGGGGGCTCCCACCGGGAGCAGCCCGGCGATGTCCTGGTCGAGCGCGGTGAAGAACTGGCCCGCCATCTTCTTCGTGACCCCGGCGAGCATCCGCTGCCCGACGCCGCCGATGGCGCCCCCGACGGAGGCGTCGGCGTCGAAGGTGAGGTCGGTGCCGCCGCCGGCCGACGGGGCGAGGCGCACCCTGACGTCCGCGTCGATCGTCCCGGGCGCCCCCGCCCCGGACGCCTTCATCGTGAGCGAGTGCGGCGCGACCATCTCGGAGAGGGCGACCTCACCGGCATACGTGCCCCTGATGGCGGCCACGCCCGCGGTGACCGCCATCGCGTAGCGGTCCTCGCCGATGACGGACAGCGACTCGCACCCCGGGAGGCAGCGGGCCAGCACCGCCGGGTCGAGCATCGCCTCCCAGACCTTGTCGACAGGGGCATCGAGGGTGGAGGTGCCGGAGATCTTCATCGCGAGCCTTCCTGCGCAGGGACGGGACCGGGGTCGGGACCCGGGGCGGATCCGGAGTCGGCACCGGGAACAGCGCCCGTGGACGCGGACGCGGCGTGCTGCCGGCGCAGCTCCCACAGCTCGGCCGGGCTGATCGGCATCGACCGGATGTGGATGCCCTCGGCGTCCTCGATCGCCGAGGCGATGACCGCCGAGACCGGGATGGTGCCGGCCTCTCCGGCACCCTTGAGGCCGAGGGGGTTGAGCGGGCTGGGTGTCTCGAGGTGGTCGGTCTCGACGTGCGGCACCTCGGAGGCGTAGGGGATGAGGAAGTCCATGAACGAGGCGTTGAGCAGCTGCCCGGACTCGTCGTAGGCCATCCGCTCGTAGAGCGCCCCGCCGACACCCTGGGCGACGCCACCGTGCACCTGTCCCTCCACGATCATCGGGTTCACCATGATCCCGCAGTCGTGGATGACGCAGTAGCGCAGGATGCGGATCTCGGCCGTGACGGGGTCGGTCTCGACGATCGCGGCGTGCATGCCGTTGGCGAAGGTCGTCTGCGTCGGCGAGTAGAAGTCCTGGCCCTCGAGCCCGGGCTCCTCGTCGTCGGCGACCGGCGGCTTCTCCGGGTCGAAGGTTCCGGCGAACTGGGTGGCCGACCTCACCGACTCGTCGAAGGCGTAGCGGAGGGGGTTCGAGAGCACCGCGACCGTCGACAGGTCGATCCGGGCCGCGTCGGGTGCCCCCTTGACCGAGATGACGCCGTCCTCGATCTGGAGGTCGTCGGCGGAGACCTCGAGGGCCTCGGCCGCGATCCGCAGCGCCTTGGCCCGCACGACCCGGGCCGCGAGTGCGACCGCGTTGCCGGACATGACCGCGCCGCGCGAGGCGAACGTGCCCACGGCATACGGCATCCGGCGGGTGTCCCCGGTGGTGACGAACACGTCGTCGAGCCGCACGCCCAGCTCGTCGGCGACGATCTGCGCGAGGATCGTCTGGTGACCCTGCCCCTGGGTCGTCAGGCCGGTCGCCACGTTGACGCGGCCGCTCGTCTCGACGAGGACGTGGCCGCCCTCGTAGGGCCCGACGCCGGTGCCCTCGACATAGCACCCGATGCCCAGGCCCACCCGCCGGCCGTCGCGCTCGGCCTGCTCGCGGTATGCCGGGAAGTCGTCCCAGCCGATGAGGGCCTTGAGCTTCGCGAGGGATGCCGGGAAGTCGCCCGAGTCGTACCTCAGCGGTCGGCCGTCCTGGAACATCAGGCCCTGGTCGTAGGGCATCTCGTCGGGCTGGATGAAGTTGCGCGAGCGCACCTCGGCGCGGTCGAGGCCGAGCCGCGCCGCGATGGCGTCCATGGTGCGCTCCATGGCGAAGCAGCCCTGCGGGCGGCCGGCCCCGCGGTAGGGGGTCACGAGGACGGTGTTGGTGTAGAGCGACCAGAACTCGACGCGGTAGGCGCCCGGCTTGTAGGGGCCGAGGAGCTGGGTGGCCGTGATGATCGGGACGATGATGCCGTAGGGCGTGTAGGCGCCGTTGTCGTGCCAGAAGCGCACGTCGAGCGCGAGGACGCGGCCCTCGTCGTCGAAGCCGACGGTGACCTCCTGGAGCTGGCCGCGCTCGTGCGCGCTGGAGACGAAGTGCTCGCGCCGGTCCTCGGTCCACTTCACGTCCCGACCGAGGTTGCGGGCCGCCCAGGGGACGAGCACCTCCTCGGGCCACGGGTGCATGATCTTGACGCCGAACCCGCCACCCACGTCGGGGGCGATGCACTCGACCTTCCCGAGCGGCATACCGAGCTTGGCGGCGACCGCCGCGCGGACCCCCGTCGACGTCTGCGTCGAGGAGTAGAGGCGCAGCGACTGGTCGTCGGCATCCCAGCGTGCGTAGACGCCCCGGCCCTCCATCGGCGTGCTGGCGCTCCGCTCGATCGCGAGGTCGAGGGTCAGCGTGTGCGGGGCGGCGGCCATGGCGGCCTCGATGTCCCCGACCTCCTGGAGGAGGTGGGCGCTGACGTTCCCCGGCACGTCCTCGTGCACGAGCGCCGCACCGTCGCGCGACTGCTCGATCCCGACCACGACGGGGAGCTGCTCGTAGGAGACCCGGATCCGCTGGACGGCGTCCTCGGCGAGGTAGCGGTCGCGGGCGACGACCATGACGACGGCCTCCCCGACGTGGTTGACCACGTGCTTGGCGAGGCAGTAGCCGGTGCGCGGGTGGGTGAGCGCTGGGTGCGGGATGAGCACCGGCACCGGCTCCTCGACCCGGCCGGTGAGGTCGTCCCACGTGTAGATCGCCTCGACGCCGTCGAGCTCCCATGCATCGTCGATGTCGATGTCGACCACCTTGGCGTGGGCGTGCGGGCTGCGGACGAACGCGGCGGCGAGGGCGCCATGGCCCAGGTCGTCGAGGTAGCGTCCGTTGCCGGTCAGGAGCCGGGGGTCCTCGCGACGCTGGACCCGCTCCCCGAGCTGCCGCGTGGTCACGCCGTGCCACCACCCTCGCGCCGGATCTCGGCGGCCCGGCACACCGCCCGGACGATGTTCTGGTAGCCGGTGCACCGGCACAGGTTGCCCGAGATGGCCTCGCGGGCCTCCTCGGGAGTGGGGTCCGGGTTCTCCTCGAGGTAGGCCGTGATCGTCGTGACGAAGCCGGGCGTGCAGAACCCGCACTGGAGGCCGTGGCACTCGGCGAGCGCCTGCTGGACCGGGCTCATCCGCGCCGGGTCGTGGCCGATCCCCTCGACGGTCGTGACCTCGTGGGCCCGCGCACTCACCGCGAACATGAGGCACGACCGCATCGGCGCGCCGTCGACGAGCACGGTGCAGGCGCCGCACACCCCGTGCTCGCACCCGACGTGGGTGCCGGTCAGCCCGAGGTCGTGGCGAAGGAAGTCCGACAGCAGCCGACGGGCGGGTGCACGAGCCGAGCGCGGGACGCCGTTGACGGAGATGGTGATGTCGAGCAGCTGCTCGGTGGCCGGCTCGCTCACGCGGCTCCCTCCTCGTCGAGGCCCGCGATGCCTCGAGTGGTCGTCGCGTCGTGGCTCGTCGGGGTGCCCTGGCCGCCCAGGGCGTCGGCGAGGGCCCTGCGGGTCAGCTCGGCGGCGAGCATCCGGCGGTAGTCGGCGCTGGCGTGGATGTCGGCCTCGGGCTCGACGTGGGCGCGGACGAGCTCGACGACCTCGTCGGGCACGGGGGCGTCGGCCCCGCGCCCGGTGAGAGCCGGCCCGAGGTCGAGCACGGTCGGGACCTCCGTCACGGACACGAACGAGGCCCGAGCCCCACGGACGACGCCGTCGCGCACCTCCACGGCCACGGCCACCCCTGCAAGGGCGTAGTCACCTCGCCGGCGGGCGGACTCCGCGAATGCCGTGCGCGTCCCGGGCGCGAACCGGCCGAACCGCACGGCCTCGACGAGCTCGTCGGCGGCGAGGGTCGTCTCGAGCGGACCCACGAAGAAGTCGGCCGCCGCGATCTCACGACGGCCGCCAGGACCCACGGCCTCGACGACACCGCCGGTGAGGGCCGCGACGGCCGGCATCTCGCCCGCGGGGTCGGCGTGCACGATGGACCCCACGGTCGTGCCGCGGTTGCGGATCGCGGGGTGGGCGACGTTGCGGACGGCCTGGCGCAGGAGGGGCAGCACGGCATACGCCTCGTCGCTCCGTTCGAGCCCGGTGTGCCGCACGAGGGCGCCGACCCGCACCCAGCGGTCGTCGACGTCCACCCGCGCGAGCCCCTCGACGCCGTTGATGTCGACGAGGTGGCCCGGGGTGGCGAGCCGCATGTTGAGCACCGGGATGAGGCTCTGGCCGCCGGCGAGCACCTTGCCGTCGTGGCCGACCTCGCCCAGCACGGCCACGGCCTCCTCGACGGTGCGGGGTGCGTGGTGCACGAACGGTGCGGGTTTCACCTGTGCGATCCTGCCTGCTCGGACGGTCTGGGGAAAGGTTCGCCCCGCCCGGAGGTGGACCCCCCGGGCGGGGCGAGGACGACCGGACGGGCCTAGAGGTGGTCCGGGCGGCCGGAGTGGTCGGGCTCCCCGGGGTTCTCACGGCGCGTAGCGGCGGTGCTGCGACCCGAGGCGTCTCCCGGGTAGCCCTCCTGGTAGAGGTCGTCGACCCCGTCGCTGTCGCCGTAGGTGAAGTCGCCGACGGCCGTCGCGGTGCCGCCGATCCGGTCGCGGACCTCCTTCGGGGCGATGGCCCGCGCGAGGTGGTAGCCGCCGATGACGACGATGGTGCCGAGCGCGATGCCCTCGAGCGAGAAGTTGTCGGTGAGCACCATCTTGACGTTGCCGATGCCGATGACGATGCCGGCGGCGATCGGGACGAGGTTGATGGGGTTGCCGAAGTCGACGCCGTTCTCGCGCCAGATCTTCGCACCGAGCAGGCCGATCATGCCGTAGAGGACGACGGTGATGCCGCCCAGCACGCCACCCGGCACCGACGCGACGAGCGCGCCGAACTTGGGGGAGAGGCCGAAGAGGATCGCGACGCCGGCGGCGACCCAGTAGGCCGCGGTCGAGTAGACGCGGGTCGCCGCCATGACACCGATGTTCTCGGCGTAGGTCGTCGTGGGCGAGCCACCCACGGCCGACGCGATGACGGTGCCCACGCCGTCGCCCGCGATCGCGCGCCCCATGACCGGGTCGAGGTCGTGCCCGGTCATCTCGGCGACGGCCTTGACGTGACCGGTGTTCTCGGCGATGAGGGCGATGACGGCCGGCAGGACGAGGAGGATCGCGGCGATGGTGAAGCTCGGCGTGTGCCACCCGACGACCTCCGAGCCGTCGGCGGCGACCGTCGTCTTGGACGGGAACCCGAACCACGCGGCGTCACCGATGGCCGAGGTGTCCCACCGGTAGTGGGTCGTGGCCTCGGTGGCCCCGCCGAGGACGGAGGTGATCTGGCCGACGGTGTGGTCCAGCACCCACGACAGGAGGGTTCCGAAGACGAGGGCGAGGAAGACGGCGATGCGGCTGACGAACCCGCGGAACGCCACGGCGGTCACGATCGTGAAGGTCATCGTCAGGAGGGCGACCCACTGGTCCTGCGGCCAGTAGATGCCTGCCACGACGGGAGCCAGGTTGAAGCCGATGAGCATGACCACCGCGCCGGTGACGACGGGGGGAAGCACCTTGTGGAGCACGGAGGAGCCCAGGAAGTGGATCGCGACGCCGACGGCCACGAGCAGGAGGCCGGCGACGAGGATCGCGCCGGTGACCTCGGCCGAGTCGCCACCGTTGGCGCGGATGGCCGCCACACCACCGACGAAGGATGCCGACGTGCCGAGGTAGCTCGGGACCTTCCCCTCGACGATGAGGAGGAACACGATGGTCGCGATGCCGCTCATCATGATCGCGAGCTGGGGGTTCAGGCCCATGACCAGCGGGAAGACGAACGTCGCCCCGAACATCGCGACGACGTGCTGGGCTCCGAGCCCGGCCGTCCTGCCCCAGGAGAGGCGCTCGTCCGGCGCCACCACCTCGTCGGGCCCGAGCGTGCGCCCGTCACCCTTCAGTGTCCAACCCAAGCCCAGCGACATCGGCATGACCCTCTCTCGACGGTCCGCGTCGAACGTGACGCGGCTCACGGTCCGTGATACACGGACGGTAGTGACCGTGTCAGGCGACACCCTCGGCAATCGTTGACAGCCGGATGCCGTGCCGGTTGGCAACCGTCCGTCGGTCGCCGGCCGCGCCTCTCGCGCCCGAGGAGCGGCCGCCCGCGAACAGCCCGCCCTGGGCCGTCCGAGCGGGTGGGACCTCGGCGGGCTGCCTGCTCGGGAGCTCCCTGCAGCGGGCGAGCCACGGCATCCGGCCTGAGGCGGGACCTACCGCGTCGTAGGCGTGGTGACGACCTCGGGTACCAGGCGGTAGGCCGGGCCGAGGACATCGCGCCGGGCCCAGCTACCCCGGAGGGGTCGGGACGAACCGCGGCCCCGGTTACCGCAGAGCGCCGCATCTGGTGGACTGCGCACAGGGAGGCACCCGTGGTGTGCCGTCCCTGCTCTGGCGCGTCGGGCGGGCGAGGTCGCCGAGGAATAGCCGCGGTCCGGGTTTCGCAGGAGGTGGGCGGCTGGCCCATGCCAACCTTCGGCTCCTGTCCTGGATGGCCAGGTCTGCCAAGGCGCCTGACACCGACATGCGCGAGCTGATCGAGGACCTCGAGCAGGACGAGCCCGGTGACGCAGTACGTGAGCAGCGACTACCCCGACTCCGTCGCATGCGGTTCAGACGCCCGTGCTGGCGCGTTTGAGCATCCGGAGGTGAGGGGGTCGCTCCGAGCCTCGCTCACGCCGGGCTGGCGCTGTCTGGCCCCATCCCCGACGTGGAGCCGGGGCGTCGGCGCGCATTGATCATGGGTCACCCCAGGAGGACACTCGAACCGTGAGCGCGAACGTGTCCCGAGCTCCCGGGGCCGTCGAAGAGTTGCCGCCGCACGAGTCGCTCGCGTTGCTGCGCGAGTCCCCGGTGGGCCGCCTCGCGGTCGTCGTGGAGGGCCGGCCCGACATCTTTCCGGTGAACCACGTGGTGGACCACGGAACGGTGGTGTTCAGGACGGCCCGCGGCTCGAAGTTCTGGGGGGCGGCAGGCTTGCCGGTGGCCTTCGAGGTCGACGGCTACGACGCGTCGAGCGGGCACGCCTGGAGCGTGGTCGTGCACGGGAAGGGCGAGGTCCTCATCCGCAGCGATGACGTGCTGGAGGCCCTGCAGCTGCCCCTCGTCCCCTGGCAGGGTGGGCCGAAACCCGAGTTCGTCCGCATCGTCCCCGACGAGATCACCGGGCGGCGCTTCG
>DASSYJ010000019.1:0-41921 GCA_035703305.1 Ornithinibacter sp. | reverse complement strand
GCGCGGAGGGCCTCGCTGAGGTCGCTCTCGACCTCCTCACGGCCGCCGAAGTGCTGGCCCTCGAGCAGGTCCTCGGTGACGGGGTGCTCCGTCGTGCGCTCGAGGGACTCCGTCGCCGCGTCGGCGACGAGCAGGCCCGTGGCGGGGTCGAGGGCGCCGCTGTTCGCGAGCTCGAGGGCGGCCTCGGCGCGTCGGACGAGCTGGGCGTCGAGCGCCGACATGGCACCCTCCACCTTCGCGTGGAGGCGGTCGAGGCGTGCGGCGGAGTACGAGAGGTACCAGGCGAGGCCGATGACGAGGATGACGAGGAACGTCGCCGCCTGCAGGACGTCGATGTTGGTCATCAGCCACCGCCTCCGGGCACGCCGCGGACGAGACGGCCCCAGAGCCCCGTGGGCGTGGGGTGGTCGGGCTCCCCGTCGGCCCCGGCGATGACGGTCTCGTAGACCGCCATGACCCGGTCGGCGACCACGCCCCAGTCGAAGACCCGCGCACGAGCCCGCCCCGCGCCCGCCAGGTCCTCCCGCAGCTTCGGGTCCCCGAGCAGCCCGAGGACCGCCCGCCCCAGGCCCTCCGACGAGCCGGTCTCGAACAGCACACCGGTCCGGCCCCCGTCGAGGACGTCGGTGAACGCCGGCAGGTCCGACGCGACGACCGGCGCACCGGCGGCCATGGCCTCGACGAGCACGATGCCGAAGCTCTCGCCCCCGAGGTGCGGCGCAACGTACGCGTCGACCGAGCGGAGCAGCGAGCCCTTCTCGCCCTCGGACACCACGCCCAGCACCTCGGTCGCCCGGACCGCGCGCGGGTCAGCGTCACGCAGCAGGACCGCGGCGTCCCCGGGGCCGGCGACGAGGAGGCGGGTCCCCGGGTGCTCGTCGAGCACCGCCGGCAGGGCGCTCAGCGCGACGCCGAGGCCCTTGCGCGGCTCGTCGCACCGGCCGAGGAAGGCGAGCGTGGGCGCATCGGGGGTGCCGACCCAGTCGCGCCGCACCGGCGCCTGCCCGAAGCGGTCGACGTGCACGCCGTTGGGGATGATGAACGACTCGGCGCGAAGGTAGTGCCGCATGCTGGCCCGCGCCTCCTCGGACACCGCGATGCGGCCACGGATCTTCTCGAGGGAGGGCCGCAGGAGCGGGTGCGCCGCCTGGAGCGCCCGCGACCGGATGAGCGAGGAGTGGAAGGTGGCGACGACCGGCTCGTCGGTGCACGCCCACAGGGCCATGAGCGCCGCCGAGGGGTTGATCGGCTCGTGGAGGTGCAGCACGTCGAAGCTCCCCGCCTCGATCCACCTCGTCACGCGCGCGGAGGTGACCGGCCCGAACGTCAGCCGGGCCACCGAGCCGTTGTAGCGCACCGCCACCGGCCGACCGGACGACGTGACGTATGCCGGGAGGGCGACGTCGTCGTCGGCCGGGGCCATGACCGAGACCTCGTGCCCCTCGCGGAGGAAGTGCTCCGCGAGGTCACGGACGTGGAACTGCACGCCACCCGGCATGTCCCACGCGTAGGGGCAGACCATGCCGATCCTCATCCGACCTCCTCACGGGCGGACAGCCGGTCACGGTCGAGGTCCTCGAGGAAGACCCGCTGGAGCATGTGCCAGTCGGCCGTGTGCTCGCGGACCTCCGCTCCGAGCACGTTCGCGCACTCCTGGGTCATGGCTGTGGCGCGCTCCCGCGTCGTGCCGGGAGGGGGCGACGGCACGGCGGGATGGAACGTGATGACGATGCCCCAGCCGCTCCCCCGTGGCTCGTGCCGGATCGAGACGGGGTGGAGCGGCCGTCGCTCCGCGAGGGCGAGCGCGGCCGGGCCGGGAGCCATCCGCGCGGGCCACCCGCAGAAGTCCACCTCGACCCCGCGCGAGGTGAGGTCGCGGTCGGCGAGCAGCGGGATGATGCCGGGCCGACGGGCGGCCTCACGCAGCGCCGGGAACGGGTTGACCCCGCCGGTGAGCGGGATGATCGTCATCCCGAGCGACTCCCGGAACGCGAGGAACTCCTCGAAGACCTCCTCGGGCTCGAGGCGCTCCGCAACGGTGGTGACCGGCCCGAGGGCGGTCGTGCCCCACGCGCCGGCGAGGTCCCAGTTCCCCATGTGCCCGAGGAACGCGATGACCGAGCCGCCGCCGTCGATGACCTCGCGCACGGGGCCGTCCCCCTCCACCCGCACGCGGGCGAGGATCTCGTCGGGGCTCAGGCCCTGGAGCCGGAAGGCCTCGCAGTAGTAGCGCAGGTAGCGGCGCATCCCGTCACGCACGAGTGCGTCGAGGGCCGCGTCGTCGAGCTCGGGCCGGACGCGGGCGTAGTTGGCGCGCAGCCGGGCCGCTCCCCCGCGCCGCACGGTGAGGTCGGCGATCCGGTCGAAGAGCGCGTATGCCGTGCGCTCCGGCATCCGTCGCACCGCCCCCCACCCGAGGCGGTGGCCGGTGAGGCTGAGCGTGTCGGCCACGCTCCGCGGCGTCGCGCTCACGCCGCGCCCAGCGCCTGGCGGCGGACCTCCAGCATCCGCTGGACCACCGTGATGAGGCTGGCGAGCGCGAGCAGCCCGAGGACGATGCCGAGGACGACCGTGGGGAGACCGAACAGGCCCGTGAACCCCGTCGCCACGAGCACGACGACGAGCCGTTCGGCGCGTTCCGCGATCCCGACGTTCGCCGTCATCCCGAGGCCCTCGGCACGGGCCTTGGCGTAGGAGACCACCCCTCCGAGGATGAGGCACGCGAGGGCGAGGGCCGCCATGTAGGCCTCGTCGCCGTCACCGGCATACCAGAGGACGAGCCCACCGAAGATCGCGGCGTCGGCGATCCGGTCGAGGGTCGAGTCGAGGTAGGCGCCCCAGCTCGTCGACCGGTCGAGCCGCCTCGCCATGATGCCGTCGACGGTGTCCGCGAACACGAAGGCCGTGATGACGAGCGTGCCGACGAACAGCTCACCCCTCGGGTAGAAGGCCAGCGCGCCGAAGCACACGCCGAGTGTGCCGATGATGGTGACGACGTCCGGGCTGATGCCGAGCCTGATGAGGAGCGCGGCCACCGGGGAGAGCACCTTCGTCGAGATGGCGCGGGCGTATCGGTTGAGCATGGTGCGCCCAGCGTAGTGGGACGGGTGGGGCGGCGCCGGTCACACTCCGCGAGACGGGTTGTGCCGAGGCGGCAAGTGGAGAAATGTAGGCGCCATGAGCGGCACAGCGACCCCGGCCCCTTCCGTCAGCGCCACGACGAGCATCCGCAACGTCGTCCTCGTCGGACCGAGTGGGTCGGGGAAGTCCAGGCTGTTCGACCACGTCGTCGACGCCGTCGTCCCGGGCCGGTCGCCCCGGGGTCAGACCGAGCCGACGACGGGCCTGCGGGCCGCGTCGCTCGCGACCGGGAAGGTGGTGCTCACCCTCCTCGACGCCCCGGGCAACCCCGACTTCGTCGGGGAGGTACGGGCAGGGCTGAGGGCGGCGGATGCCGCCCTCTTCGTCGTCTCGGCGGCCGACGGGGCCGACGCGCAGAGCCGTGCCCTCTGGCACGAGTGCGCGGTCGTCGGGATGCCCCGAGCGGTCGTCATCACCCAGCTCGACGCCCGCGACGCCGACTTCGCCGCCACCCTGGAGGACTGCCAGGCGCACTTCGGGTCCGGCATCCAGCCGCTGGGCGTCCCCGTCGCGGGGTCGGCAGGAGCCGTGAGCTCGATCGCCGACCTGTTGCTCGGTGAGGTCCACGACTACGCCGACGGGGCCCGCACCGTGCGCCCGGCAGGTCCCGAGCACGCCGACGTCTTCGACACGTACCGGCCGGCACTCATCGAGGGGATCATCGAGGAGTCCGAGGACGGCGGGCTCATGGACCGCTACCTCGAGGGCGAGGAGCTCGACTTCGACACCCTCGAGAAGGACCTCCTCACCGCCATCGCGCACGGGACCTTCCACCCGGTGCTGCCCCTGTCGGCCGAGACCGGGGCGGGCGTCGGCGTGCTCCTCCACCTCGTCGAGGCAGCGTTCCCGCACCCGGGCCTGCACCCCCTCCCCACGGTCACGCCGGTCGGGGGTGGCGCGGCGGTCGAGCTGACCGCCGACCCCGACGGACCCCTCGTCGCGGAGGTCGTCCACACCGAGTCCGACGCCTATGTGGGGCACCTCTCCCTCGTGCGGGTGTTCTCCGGGACGCTGCGGTCCGACCGGGCCGTGCACGTGTCGGGGCACCTCGAGCTCCTCGGGGTGCCGACGGGTGAGGGCCACGCCGCCCACGACGAGGACGTCCGCCCGGGTGCGGTCGCGGCTCCCCTCGACGGTGAGCTGCTCACCAAGACCGAGGCCGTCGCCGGCGAGGTCGTCGTCGTGACGAAGCTCGCGACCGCACAGACCTCCGACACCCTCTCCTCCCCCGACCGGCCGCTGCTCGTCACCCCCTGGGCGCTGCCCGAGGCCCTCCTTCCGGCGGCGGTGGCCGCGACGAGCCGGGCGGACGAGGACCGGATGCCGGCCGCCTTCCGAGAGCTCGCCGCCGAGGACCCGTCGCTGCGTATCGAGCACGAGGGGGCCACCGGCCAGGTCGTGCTGTGGACCACGGGGCCCGCGCACCTCGACCTCGTGCTCGGGCGGCTCCGCGCGCGCTTCAACGTCGACGTCGAGCAGGTGCCCGTCAAGGTCGCGATGCAGGAGACCGCGACCGGGCGCGCCCAGGCCCAGGGGCGGCACGTCAAGCAGTCCGGCGGCCACGGCCAGTTCGCGGTCTGCCACCTCGTCATGGAGCCGCTTCCCCGCGGGTCCGGCGTGGAGTTCGAGGAGGTCGTCGTCGGTGGTGCCGTGCCGCGCCAGTTCATCGGCAGCGTCGAGAAGGGCGTCCACACCCAGCTCCAGAAGGGCCTGCTCGCGGGGTGGCCCGTCGTCGACGTCAAGGTGACGCTGACCGACGGCAAGGCGCACTCGGTCGACTCCTCCGACGTCGCCTTCCAGACCGCGGCTGGCATCGCCCTGCGGGAGATGGCCTCACCGGCGACGATGTGCCTGCTCGAGCCCATCGACACCGTGACGGTCACGGTCGACGACGAGTACCTCGGCGCGGTGATGACGGACATCGGCACGCGGCGTGGCCAGATCATCGGGTCCTCGCCCTCCGACGAGCCGGGCCGCTCCGTCCTCGAGGCCGCCGTCCCCCAGCTCGAGCTCCTCGACTACGCCATCACGCTGAGGTCGCTCTCGCACGGCACCGGGAGGTTCCACCGCGAGCACCGTGGCTACGAACAGCTGCCCGAGCGCCTCGCCAAGGACCACGTGTCGCAGAGCCGCCACACCTGACCCCCAGTAGCGGCGCCCTGGTTTATCGGGTCACCCGAGAAACCCCCACCTCACCCGACAACCCTTCCCTGGGGAAGTGAGGGTTTATCGGGTGACCCGATAAACCCAGCCGGGGGCGGGGGCGGCGAGCCGGGGGTGGGGAGCGAGGTCAGGCGGGCCAGTGCTCGACGAGGCTGGCCCGGACGTCCTCGAGGAGCATCGGCAGGGCCTTGGTGCGGGCGATGATGGGCAGGAAGTTCGCGTCCCCGCCCCAGCGCGGCACGACGTGCTGGTGGAGGTGGGCCGCCACCCCGGCGCCCGCGACGGCACCCTGGTTCATCCCGAGGTTGAACCCCATCGGTGCCGAGGCCGCCTCCAGGGCCCGGATCGCCTCCTTGGTGAGCGCCGTGAACTCGTCGGTCTCCTCGTCGGTGAGGTCGACGTAGAGCGCGACGTGGCGGTACGGGCAGACCAGGACGTGGCCGGGGTTGTAGGGGAACAGGTTCATGACGACGTAGCAGAGCTCGCCCCGGTGGACGACGAGCCCCTCGGCGTCGTCCTTGTCGGGAGCGGCGCAGAAGGGGCAGCCGGTGCCGCCGCCCGCGTCGGGCCGGTCACCCGCGATGTACACCATCCGGTGCGGGGTCCACAGCCGCTCGAACCCGTCCCCCTGACCCGTGAAGTCCGCGGGGTCCTCGTGAGCCGGCATACCCCGATCCTAGGGCCGCCCCGTGCGGGAGCGACCAGCTCCCGATGCCTCCCTCCACCCGGACGAGCGGACCCCGTCAGCGCAGGTGGCTGGCCCCGTTGAAGTCGAGCACGGCGCCCGAGGCCCACTCCGACCACGGTTCGGCGAGTGCCACGACGGCCGCCGCGACCTCCTCGGGCCTCGCGACCCGGTGGAACGGGCTCTGCGCCCGGGTGCGCTCCCCCGCGTCCCCCTCGAGCGCCGGCCCGGCCATGTCCGTCTCGATGAACCCCGGCGCGATGCTCGTCACCGCGATGCCGTGCGGCGCGAGGCGCTGCGCCATCGACTGGCCGAAGGCGTGCAGCCCGGCCTTGCTCGCGCCGTAGGCCGGGATGTCGGGCTCGCCCCGGTAGGCGCCGCGCGAGCCGACGTTGACGATCCGCCCCACCGGCAGGCCCTCCGGCGGCGGCACCTCGATCATGTGGCGCGCGACGCACCACGTGAGGTTGGCCGGTCCGAGGAGGTTGGTCGCGACGGTCCGCTGCCAGACCTCCACCCAGTCCTCGTATGCCGTGTGCTCCAGCGGGTGGTCCCCGCGCCTGCTGCTGCTCGCACCGCCCGGGGCCACGATCATCGCCGCGTTGTTGACGAGGACGTCGACCCTCCCCAGGGCCGTCACGGAGGCGGCGGCGAGCTCGCGCACGGCATCCGGGTCCGAGAGGTCCGCGGCGACCACGGCATGGCCGTCCCCGGGGAGCCCGGAGGCCACCGCCTCGGCGCGGCCGAGGCTCTCGGAGGAGCGGTGGTGCACGACGACCCGGTCCCCGCGACCGGCGAACGCCCGCGCGACGGCTGCCCCGACCCCTCGCGAGGCCCCGGTGACGAGGACGCCGCGCGTGGTGGGGAGCACCGGGGTCATGACCGTCACCCTAGTGACGCACCGCCGTGCCAGACTCGGCAGGGACCGGGGCCGGTCGGGCGCGCCCCCGAGGCCGAGGAGGACGGATGCCGGTGCCGCCCAGCCGCCACCTCCTGCGCGCCAAGGACCTCGCGGACGCCCGGTACGCCGAACGGCTCACCGTCGCCGACCTCGCCGCGGCGGCGCGGCTCTCGCCCGCCCACTTCAGCCGGGAGTTCCGGCGCGCCTTCGGCGAGTCACCCCACCAGTACCTCCTGACCCGTCGCCTCGAGCGGGCCGCCTCCCTGCTGCGCTCGACCGACTGGTCGGTCGCGCGCGTGTGCGTCTCGGTGGGCCTGACCAGCGTCGGCTCGTTCACCGTGAGCTTCGGGCGGATGTTCGGGATGCCGCCCACGGCCTACCGGGCCGCGCACCCGCCCGCGGCCCAGGTGGCCCGGGTGCCCGCGTGCGTCGTCAGGGCGTGGGGCCGCCCGCAGGTGCGCACGTTTCGAGAAGACGCGGCGAGGCCCTCTGCGGTGGACTGGGGCGAGCCCGGATCGAGGGCCGCAACCACCAGCACGACGAGTACCACCAGCACGCGCACCACCACCGAGACCACCACCCGCGAGACACGAGGAGCACGAGCATGATCCGCATCGCCACCGCCCAGCTGTGGGTCCACGACCAGGACGAGGCGCTGAAGTACTGGACCGAGAAGGTCGGGTTCGAGGTCCGCAGCGACGTCACCGTCCCCGAGATGGACAACTTCCGCTGGCTCACCGTCAGCCCGCCCGGGCAGCCAGATGTGGCCGTCGTCCTCATGGCGATCCCCGGCCCGCCGATGGTCGACGCAGCGACCGACGAGCAGCTGCGCGACCTCATGGGCAAGGGCCTGGCCGGCACCGTCTTCCTCACGACCGACGACTGCTGGGCCACCTACAGGGAGATGAAGGACCGCGGGGTCGAGTTCGTCGGGGAGCCCGAGGAGCAGATGTACGGCATCGACGTGGGCTTCCGCGACCCGTCCGGCAACAACGTGCGCCTGAGCCAGCTCAAGGCCGACTTCGGTCGCTGATCCGCAGCTCCATGAGG
Source organism: Ornithinibacter sp. (assembly GCA_035703305.1). Taxonomy (GTDB): domain Bacteria; phylum Actinomycetota; class Actinomycetes; order Actinomycetales; family Dermatophilaceae; genus Fodinibacter. The sequence continues at coordinate 33,981 of DASSYJ010000019.1, read as the reverse complement.
CGCTCCGACGGAGGCCCGAACCCCATCCGCTCGTAGAGGGTCCGGGCCTCCGCCACCGCGTTGAGCTGGACACGGCTCACGCCGTCGGCCGGGGCCCACTCGAGCAGGGCACGCACGAGCCGCTCGCCGATGCCGAACCCCCGGGCGTCCGGGGTCACGAAGAGCAGGCTCACGTGGAACCAGGCGTCGGCGGGCCGGTGGGCACTGGGCAGCCGCTGCACCCGGGTGCCGTGGAGCACGCCGAGCGGTCGGCCGCGCTCGTCCTCGGCGATCCACGTGCGCCGGCCCCGGTCGCGGATCCACGCGTCGGCGAAGGTGTCGAGGAACCCGGGAGGCACGGCATACCCCTGTTCGCGCTCGTCCTGGATCTGGAGCGCCCCGACCCCGAAGGCGTCGGCCGGCACCGCCTCACGCACGGTGACCCCGTCGACGGTCTCCATGGTCCCAGCATGGACCATCCCGTTCGAACCGGCCGGGGAAAGGGTGAGGCCCCGGGAAGTATGAGTTCCCGGGGCCTCAGTCGACTCGGCTTGATGATCCTCGTCTCACGAGAGAGCTTCCGACCGCCCTCCACCCGCATCATCGGGTGGCTCCGTGCGGTAAACCGCTCGGTTGGACGTCCGGCCTTCTCTCGATCCCTCCGCCACCGAGGTGGTGAAGTAGGACCATTTCTAGTCCTGGACCCGGTGCGCCGCAAGTGGTTTCGCGCAAGAAGTTGTCCCGGTTCTCGAGCCCCGGCGTGTCGTCGGCGTGTCGCGTGACTGCCGTGACGAGAGCCCATTCGGGACCCCGAGCGGTCTCGACACGCGAGACGACCCGAGACCGCCCGAGAGCCGCACGAGACGACCGGGAGCCGATGCGTCAGACCTGGCGACGCTCCCGGATCGCCGTCACGATCTCGGCGACGGCGTCCTCGACCGGCACGCCGTTCTTCTGCGAGCCGTCGCGGTAGCGGAAGGACACCGCCCCGGCGGAACGGTCGTCCTCCCCCGCGATGAGCACGTAGGGGACCTTCGACCGGCTCGCGTTGCGGATCTTCTTGGGGAAGCGGTCGTCGCTGGCATCGAGCTCGGTGCGGATGCCGGCAGCGCGCATCCGGTCGAGCACGCCGCGCAGGTAGTCGTCGAACTCCTCCGCCACCGGGACGCCGAGTGCCTGCACCGGGGAGAGCCAGACGGGGAACGCGCCCGCGTAGTGCTCGACGAGCACCCCGAAGAAGCGCTCGATCGAGCCGAACTTCGCCGAGTGGATCATGACCGGCTGCTGACGGGTGCCGTCGGACGCCTGGTACTCGAGGCCGAACCGCTCCGGCTGGTTGAAGTCGTACTGGATCGTCGACATCTGCCAGGTGCGCCCGATGGCGTCCCGGGCCTGCACCGAGATCTTCGGGCCGTAGTACGCCGCCCCGCCGGGGTCCATGACGAGCTCGAGCCCCGACTCGGCCGCGACGTCGCGCAGGACCTCGGTGGCGACCTCCCACTGATCCTCCGAGCCGATGAACTTGTCGGCCTTCTCGCCCTCGGTCTCCCGCGTGGACAGCTCGAGGTAGTAGTCGTCCATCCCGAAGTCGCGCAGGAGCGACAGCACGAAGTCGAGCAGGTGCTTGACCTCGCCCGGCGCCTGCTCGGCGGTGACGTAGCTGTGCGAGTCGTCCTGCGTCATCCCGCGGACGCGGGTCAGGCCGTGCACCACGCCCGACTTCTCGAACCGGTAGACGGACCCGAACTCGAAGAGGCGCAGCGGCAGCTCGCGGTAGGACCGCCCGCGGGACCGGAAGATGAGGTTGTGCATGGGGCAGTTCATCGCCTTGAGGCGGTACTCGGTCCCCTCGAACTCCATGGGCGGGAACATCGTGTCGGCGTAGTACGGCAGGTGACCCGAGGTGTGGAACAGGCCTTCCTTGCTGATGTGGGGGGTGCCCACGTACTGGAAGCCCTCCTCGATGTGCCGGCGCCGGACGTAGTCCTCCATCTCGCGCTTGATGATGCCGCCCTTGGGATGGAACACGGCCAGGCCGGACCCGAGCTCGTCGGGGAAGCTGAAGAGGTCGAGCTCGGCGCCGAGCCTGCGGTGGTCGCGCTTCTCGGCCTCGGCGAGGCGGTCGAGGTAGGCCTTCATCTCGTCCTTGCTCGGCCACGCGGTGCCGTACACGCGCTGGAGCTGCGGGTTCTTCTCCGAGCCCCGCCAGTACGCGGCGGCGCTGCGGGTCAGCTTGAAGGCGTTGCCGATGACCTTGGTCGAGGGCACGTGCGGCCCACGGCAGAGGTCGCCCCACGCGCGGCTGCCGTCGCGGCGCAGGTTGTCGTAGATCGTGAGCTGGGCGCCCCCCACCTCCACGCTGGCACCCTCGGCTGCGTCGTCCGAGGCCCCTCCCTTGAGGCCGATGAGCTCGCGCTTGTACGGCTCGCCGGCGAGCTCGACGAGGGCCTCCTCGTCGGAGACCTCGCGCCGGTGGAAGGTCTGGCCCTCGTTGACGATGCGCTGCATCACCCGCTCCAGCGCCTTGAGGTCGTCCGGCGTGAACGGGGTTTCCACGTCGAAGTCGTAGTAGAAGCCGTCTCGGATCGGCGGCCCGATGCCCAGCCGGGCATCGGGGTGCACCTCCTGCACGGCTTGGGCGAGCACGTGCGCCGCCGAGTGACGCAGCACGTCGAGGCCGTCCTGCTCGGCCGCGGTCACCGGCTCCACGACGTCGCCGTCGGCGACCACGTGCGCGAGGTCGCGCAGCTCACCGCCGACACGGGCCACGAGCACGGCCCGGTCGCCCTCGAAGAGCTCGCCCGCCGTCGTGCCCTGCTCCACGGATCGCTCGCTCCCGGCGACGTGGACGGTGATCTGGGCAGGCATGCTCGGGGTCTCCTGGCTCTCGGGGGCGCGCACCCGGGCCGGGTGGCACGGTCCAGCGTAACGAGCCGGCTCAGGCCCTTGCGACCGCGTTCTGCCGCGGGCGCCCGGGTGGCCCGGTCGGGTCGTTCGCGGATGCCGGGAGCCCGCCTTCCGCCACAACCGGACGGACCCTCGGGATGTCCATGGGCTCCGCGGCTCGCCTGCGCCGCTCAGCTCCCACCGGCATCCGGGAGCGACCGGGCGAACCGGCCCGTGCGGCGCCAGTGTCGGAGGCGCTCGACGGTCACCCCGAGGTAGGACTCCCCCTCGGCGCGCAGGTCGGCGGTGCTGCTCGTGAGCAGGCTGTTGGCGAGGAGGAGCTGCCTCGACGCCACGAGTGCCTCGAACACGTCCTCCCCGACGTCCGGCAGCGGCCGCACCCCGGCATACCCCTCTCGCAGGGCGGCCTCGGCACCCGGTGTGCCGTCGCGCAGGTAGAACGTCGCGATCGCGAGGTCGAGCGCCGGCACGCCGTAGCCGCAGTCGTCGACGTCGAACACGGCCAACCGGCCCTCGTGCCACTTGAGGTTCCCGCCGTGGAGGTCGGCGTGGAGGACGATGGGTCGGCGGTCGGCGAAGGCCTGCGCGAACCCACGGTCGGCCTCCTCGAACGCGTCCGCGACGACCGCAGAGGCCTCCGCCGACAGCCCGGGATGGTCCACCACGAGGTCCTCGTCCCCGAAGAGGGGTGAGTCGAACAGCGGGAGCTCGGCGCCGGCGGGCAGGTCGAAGCCGGAGGCGTGGTCGTGCAGGAGGGCCATGGCGCGGCCTAGGGCGCGAGCCTGCTCGTCGTCCGGCACGCCGACGTCCTCGCCCTCGAGCCAGGTCGCCACCGTGACGTGGAGAGGGGCGCCCCACTCCGGGCACGGCACCGACACCTCCCACCGGCCGTCGGGCGTCGCGACCGGGTCGGGCACGAGCACCTCGGTCTCGGTGGCCAGGGCGTGCAGCCACGACTGCTGGGCAAGGATGTTCGCGGGGGTGCTGTGGGAGTTCGTGTTGACCCGCAGGGCGAGTCGCCGCCCGTCGTCGGTGTCGACCCGGAACGTCGTGTTGTAGGCGTGCAGCACGAGGGACAGCTCGCGCGCCCCCAGCCCGAACTCGAGGGCCGCAGCCAGCGCCACCCGGCGGAGCACCTCGACCTGGCCCGCCACGTCGAGGGCCGTGTATGCCGGTGACGGGGACGGGGGGCGAGCCGGATGCACCGGCCCAGCGAACCACGGAGGGACGCCGCACGGCGACGTCCCTCGCGGCATACGGTGGGTCGATGCGCACGCTTCCCTACGGCACCTGGCCCTCGCCGATGTCTCCGGAGTCCCTTGCCGCGGGTCAGGTGGCCCTCGACGAGGTGCGGGTCGACGGACCGGACACGTACTGGCTCGAGGGCCGGCCGAGCGAGGGCGGGCGGGTCGTCCTCGTCCGTCACGACGGCAGGTCCGCGGTCGACGTGCTGCCGCCCCCGTGGGACGCGCGCAGCCGGGTCCACGAGTACGGCGGTGGCGCGTATGCCGTGGCAGGCGGCACCGTCGTGTTCTCCCACCTCGGCGACGACCGGGTGCACCGCCTGGACCCCGGTTCTGCCGATCCGGTCCCCATCTCGCCGCTGGGGCCGTGGCGCTTCGGCGGGCTGGTCCTCCACGGTGACCACGTGTACGCCGTGCGGGAGGACCACTCGGGCGACCCCGAGCCGGCCAACGAGCTGGTCCGGCTCGACCTCCACGGCGACAACGCCGACGGTGGCTCGGTGCTGGCGACCGGCACCGACTTCGTCTCGCGACCGGCCGTCTCCGGTGACGGCCGCACCATCGCGTGGGTCGCCTGGGACCACCCCAACATGCCGTGGGACTCCACCCGGCTGATGCGGGCCGTCCTCACCGACCGGGGAGCGTCCCGCGCCGAGGTCGTGGCGGGCGGTGACGGCGTGTCGGTCGCCCAGCCGCAGTTCGGGCCGGACGGCGCCCTGTGGTTCGTGTCGGACGCCTCCGGGTGGTGGGCGGTGTGGCGCGACCCCGGGAACGGGCCGGCGGCGGTCCACACGGCGGAGGCCGACCACGCCGCCCCGCAGTGGACGCTCGGGGTGGTGGACCTCGCCGTCCTCGACGCAGACCACGCCCTCGTCCGCTGGTGGGAAGGCGCCACGACCCGCCTCGGTGTCCTCGACGCGCGCACCGGCGCCACCACGGAGCTCGACGTCGAGGGTGTGGCGTTCGACCACCTCCAGTCGGTGGACGGCGAGCTCGCGCTGCGGCGAGGGCTCGCCGACCGACCGGCCGAGGTCGTCCGGGGGCGCGTGTCCGGGCCGCTCAGGGTCCTCGCCCGGGCCGGCGAGCCACCCCCCGCACCGGATGCCGTCTCCCCCGCCCAGCCGTGGACGTGGACGGGCGGTGGCGGCTTCGAGGTCCACGGCCTCTTCCACGAGCCCCGGGGGGTCGACGTGTCGGGGCCCGACGACGAGCTGCCACCGCTGCTCGTCATGGTGCACGGGGGCCCCACGGGTCGAACCGAGGCGACCTTCTCCCCCCTGACCCAGTTCTGGACCACTCGGGGCTTCGCGGTCCTCCACGTCAACTACTCCGGCAGCACCGGCTACGGCCGCGCGTACCGCGAACGCCTCCTCGGCCAGTGGGGCGTCATCGACATCGAGGACTGCGTCACCGGCGCGCTGTCGCTGGCTGCTGCGGGGCGCGTCGACCGCGACCGCCTCGCGATCCGGGGCGGCAGCTCCGGGGGGTACTCCGTGCTTCGGGCGATGACGACCAGCGACGCCTTCGCCGCGGGCACGAGCCTGTTCGGGGTGGCGGACCTCGCGGCGCTCGCGGCTGAGACGCACAAGTTCGAGTCCCGCTACTGCGACCAGCTCGTCGCGGTGTGGCCGGAGGCCGAGGAGGTCTACCGGGAGCGGTCACCCATCCACGTGGCCGACCGGCTGCACGGCGAGCTCCTGCTCCTCCAGGGCGCGGACGACCGGGTCGTGCCCGTGGCCCAGGCGGAGGGCATGGCCCGTGCGATGCGGGCCGCCGGTCGGGACGTCGACCTCGTGGTCTACCCCGGCGAGGGTCACGGCTTCCGCCGAGCCGCGTCGATCGTCGACGCGCTGAGCCGTGAGCTCGGCTTCTACCAGCGCGCCCTGGGGCTGGTCCACACGGGGTCGTGAGGCCCGGTACCGGGCCGTCACCGGGGTGCGGCACCATCGGGGGATGCCCCCGCGCCACGTCGCCCTCGCCGTGCTCGTCGCGGTGGTGTGGGGTGCCAACTTCGTCGTCATCGACCTCGGCCTCGGGGACGTGCCGCCGACGCTGTTCGTGGCCGTCAGGTTCGTCGTCGTGCTCCTCCCGGCCGTCTTCATCGTGCCGCGACCCGCCGTCCCATGGCGGGACATCGTGGCCGTGGGCACCTTCATGAGCCTCGGGCAGTTCGCGCTCCTCTACACCGCGCTCGCCGTGGGGATGCCGGCCGGCCTGGCGTCGCTCGTGCTCCAGGCCCAGGTGGTCGTCACGGCCCTCCTCTCCGCGCTCCTCCTCCACGAGCGCCCGACGCGTCCCCAGGTGGTCGGCATCCTCGTCGGCGTGGTCGGCCTCGCTGTCGTCGCGGTCGGCCGCTCGGCCGCGACCCCGGCACTGGGCCTCGTCCTCGTCGTCGCGGCAGCGACCTCCTGGGCGGTCGGCAACGTGGCCGCCCGCCGTGCGGCGACCCATGCCACGCCCCGAGCCACGACCCGAGCCGCGAACGGACCTGCCGATCGCCCGGGCGGGGGTGGCTTCCGCGACGGGCTGTCGATGACGGTGTGGTCGGCCCTCGTGGTTCCCCTGCCCCTCTTCGCGCTGGCCGTCGCGATCCACGGGCCGGATGCCGTCGCGTACGCCCTCACCCACCCGACCGTGCCCGCCCTGCTGTCCACGGCATACACCGCGTGGCTCGCCTCGCTGCTCGGCTACGGCATCTGGAACACGCTGCTGGCACGCCACCAGACCTCGGCCGTCGTGCCGTTCGCCATGCTCGTCCCCGTCGTCGGGCTCACCGTCGCGTGGCTCGTCCAGGGCGAGCTCCCCAACGGGTGGGAGACGGCGGGCGGCGCGCTGCTGCTGCTCGGGGTCGCGGTCACGACGGGGGTCGTGCGGCCTCGTCGTCCGCGGAGGGCTGCGGTGGCGGGGGACCCGCCGCGACCGGAGGCGGAGCGGTCTTCCCCGGCTGCAGGGCCGCCGGTTCCGCGTGGTCCACGCTCCCCGTCTTCGGCTGGTCCGAGCTCGCCGTCTCCGCCTCGTCCGCCGTCGTCCCCGGACGCGCCAGACCCGACACCTGCTCGATGACCTGGGGGATCCGCTCCCGCACGACAGGCACCTGCTGCTGCAGCTGCCCCACGGCGGGGACGACCTCGGCGATGGGACGTCGCAGGGGCCCGGTGTCCGTCGGCACCGACGCGTGCTCGTTGCGCGACCGGAGGTCCCGAGCCAGCCGCTGGGCGTCGAGGACGAGCGCGCCGTAGGCGGTCCAGGCGTCGGGATCGTCGAGCTGGGTGCGACGGATCGTCTCGCTCAGCTCCTCGAGCGTGGCGAGGGCGCGAGCCACGTGGCGTTCGACCGCGCGCTCCGACTCCGTGGACCGGACGCCGAAGCCGGAGATCGCCGCCCGCACCTCGTCCAGCACGACGGCATACGACTCGAGCCAGCGAGGCGACGGCGCGGGCTGCCACTGCGCCTCGTCGGCGGCGTCCACGAGCGTGCGCGCGATGCCGGCCACCTGCCACTGCGTGCGGCGGACCGACTCGACGGTGTGGGCGTAGCCCTCCCAGTCGACCCGCACCGGCCGCAGCCGGTGCCTGAGGTTGAAGCGGGTGCTCTCGTGCCCGGTCTGGACCGCCCGCAGCGCCTCCGGCGCGAGCTCGCCGATCTGGGTGGCCTCGTCGTACCAGCCCCGAGCGCGGCCTCCGTCCCACCCCTCGCGCAGGCCCTCGGCCATGTCGGCCAGCACCCTCTGGAGCCGGTCGGTGAGGTCGCGGACGGCACGCCGCGGCTCGTCGACGTGCATCGGCGCGAGCACGACGGCATTCACGGCGACGCCCACGACCCCGCCGAGGACCGTCTCGACGATGGTGAGGTAGGTGAACTCGGTGTCGGTGCCGTTCACGGTGATGAGTGAGAGCAGCACCATCGCCGGCACCTGGATGCCGTGGTCGCCCAGCCGGGGCCAGCGGCCGATGAGTACGGCGACGAACATGACGACGACCATCGACCACCACGTCACACCGACGAGGGACCCGACGAGCCAGGCGATGCTCATCCCCACGACGACCGCGGCGACGCGCCGGGCACTCGCACCGATGGACCGCACGATGGTCCGGTCGACGACGAGGAGCGCGGCCATCGGTGCGTAGAAGGGGTACGGGCTGTCGAGGAGGCGGACGGCCAGCTGCCACGCCAGCACGGTCGCGACGGCGGCCTTCAGGAGCAGCAGCGCCTCGGCCCGCTCGACCCCCGAGCGGGTGAGCGCCGCCCACGCCGTGCGACCCCACCGGGCCATCGTGGCGAGGCCCCGGGCCAGGGCCCTGCGACTGTCGACGACCTCCACGTCCGGGCGCACCACGCCACCGACGATAGCGACGTCAGCGGGCCGCTGGTCCGCCGCCCCATAATGGTCGCGTGACCGACATGACGGAGCTGGCCGCGGACCTCCCGCTCGAGGAGGTCGAGGCCGGTGGGGTGCTCATCCACGAGGGCGCGCCGCCGTCGCGGATGCTCGTCCTCGTGTCGGGCACGGTCACCGTCGAGCGAGACGGCACGCCCTTCGCGCGCATCGACTTCCCGGGGGCGATCTTCGGCGAGATGTCGTGGATCCTCGACAAGCCGGCGACGGCCACGGCGCGCGCGAGCACCGACGTCGTCGTGCACGTCGTCGAGGACCCGGAGCGCTTCTTCCGCGACCGGCCGGGCGCGGCGCTGGCCGTCCTGGAGATGACGGCCACCCGCCTCGACGGGCTGACCCAGTACCTCGTCGACGTCAAGAACCAGTTCGCGGGGAACGACGACCACATGGCGATGATCGACCGCATCCTCAGCTCCCTTGTCCACCACCAGGCGCCCAAGGCCCGGCCCGGGTCCGTGCGGGACCCCGACGTCCACTGACGCATCGCGGGTGGCCGCGGGTGGCCGGGGTGCGCCCTGGGTGTCGGGGTCGCCGGGTACGTCCCTCGCGGCGGGTCGGGGAGGTCAGGCGAGGTCGATGGTCTCGGAGTCGAACACCCCGAACCAGTGGGCGGTCCTCGCCTCGGTGTCGATCGTGATGTGGGGCGGCACGTGACCGATCTGCTTGCCGGCGTTGAACACGGTCGTGCGACCCAGCCGCGCGTGCCAGGAGCCGCCCTTGGCCCACGGCGCCTGGTGGATGTGGCCGCAGATGACGACGTCGGGCTGGTGCCGGTCGATCCAGGCCGCGAGGTCGTGGTCGGGGAACTCCCGGCGCCCGTCCCTGCACAACGGGGTGCCGGCAGGCGGGGAGTGGTAGATCCAGACCCAGAACCCGGGCCTGTCGACGGCGGCCGCCGCGAGCTGCGCGTCGACCTCGGCGCGGGTGACGGGCCCGTCCCACCACGGGCAGACGGTGAACCGCACGCCGTCGACGTCGGTGGTCGCGCCGTCGACGAGCACCCGCTCGGAGTCCACCCGGTGCAGCCAGCCGGCGACCTGCTCGCCGTTGGCGCCGGGGCCGTCGAGGTCGTGGTTTCCCGAGGAGGCCATGACGAGGGCGCGCTCCGAGAGCGTGGTGAGGTAGGTCTCGAGCACGACGGCCTGCACGTCGATCGGCACCGGGCTGACGACGTCGGCGAGGTCTCCCGCCAGCACGACGACGTCGGTCTCGGGGTCGTCGGCGGCCCGCACGAGCCAGTCGTAGTGAGGCAGTCGGTAGTGCAGGTCCGACACCGAGAGGATCCGCACGTGGCGAGCCTAGGGGAGGCCGCTCGTGACCCCGGGGCGCGGTCGGTCCGTGGGCACGGTCCCGTCGAGGTCCAGCACCATCCCCTCGGCGGCGACCAGGACGGGCATCGACGCCGCGGCCTCCGCGCCGATCGTGTCGAGGGCGTCGTCGACGCGGTGCGGGCCGTGGTGGAACAGGACGAGCGAGCGGGCGTCGACCCGCTCGGCGAGCCGGATCGCGTCGTCGACCGTGGCGTGCCCGTAGTCGACGGCGCGGGGCCGCTCGTGCTCGAGGAACTGCGCGTCGTGGACGAGAACGTCGACCCCGGCCAGTGCGTCGAGGGCGTCCGCGGACACCCCGAGCTCCGGGGCGTGGTCGGGCACGTACCCGATCGAGCCGCCACCCTGGCGGACCGTGTAGCCGAATGTCCGGCCGCCCTTGTGCGCGACCTCGAAGGCCCGCACGTCGAAACTCTCGACGCCGACGCGCCCGGGCTGCACCGCGTGGAAGGTCCAGTCGCCGATGAGCCCTTCGGGGGTGATCGGGAAGGCCGGCGGGGACATCATCTGGGCGAGGAGGTCACGCCCGGACTTGCCACCCTGCGCGGGCACGAGCATGGCCACCTTGGCGCCGGCCCGGTCACCGGCGGAGAAGAACGGCAGGCCCTGGACGTGGTCCCAGTGGACGTGGCTCACGAGGATGGTGCCGCGGAACGGCTTGCCGGCGAGCATGGCGGTCGCGGTGCGGATGCCGGTGCCGGCGTCGAGCAGGAGCGTCGGGGGCTGGTCGGGGCCGGTCGAGAGGGCGAGGCACGACGTGTTGCCGCCGTACCGCACGAACTCTGGGCCGGGGGCGCAGACCGAGCCACGCACCCCGAGGACGACGACGCGCACGAGCCTCCTAGCGCACCCGACGGCGGCCGATCCGCCTTCTCGACACGCGAGCGTGTGGGAGTCTACAGATCCGAGTCCACGTCCTCCTCCGATTGGCCAAGGTGAGCCCGACCGACCTGCGTCGTCACGTCCCCCCGATCACCCTCGTCTGGGACGACGAGGTGCCGGGGGCGCTGTCGCGTGTCGTCGACGGGACGCTCGTGTTCGCGGACATCTCGGGGTTCACCGCGCTCACCGAGCGGCTGTCGCGCCGCGGGCGGATCGGTGCCGAGGAGATCGTCGACACCCTGAACCGGGTGTTCGGCCCGATGCTGCGGATCGCCGCGTCCCGGGGCGGCGAGCTGCTCAAGTTCGGCGGCGACGCGCTCCTCTTCCTCTTCCGGGGCGACGGGCATCCCGAGCAGGCCTGCGACGCAGCGGTGGAGATGCGCACGGCCCTGCGCGAGGCCGCCGCCGTGCCGACGTCGGTGGGCCGGCTCTCGCTGTCGATGTCCGTGGGCATCCACTCGGGGGACGTCGTCCTGTTCCTCGTCGGCTCCCCGACGCGTGAGCTCCTCATCCTCGGCCCGGCCGCCTCGGCCACCGCACAGGCGGAGAAGGTCGCGAATGCCGGTGAGATCGTCGTCAGCCCGGCGACCGCAGCGCGCCTGCCCCCGGGGTCCACGCGACCGCGGGCCGACGGCGAGCTCCTGGTCCGGCGGCGCGCACCGCACACGTCGCCCGTCGTTCGCCCCTCCGTGCCGGACGCCGGTGAGGACCTCCTGCGCACCCTCTTCCCCGTGACCCTGGGCGAGTACCTCGCACCGGGCCCACCGGACCCTGAGCACCGCATCGCGACGATCGCGTTCATCCGCTTCTCGGGAACCGACGCGATCCTGCGCGACCAGGGGCACGAGATGCTCGGCGAGTGCCTCCACGCCCTCGTGTCGGGGGTCGAGGAGGCACTCGACGCGGAGGGCGTGACGCTGCTCGCGACCGACATCGACAGCGACGGGGGCAAGTTCTTCCTCGGCTCCGGCGTGCCCACGACCCAGGAGGACGACGAGGGCCGGATGCTGCGTGCGCTCCGACGCATCGCGGATGCCGGGCTCCCCCTCCCCCTCCAGCTCGGCGTCAACCGTGGGCACGTCTTCGCGGCGGAGGTCGGCATCCCGGAGCGGGCGGCATACTCCGCGATGGGTGACACGACGAACACCGCGGCTCGGATCATGTCCACGGCACCGCTCGGCGCCATCCACGCCCACCCTGTCGTGCTCGAGCACTCCCGCACCCGGTTCGCGGTCACCCCTGCGGGCCCGTTCGCCATGAAGGGGAAGGCGGTGCCCCTCGCGGTCTACGCAGTGGGCGAGGAGACGGGCACGCGGGAGTCCGTCGAGACCGCCCGGCTGCCGCTGCTCGGTCGGGACGACGAGCTCGCGGTGGCGACGGCAGCGGTGGAGACGGCACTGGCCGGGGCGGGTGGCGTCGTCACCATCGACGGCGCGACCGGCATGGGCAAGACCCGCCTGGCCACCGCGGTGCTCGACGCGACGGCGCCTGACCACCGCGTCGTGCTGCGGGCCGAGCCGTACGGCGCCTCCAGCGCCTACCGGGTGCTCCGGGACCCGCTCCGGACCCTGCTCGACATCCCTCGCGGGACGCCCGAGGCCATGGGTCAGGCGCTCCTGCAGACGCTCGAGGCCCACGCGCCCGACCTGCTGCCGTTCGCCCCGCTCGTCGCCGACGTGGTCCAGGTGGACGTGCCCCCCACGCCGGAGTCCGACCGGATCGACCCCCAGTACCGCCCCGACCGGGTCGCCGACGTCGTCATCGAGCTGGTCGCCCGCGTCCTGCCCGGCTCGGTCGCCGTCGTCGTGGAGGACGCCCAGTGGGCCGACGGTGCGTCGGCGCGGCTGCTCGCCAGGGTGGCCGGGGCGGCGACGGGGCGACGGTGGGCCGTGCTCGTGGTGCGCCGTGGGGAGAGCGGCGGGTTCGCACCGGAGTCGGGACCACGCATCCTGCTCGACCCACTGCCCCCCGACGTCATCGAACGACTCGTCATCGCCGCCACGGAGAACACGCCCCTGCTGCCCCACCAGATCGCCGTGGTGGTCGAACGCGCCGGTGGCAACCCTCTCTTCGTCGAGGAGGTCACCCGCCTGGCGATCGGGTCGGGCTCCCTGGACACCCTCCCCGAGTCGGTCCAGGCGGCGATGAGCACACAGATCGACCAGCTCCCGCCCCCGGTGCGCCGCATCCTGCGCTACTGCGCGGTACTCGGTCGAAGCTTCCGTCGTCAGGTCCTCGATGCGACGCTGGCCGCGGACGGCCTCGACCTCGACGCCGCCACGACGTCCGCCCTCGCCCGGTTCCTCGAGGACGACGGGCCCAGCCGGCTGCGGTTCCGCAACAGCCTGGTCCGTGACGCGGCATACGAGGGTCTGGCCTATCGCGTGCGGGGCGGCATCCACCGGACGGCCGGCCAGGTGCTCGAGCGGATGAGCACGAGTCTCGAGGCGGACTCCCCCACCCTGCTCCTCCACTTCTCGCGCGCCGGGGACACCGAGCGCACGTGGCGCTACGCCCGGATGGCCGGCGAGCTCGCGCGCCGCTCCTACGCCAATGCCGATGCCGCCGACCACTTCGAGACCGCGCTCGACGTCAGCCGCCGCATGCCCGGTGTGACCGACTCCGACCGGGCGACCCTGTGGGCCTCGGTCGGTGAGCTCCGGGAGCTCGCGGGGATGTTCGAGGACTCGGTCGACGCCTACCGGCGAGCAGTCCGCCTCAGCAAGGGCGACCCCCTGGCTGCTGCCGAGGTTCTCTCACGCGAAGCCGCCGCGCACCTGAGGATGGGTGCGTTCACGACAACCCTGCGCGTCGTGTCGAGGGCACGGGTGATGCTTGCCCGCCACGAGGACGACCCCCGCGCCAAGCGGACAGGTGTGCACCTCGACAACATCACGGCCTTGGTCAGGGTCGAACAGGAGCGGCCGCGCGAGGCCAAGAAGTGGGCCCTGCAAGCCATGGAGGGCGCACGCGAGATCGGGGAGCACGAGACGCTCGTCCGAGCGCTCATGCTCATCGACCATGCCGACCACCAGCTCGGGGTGGCAGGCCTGGGCGAACGCCACCGGGAGGCCCTGAAGATCTGCATGGAGCACGGGCTGCGGCAGAGGGAGTCGACGGTCCGCATGAACCTCGGCGCGTTCGCGTACTACGCGGGGCGCTGGCCGGAGGCAGCCGAGTGGTACAGGTCCAGTAGGCAGGTTGCGCTCGAGGCAGGAAGTGCGTTCGTCGCCGCCCAGGCGGATGTCAACCTCGCGGAGCTGCTCATCAACCAGGGCCGCACGGATGAAGCCGAGGTGCTGCTCACTGACGCTCTGAGGGTCCTTCGCGCCATGGGCGCCGTTCTCTTTCACGCCCAGGGAGAGATGCAGGTCGCCCGAATTCACTTGGCGCGAGGCGAGCTCGAGGAGGCGGAGAGGCGCGCAGGCGAGGTGGTCGAGACGTTCTCCTCATTGGGGAACGCGGCCAGCGCCCTTGAGGCCGCCCTGGTCCAAGCCGAGGCGGTTCTCGACGGCGGTCGCCCCGCGGAGGCGCTGGACATCATCAACCAGGCTGAGCACGAGGCACGTGCCGAGGCGGCCTACTTCCTGCCACGCACCTGCCTGCTCCGTGGGCGAGCCCTGCTCGCGCTCGACCGCATCGAGGAGGCCGAGGAGATCCTCTCGACCGGACTGCTCGGGGCGGGCGAGCAGGACCTGCCCTATGAGCGAGCGCTGCTGCTGCAGGTCAGCAGCAGCCTCGCCCGTCGTCGCGGTCGACCTGGCGATGCCGAGGCCGCCATGGACGAGTCGGCTCAGCTGTTCGACCGTTTGGGAGTTCTCCGCTGAGCGCGCGGGGTGACCCGGCCTACCAGCCCAGCCTCGCGTCCCCGAACACGTAGACCGAGTAGATCGCGGTCTTGGTCGAGCCGCCGCCCTTGCCCTTGGCCACGGAGATGAGGCAGGCGTACGGGTTCGAGGGCGGCGGGGACGTTGTCGTCGGGCCCGTGAACACACCGGACGAGTCGTACCAGGCGGCGTTGCACGCCTGGAGGGTGAAGGCCCCGATCTCGTCACCGGTGAGGTCCATGGTCGGCGTCGGGATCGTGCCTCCCGTGTACGTTCCGGTGGTCACCCACGTGGCCTGCGAGTCCGCCTGGAAGTCGGTGGGCTTGACGATCTCGACATAGCTCTTGCCGTTGCTGTCCACTCCCGAGCTCGAGGCGTAGGGGTAGGCGACGCAGAGCGTGTTGCCGAAGTTGTCCTTGCGCGTCCACTCCGACTTCAGGACGGTGTCGCTGGTGCGCAGCTGAACGGTCTGGCCACACAGGACCGTCCCGTCGACGAGCTCGAAGATCGAGGCGTCCTGGTCACCGCCGAAGTAGGTCGGCATCGGGTCGGTGGGGTCGTCGACGAAGCCGTCTGCACCGCCCATGAGCGAGAAGGAGCCGTTGAGTGCCTTGAGCTCGAGGGAGTCGAAGACCACGCCGTCCTCGGCCAGACTCGTCCAGGACGGCGCGCTGATCTCCCAGCGACAGTTGTTGCTCGTCCCGCTGTCCGGCCCCGAGTCCGCCGGGTTGTTACATGTGAAGACCTTCGCTCCCGCAGTGGGGGTGGTGCCGATGCTGGTGCCGCTCTGGAGCTCGAACAGGGCAGGCGGTTTGTCAGGCGCGGTGCTGAGCCTCGCCGTCGCAAGGATGCGAGCACTCTGCTTGAGGTTGATGTCGAGCGACGCGGCGGCGGCCACCTGGCCTCCGACGCCCCCCTTCAGCGTCAGGGTGAGGCTCTCCCCGCTGGCGGTGTCCACCGCGGAGCAGGACGTACCCGCCGCATTCTTCTTCTCCCGCACTCCGATCGACCCGGCCGACAGGCCCACGCCCTGCGAGCCGGCGCTCGGGGTGAACTCCACGAGGCTCTTGCTGCCCTGGTTCATCGCGCACGAGGTGCTGGTCGTGAGTGTCTGGGTGGTCGTCGTGGCGCCGCTCGAGGCGTTGACGAGCCGGACGGTGTTGGACGACCCGGTGCTCAGAGCCAGCCACGACGTGACGTAGCTGGGTGGAGACGTGGGCACTGCCGAGGCCGACCCTGCCGCTCCCAAGGATGCTGCGAGGGCGAGCGCGGCCACTCCGGCCACCGCCACACGTCGACTGAACTGACTCATCTCGATCCTCCGTTGCATTCCCTGCAGTGCCGGCCATCAGGGAGCCGTACGTCGACGACATCGTCGAGCGCACCACTACTCCAGCTCGGAGCCGGCTGGACCCAAGCCATCTCACCGTAGGCGGTCAGGGTGATCTGGGCCATGGCCCGAACGGGCCATTCCCACCCCCTCGGCGCACCATCTCGGGCGGCATCACTGCCGGTCAGGGCGCTGCGGAATACTCGCTCAGACGTCCAGGGTGAGCACGAGACTGGCCTTGTCGGGGTCCTTCGCCGACCGGAGGCCCGCAACCGCGTGCGAGCCCTGGCGCTGCACCACGAGCTCCACAGTGCTGGGCAGGAACACCGGGGCCGTGAACCACACGCGACTGCTCGACGGTCCGAGCGAGCCCCGGCCGAGGGCGGCGAGGGTGCGCGCGTAGGTCCACATCCCGTGGGCGATGTGCCTCGGGAAGCCCATCGCCCGCGCGCTCAGCGGGTGGAGGTGGATCGGGTTCACGTCCCCGGACACCCCGGCATACGACCGGCCGAGGTCCTCGGGCAGCCGCCAGCGACCGACCGCCGGGCCGGGCGGCAGGGGCGGGGGTGCGTCACCACGCGGCGCGTCCTCGGTGCCACGACCACGGCTGAGGTAGACGCTGTCGCACTCCCACACGAGGTCGTCCCCGACGTGCGCCTCGAGCCGGACGTCCAGGGTCCTCCCCCGACGGTGCGGCCGGATGGCGCCCGCCGTCACGGACAGGGTGAGCGGGTCGGCGGCATCGAGCCGGCGATGCGTCGTCACGCGGTTCTCGAGGTGCACCATCCCGGGCAGGGGCAGCGGGAAGTCGCGCCGCACCATGAGCGCGTTCTGGACCGGGAACGCCAGCACCCAGGGGTACGGCTGCGGCAGGGAGTCGTCCACGGCATACCCGGTGAGCCGTTGGTATGCCGTGAGCCGCGCCCGGTCGACCCGGACGCCCTCGACGCGCAGGGTCCGGTCGGGAACGGTGTCCCCGCGCCGGCCTCGTGCCGTCAGCGCCGCGCGGGCCAGCAGCGGCACCGTGGACGGCAGGCCCGACAGCGTCTCGACCGCCACGTCAGGCACCCAGGAGGCTCTGGCCGCAGACCCGTACGACGTTGCCGTTGAGCGCGGACTGCGCGTCGGAGGCGAAGTGGGCGATGGTCTCGGCGACGTCGACGGGCAGGCCGCCCTGGGCCAGGCTGTTGAACCGTCGGCCGAGCTCGCGGGTGGCGAAAGGAACTCGAGCGGTCATCTCCGTCTCGATGAACCCGGGTGCCACGGCGTTGACGGTGATTCGCCGTCGTCGAAGGCCCCGGTCGGCGGCGTACGCGTCGACGAGCCCGATCACGCCGGCCTTGGACGCCGCGTAGTTGGTCTGGCCGCGGTTCCCCGCGATGCCGGAGAGGGACGAGACGAGGACGACGTGCCCCTCGTCGCGCAGGCCGTCCTTCGCGAGGAACGCCTCGTTCATCCGCAGGATCGAGAGCAGGTTGACGTCGAGCACGGAGTGCCAGCGGTCGGCATCGGTGTTGGCGAGGAGCTTGTCGCGCGTGATGCCGGCGTTGTGCACGACGATGTCGAGGCCGCCGTGGCGCGTCTGCGCGTGGTCGAGGATCCGCCGACCTGCATCCGGGGCGGTGACGTCGGTCTGCAGCGCGGTGCCGCCGATGGCGTTCGCGACCTTGGCGAGGGCGGCGCCGGACGACGGCATGTCGACGCAGACGACCGTGGCGCCGTCGCGCGCCAGGGTCCGGGCGATGTCGGCGCCGATCCCGCGGGCGGCGCCGGTGACGAGGGCGACCTTGCCTGCGAGCGGGCGAGCGGCGTCGGCCGGCACACCGGCCTGGCCCTCCCCCAGCCGGAACACCTGGGCGTCGACGTAGGCCGAGCGGGCGGAGAGCAGGAAGAGGACGGTGCCCAGGGCCGCCGCCTCCGACCCGTCGGCGACGAGCACGAGGTTGGCGGTCGCCCCCGCGCGCAGCTCCTTGCCGACCGAGCGGGTGATGCCCTCGAGGGCGCGACGCGCCGCGCGCTCGGCCGCCGACCCGGCTCGTGCGGGGTCCTGTCCGATCACGACGACGCGGGCGCAGCGCCCGAGTCGCCTGAGCGCCGGCGCGAGGGTGGCGCGGAGGGACTCCAGGTCGGCCGGCGTCCGGGCCGCAGTGAGGTCGACGACGACCGCTCCGAGCCGTGTCTCGTCGGGCACCTCCTCGACGAGCGTCGCACCTGCGGCGACGAGCCCCTCGCTCAGTGCCGCGAGCGCGGGGGTGTCGGCGTGGCCGCCGACGAGCACGGGGCCGTCGACCAGCGGGCGACCGGCGACGTGCCTGCGCAGCGGGACGGGTTGTGGCAGACCGAGGGTCGTCGCGATCTTCTTGCCCACGCCGGAGGACACGAATGCCGTGTAGCCGTCACGGTGCGCCATGTCAGGCCGCCTCGAGGATCGCGACGACACCCTGCCCGCCAGCGGCACAGATCGAGATCAGGCCCCTCGAGCCCGGACCCTTCTCGTGGAGCAGCTTCGCGAGCGTCGCCACGATGCGGCCGCCCGTGGCGGCGAACGGGTGCCCCGCCGCCAGCGAGGACCCCGTGACGTTGAGGCGGCTCCGGTCGATCGGCCCGAGCGGGGCGTCGAGGCCGAGGCGGTCGCGGCAGAACTCCTCGTCCTCCCACGCTGCCAGGGTCGAGAGCACCGTCGCGGCGAAGGCCTCGTGGATCTCGTAGAGGTCGAAGTCCTGGAGCGTGAGTCCGTGGCGCGCGAGGAGGCGCGGCACGGCATACGCCGGGGCCATGAGCAGTCCCTCGTCGCCGGTGACGTAGTCGACCGCGGCGGTCTCGCCGTCGACGAGCCACGCGAGCGGGCGCAGGCCGTGGGCGGCGGCCCACTCCTCGGAGCCCAGGAGCACAGCCGATGCCCCGTCGGTCAGCGGGGTGGAGTTACCCGCAGTCATCGTGGCGCCCTCACCCTTGCCGAAGACGGGCTTGAGGGAGGCGAGCTTCTCGAGCGTCGAGTCGCCGCGGAGGTTCTGGTCACGGGTCAGCCCGAGGTAGGGCGTGAGGAGGTCGTCGAAGAAGCCGCGGTCGTATGCCGCCGCGAGGTTGCGGTGGCTGGCGAGGGCCAGCTCGTCCTGCGCCTCGCGGGTGATGCCCCACCGCGCCGCCGTGACGGCCATGTGGTCGCCCATCGACAGACCGGTGCGCGGCTCGCTGTTGCTAGGCACCTGGATGCCGAGGTCGGTCGGCCGGAAGGCCAGCGCGGCCTTGGCGCGGTCGGCGGAGGTCTTCGCCCGGTTGAGACCGAGGAGCTTGCGACGCAGCTTCTCCGGGACGACGACCGGCGCGTCCGAGGCCGAGTCGGCCCCGCCGGCGATGCCCGACTCGACCTGGCCGAGGGCGATCTTGTTCGCGACGAGGATCGTGGCCTCCAGGCCGGTGCCGCAGGCCTGGGTGACGTCGTAGGCGGGAGTCGTCGCGGCCAGGCTGGAGCCGAGGACGGCCTCGCGCGTCAGGTTGAAGTCGCGGCTGTGCTTGATGACCGCACCGGCGACCACCTCGCCGAGGCGCTCGCCCGCGAGGCCGTGCCGGGCAACGAGGCCCTCGAGGGCTGAGGTGAGCATGTCCTGGTTGGAGGCCTCCGCGTAGGCGCCGAACTGGCGCGCGAAGGGGATCCGGTTTCCGCCGAGGACGGCGGCGCGGCGTGTGGAGGTCACCGGTCTGGCTCCTTGTGCTGGGGTCGGCGCGGGTGTCGCGCCCGGGCTGCGGGGGTGCTCCCCGGGTGGAGAGGTATCCGATACGGAAGGTAACAGGTACTCACGGTTCCTGCTACCGTCCGGGCCATGGATGCGACGGAGCCGACACCGGACGGGCGCAGCTCCCGCTGGGACGAGCACCGCCTCGCCCGTCGCCAGGAGCTCGTCGAGGCGACCCTGGCCGCCATCCGTACCCACGGCGCCGGGGTGGGCATGGACGAGGTGGCGGCCGTCGCCGGCACCTCGAAGACCGTGTTCTACCGGCACTTCACCGACAGGGCGGGGCTCTACCGTGCCGTCGCCGAGCGGGTCGACGCGACGATCATCCGGGGCCTGACCCGGGCGGCTGCCGACGACCCGGCTGCGGACGGGACGCGAGCGGTCGTTCGGGCGGTCATCGCGGCATACCTCCACCTCGTCGAGGAGGATCCTGAGGTCTACCGGTTCATCGTCAACGCGCCGATCGTCCCGCCCGGGGAGCGGCCGAGCGGGGACGTCGCCGCGGGGATGACCGGCCGCATCGCCGGCCACGTCGCCGAGCTCGTGGGCGCCGGCATGGCCGACACGGCTCACGCTGCGGCCACCCCGACCCCGCCCCGTCTGTGGGGGGTGGCCCTCGTGGGGATGGTCCGGGCCACCGCGGACGCGTGGCTGGCCGCCGGGGGTGCGTCGGGTGGGCCGAGCAGCGACGAGCTCGCCGACGACCTCACCGCCCTGGCCTGGGACGGGCTGTCCAGCCGCGCAACCCCGTCGACGCGCTGAGCGACGTCGAGCGGTCCTGACGCCGCCGAGGCTCGGTCGAGCCCACTCACCACAGGGACTCCGCTACCGAGCCGCCCCACACACCCCGACGGAAGGGTGTCCCGCTGACTCGCCACTGCTGACGTCAGGTACAGCAGTGCCTATTGGTGCTGCTCGCTCGGCACTGCTGAGCTCAGGTGCAGCAGTGCTTGTTGGTGCCGCTCGCCCGGCACTGCTGACGCCAGGTGCAGCAGCGCTGTTGGCTATGCACTGCTGAGAGGTGGTGCAGCAGTGCGACTGGCTCGGCACTGCTGAGGTCGGGTGCAGCAGTGCGGAGTCGCGGGCAGGCAGGGCTGTGCGGGTCGCGCGCGCAGCGCGAGGGCCCGTCCACGTAGCCCCGCCGCGTGGGTGACAGGGTTAGCGCCGGGGGGGCGGCGGGTCACGCCTCCCCGGCCCGGCGGGTGGCTCTCGTCAGGCCTTCAGACCGTCCACCACGGGCGTAGCGGGAGCCCCGTCGAGCCGTCGTCGTGGGGGCGGACGGCGAGCACCTGGTGGAGCTGGACGTCGTTGCGCTCGAACCCGAGTCGGGACCCTGCCATGTAGAGGCCCCAGACGCGGGCGGTGCCCTCCCCCACCTCCTCGACGCACTCGTCCCAGTGCTCGACGAGGTTGCGGCACCACTGGGCGAGCGTCAGCGCGTAGTGCTCACGGAGGTTCTCCTCGTGGAGCACCTCGAGCCCGGAGTCCTGGGCGGCGGTGATGATCCGGCCGGAGCCGGTGAGCTCACCGTCGGGGAAGACGTAGCGGTCGATGAAGTGCCCGGTCTCCTGGCGGCGGTTGTGCGGGCGGGTGATGCAGTGGTTGAGGAGCAGCCCGCCCGGGCGCAGCCGGTCACGGATCCAGCCGAAGTAGGCCGGGTAGTAGCGCACCCCGATGTGCTCGGTGAGGCCGATCGACGAGACGGCGTCGAACCCGGACTCCTGCACCGAGCGGTAGTCGGCGTGGCGCACCTCGGCGAGGTCGGCGAGCCCCTCGTCGGCGATCGCCTTCTGAGCCCAGAGAGCCTGCTGGCGGGACAGCGTCACGCCGACGGCACGGATGCCGTGCCGCGCGGCATACCGGACCATGCCGCCCCAGCCGCACCCGATGTCGAGCAGGCGGTCGCCCTCGGAGATCCGGAGCTTGTCGAGGACGAGGCGGTACTTGTTGTCCTGCGCCTCCTCGAGCGTGGCGTCGGGGCGCGGGTAGCACGCGCACGTGTAGGTCATGGAGGGGCCCAGGACCATCTCGTAGAACCGGTTCGAGACGTCGTAGTGGTGGCTGATCGCCTCGGCGTCTCGCGTCGTCGAGTGCCGGAGGCCCTCGGCCATGCGCCGCCAGCGCGGCAGGGTCTCCTGTGGGGGTGGGGGTGGCGGGGTCAGGCCCCGGACGCCGAGGGTGCGGGCCGCCTCGAGCGCGACGGCAGGCGTCGGGCGCCGGAAGCGGAGCGACGTGAGGTCGACGAGGAGCTCGTAGGGGTCACCGGGATGCACCCCCTCGACGTCGAGGTCACCGGTCACGTAGGCGCGCGCGAGGCCGAGGTCACCAGGTGCGGTCGCGAGGTAGGACGCGGCCCGTCGCGTGCGCAGGTGGAGGGCCCGCTGCGCGTCAGGCGGGCCAAGTGATGAGCCGTCGTAGGCGACGAGCCGCAGGCGGAGCGGCCCCTCGACGACGGACTCGACGATCTCGGCGATGGACATTGCGGGTCTCCCGTCGCGTGCTGGTCGGTGGTGGTCGTCAGGGTGTAGGGCCACGGTGGCCGCGCGGCTCAGGCTCCGCGGACGGCCTTGGCGTAGAGGGGGGGCAGGCGGGCGCCGGGGTCCCAGCGCTCCTTGAGCACGGCATACGCCGCACCGTTGTAGAGCCGGGCGAACTCCTCCTCGTCGTAGAACGACTCGGAGTAGAGGGACTTGTGGCCGCCCAGCTCGGTGACCCGCTGCTCGATGCGGCGGTTGGTGGCCCCCGGTCCTGCGGCGCGGTCCGCCGGCACCGACGACCAGAAGCCGACGTTGACGTAGGTCTCGCCCGGACGGAGGGGGTAGAGCGGCCAGGCGGTGTCGCTGCGGAGCCGGAGCGGGCAGAGCCAGAGCGGCTCGATGGGCACCTCTCGAAGGAACCAGCGCAGGAACTCCTCGGTCGACGACAGCGGGATCTCCACGTCCTGGACGACGCGCTCGCGCGGAGGGCGGCCGTGCCGCGCCTCGAGCCGGTCGGCGATGTCGAAGCGGCGGTCGAGCGCCACGAGCTTCCAGTAGACGCTGCTGCGCAGCCATCGCCTCGGCCACACGCGCCGCAACCGCGGGTCCTGTGCGCCGAAGGCACGGGAGCACCAGAACCAGTCGGTGTCCCACCGCCACAGGTAGTCGAGGGTCGTGAGCAGGTCGCGGCGGGGCGACGGCCCGTCGTGCTGGATGGACCGGTAGTAGATCCGCTGCCCGGTGTAGTCGCTCGTGCGACCGCGCTCGTCGCTCCGGCGACCGAGCACGAGGTAGGACTCGCCTGCGGAGAACACGACACCGTCGACGTAGTCGACCGGCTCGCCCTCGTGGGCACCGCTCCCGACGACCTCGCCCAAGGCGCTCACGAGGGCCTCGAGGTCGCTGAACCGGACGTGCCGCAGCGACACCGTGCGACCCACCGGCTCGAGCATGATGCGCAGCCGGGTCGCGTAGCCGAGGGTGCCGTAGGAGTTCGGGAAGCCGCGGAACAGGTCCGGATGCCGGGTGTCGGCGTCCGCCGTCACGACATCGCCCGCGCCGGTCAGGACGTCCATCTCGAGGACCGACTCGTGCGGGAGGCCGTTGCGCCATGACGCGGACTCGATGCCCAGGCCGGTCACCGCACCGCCCAGGGTGATGGTGCGCAGCTGCGGGACGACGAGCGGGGTCAGCCCGTGGGCGAGGGTGGCCTCGACGAGGTGCTCGTAGGTGCACATGCCCTGCACGTCGGCCGTCTGCGCCTCGGCGTCGACCTCGATGACGCCCGTGAGACCGCTGGTGTCGAGCCCTGGCGTCGTGGAGGCGGCCCGGGCGCGGAAGAGGTTGGAGGTGCGCTTGGCGAGCCGGACGTGCTCGCCCGGCGGGATGGCGCGGTAGCTCTCGAGCAGCCGCTCGACGCCGGCGTCGTGCGTCGGGGCCGCGACCTGCGTCATGCCATCCCCTCGCTCTCCTGGTGCACCACCCGGACGACGTCACCGGGCTGGTCGTGACCCGGGACGGTGCGAAGGGCGCGGACCCGGGTGACGTCCATCCCCCATAGATACACCCCTGCGCCGACGGCGGCCTGCATCTTCCGCGACCCGACCGCCACGGTCCCCGCCATGCGGGCCGGTCGGTGGATGGTCCGCGGGCGACCTCAGGGCGCCAGGCGACGGGGACGTCGGTGCGGCACGGCGTCGCCCGGCGGGTCCCACTCGGCACCGGGGGCCACCTCGAAGGTGTGGGCACCGCGAGTCGCCTTGGTGGCGAGGTAGCGCGCGTTCGTGGCGCACAGGTGCACCCTCGTGGGGACGCGCTCGGTGACCGTGATGCCGAGCCGGGCGAGCTGGGCGGCCTTGTCGGGGTTGTTGCTGAGCAGCGCCAGGGTGGTCTCGCCGAGGGCGTCGACCATCTGGGCCGCCGCCGTGTAGTCGCGGCCGTCGGCCGTGAAGCCCAGGGCGACGTTGGCGTCGTAGGTGTCGAGGCCGGAGTCCTGGAGCGCGTAGGCGTCGAGCTTGCCGTAGAGGCCGATGTCGCGACCCTCCTGCCTGAGGTAGAGCAGGTAACCCCCGACTCCCGCGATGCGCTCGACGGCCTCGCGCATCTGCGGTCCGCAGTCGCAGCGCTGGCTTCCGAACACGTCCCCCGTCAGGCACTCGCTGTGCAGCCGGACGAGCGGCGGCCGCTCCCGGGGAGGGTCGGGACGGTCGCGCTCGACGAAGTCGCCGAGGCCGAGGGCGAGGTGCTCCCGCTGGTCGACCAGCCCGTTGAACGTGATGACCCGGGCCATGGTTCGGAACCCGTCGGAGAAGCAGAGCGGCACCAGGACCTCGGTGCGGATCGAGGCGGCTTCGGGTCGGCGGGTCACTGGTCCACCGCCGGCGCCGCGTCGTCGTCGTAGCGTCCCGACAGGGCGTACCGGAGCAGCACGACGTCCTCGATGCGGCGGACCTCGGCGAGGTGCGCCCGCCGGTCAGGGTTCCACGGCAGCGGCCCGTCGCCGACAATGCGGGGCGCGCCGGCATCCGCCACGAAGAAGGGCGCGACGACCAGCTGGAGCTCGTCGGCCAGGTCGCCCCGGAGGAACTGCGTGAGGATGCTCTGGCCGCCCTCGACGAGCAGCCGCCGGACCCCGCGAGCGGCGAGGTCCTCGCTCACCCGGCCGAGGTCAGGGCAGGTGCCGGCGTCGACGACCGTCACCGACTCCCCCAGCTGCTCGCGGGCGGACGACACCGCCTCGGTGGCGCAGTAGACCAGCGCCCCGCTGTCCGCCGGCGCGAACAGGGCCGCGTGCGGGTCGAGGTCGGCGCCACGGGTGACCGTCACCCTGCGCGGTGACGGGGACCTTCCCGCGGCGACCCTCCGGTCCCGGCGGGCAGCCGATCGCACGATGAGGCGCGGGTTGTCGGCACGGACGGTCCCTGCGCCGACGAGGATCGCGTCGCAGCCCGCCCGGACCTCGTCGACCCGGTCGAGGTCGGCGTCGTTGGACAGGACGAGCCGCCTCCCGGAGGCGTCGTCGAGGTGTCCGTCGAGGGACATGGCGCAGCTCAGCACCGTGTAGGGCCGCTCCCCCACCGCCGGCTGCTGCACGGCAGGCTCGGACCCCACACTCTCGGGCCACGCACGCTCACGCACGAGCCGCACCCTCGACGGTGGCCACCGGTGGAGCGGGCGAGGACGCGGCCACGCGCCGAGGCCCGACCCCGGCAGGCACCCCTCGCGCCCGCCGGCGGCTGACGAGGAGGAGCACCGCCCCCGGGAGTGTGGCCACGAACACGATGGTGCCGTAGGCGACGGCCGTGGCGACGCCTTGTGCCGCACCAGTTCCCACAGCCCCGAAGACCCAGGCCGCAGCACCCTCCCGCGGCCCCCAGCCGGCGAGGTTCAGCGGCAGCGCCGAGACGAGCAGCACGATGAGGGCGACCGGGACGAGCTCCGGCACCGGCATCCGAACACCGACCGCGCGGGCAGCGACGAGGAACGTCGCGAGGTGGCCGACGACGACGACCAGCGAGGCGACCGTGACTCCCGACGCGGCACGGACGTCCAGCAGCGCCCTGAGGTCGTCCCGGGCGAGCACCCCGAGCCGGCTGCTGCCGGCCGGCCGCCACCTGCGCAGGGACACGACGAGGGTGCCCCCGGCGGCGGTCGCGAGGAGCAGCGCCGCGACCACGACACCGGGGATCTCGAAGGGGTGTGCGACGAGCACCGCGACGGCCGTCAGCGCGGCGAGGACGACCTGGCCGGCGCCGCGCTCCCATGCCACGGTGCGCAGCCCCCGCCCCACGTCGCCGACGTCCCGACCGTGCCACACGCCGCGTCCGACGTCGCCGAGCACACCGCCGGGCAGCGTGGAGTTGAGGAACTGGGACCGGTAGCAGGAGGCGACCGCGGCAGGCATCCGCAGGTCGACGCGCAGCCGGCGGGCGATGAGCCTCCAGCGCCAGGCGGCGCACACCGTCGTCGCCACGGCGAGCGCGGCGCCCAGGGCCAGCGACCGGGGGTCGATCGCCCGGGCGGCGTCCACGAAGGTGCCGGCGCCGAGTCTCACGACGAGGACGGCGATGATGGCCACGCCCACCACGGGACGCGTCCGTCGCCACCACGATCCGGTGATGCCCGTCTCCGCCCGCTCGCGTGCCCCCGTCCGTCGCAACGGGCCGGGAGCACCTCCTGCACCGCTCCCTGTCGTACGGGCGGTGAGCCGGGCCGGTTCAGTCACGCCCGCCGCCCGGACGTGCGAGCAGGTCGACGTGGTGCACCGTGACCCGGAGCCGACCCGCGGCGAGGTGGACCGCTCGTCGTGCCAGGTATGCCGTGCACGGCGCCTCCAGCTCGGGGCGCTGCTCGCACGCGGCGCCGACCCAGCCCCCCAGCCACTCGCCGGCGAGGCACTCGTTGCTCGCCCCCAGGGACCACGGGCTGGGCCGGACGGTGACGACGGCTCCGAGGTCGCGGAAGCGGGCGACGGCGAGGCGGGCGGCATCCGGCCCGAGCAGCGACCCCGCCCCGACAGACCGTCGCTGGTGCTCGTCGAACGCGGCGCCCAGGGTCGCGTCGAGGGGGTCGGCCGGGGCCAGCTCGACGCGGCCGATGACCGACAGCGTGAGGAGCACCGGGCACCCGGCTCCGGAGCACGACGTCACGAGGCGGTCGAGCTCGTCCGCCGTCAGCATGTCGAGCAGCGCCGACGCGGTGACGAGGGACGCCCCCGCCAGCCCCGCCGGGCCGAGCCGGGTGATGTCCCCGAGCCGGGTCTCCATCGTGACGGCCGACCCGTCGGCGGTGGTCGGGACCGCGTCAGCGGCGCGCGCCAGGAGGTGCTCGTCGCGGTCGTGGAGCACCCAGTGCTGGGGGCCGCCGAGTCGGGGAGCGAGCCAGCGGGTCATCGACCCGGTCGCGCTCCCGAGGTCGTGCACGACCGTCGTCCCGCCGTGCGGCAGGTGCCGGCGCAGGCGGTCCACGAGGCCGGTCGAGCGCGCCCGGGCATCGGCCGGCTCCCGCAGCTCGAGCCAGGCGGGGCTCACCCGCACGACCGCCTCGGTCACGACGCGACCCCCGCCAGCACCCGGGAGACGGTCTCGGAGGTGGTCGACCAGTCGCTGAGGGTCGCGCGCCGCCCGCGGGCCGCCGTCCTCAGGTCGCGGCGCAGCGCGGGGTCGGTCATCCAGCGTTCGAGGGCCTCCGCCAGGGCGCGTGGGTCGCCCTCCGGCACGAGGATGCCGGGCCGCCGCCCGTCGGGCGCTCGTCCGAGGGCCTCGGGCAGGCCGCCCACCCTCGTCGCGACGACGGGCATCCCCCGCGCCAGTGCCTCGGTGACGACCATCCCGTAGGTCTCGGCGCGCGACGCCGTGACGAGGACGTCGGACGTCCGGTAGGCCGCGTCCAGCTCACGACCGACGCGCGGCCCCGCGAGCCTGACGCGACCGTCGAGCCCCGCGGACCGCACGCGCGCCCGGACCTTGTTCGTGAAGGACGGGTCGCGGTCGACGGAACCCACGCACGTGCACCGCCAGCCGTGTGCGGCGACGTTCGCGAGGGCGTCCACGAGGACGTCCTGGCCCTTGGTCGGGGTCACCGCGCCGACGCAGAGCAGCCTCCGGCCCGTGCCGCTCCCTGGCGCGACCTCGGCCCGGTCGACGCCGGGGGGCGCGACGACGACCCGTGCGGGGTCCAGGCCGTAGGTCGTGAGGAGCCAGCACCGGGTCCACCGGCTCGTCGTGACGACGGCTGCCGCGGCGTGCAGCACGGCCCGTTCCGCCGGCCGCGCCCCCGCTCCCGCTTCAGCCCCCGCGCCAGCACCTGAGGTCTCGGCGTTCCCCCTGGTACCGCCACCCACCACCCCGACGCTCGGGACGCCGTGCCCCAGGGGCATGTGCACGAGGACGACGAGCCGGACCCTGGTCGCCTCGGGAACCAGCACCTCCTGGGCAGCGGACGCGACGAGGCCGTCGACGACGACGACGCGTCCGGTCGGCACCTCGGCCAGCGCCTCGGCCAGCGCGGCGTGCGACCCGGCATCCGCGTCCGGCCAGTCGCCGGGCACCGCGTGCTCGTCGACGCTCCACCCTGCGTCGGCCAGGCCGCGCCCAAGCCGCCGGTCGTAGGTGTTGCCGCCACTCGGCCGCTCGGGGTCGTCGATCCCCTCGGGGACGACGAGGTGCACGACCTTCACGGCGCCCGCTCGTACGACGCGGAGGCGACGTGCGACTCGTGCAGGGTGACCGCCACGGTCTCCAGGTGCTCTGCCGGACGGCCCAGCCCACCGGCGTGCAGCCGGTCGACGAGCCGGTCGGCGACCACCTGGGCCAGCCGCTCGGTCGTCGTGTTCTGGCCGGCGAGCGACTCCTCGTCGTCGAGGTTGCGGTAGCTGAGCGCGCCCACGACCTCGGCGAGGGCCGCAGCCGCCCTGCCGATGTCGACGACGAGACCGTCGGGGTCCAGGGTCGGTGCCCGGAACGTCGCGTCGACGACATAGGTTGCGCCGTGCAGCCGCTGGGCGGGTCCGAACACCTCCCCGCGCAGGCTGTGGGCGACCATCATGTGGTCACGGACTGTCACGCTGAACACGGGTTACCCCTCGCCGTAGGTGATGGTGTGGCAGAGAGCCGGCAGGCTCCCGTCGGACAGGCGCTTCAGGACGTCGGGAAGCTCGTCGAAGGGCGAGGCGCCGGTGACGAGGGCGTCGTACGCCGGGTCCCGCAGCAGCTCGAGGGCGAGCGCCAGGCGGTCGGACAGGGTGCGCCGACCCGCCCTCGACGGGGAGACGGTGCCGACCTGGCTCGCCCTGATGGCGAGCCGACGGGAGTGGAAGCTCCCCCCGAGTCGCAGGCTCACCGCGGCGTCGCCGTACCAGCTGAGCTCCAGGACCGTCCCCTCCGGGGCGAGCAGGTCGACGGCGAGCTGAAGGCCATCCGACGTCGCGCTGGCGTGGACGACGAGGTCACGACCACCGGGAGCGGCGTCGGGTAGGGCGAAGGCGGCACCCATCGCGGCCGCGACCCCCTCGCGCGCGGGGTCGACGTCCACCACCGTGACGTCCGTCCCGGGGATGCCGGCCAGCAGCCGCGCGACGCAGAGTCCGACCATGCCGGCCCCCACGACGGCGACCCGGTCGCCCACGAGTGGCGCGGCATCCCACAACGCGTTGACCGTCGTCTCGACGGTGCCGGCGAGCACGGCGCGCTCGGCTGGCACGCCGTCGGGCACGACGTGGACGGCGTCCGCAGGCACGACGTATGCCGTCTGGTGCGGGTGGAGGCAGAACACCGTGCGCCCCAGCAGCTCGCGCGGCCCCTGGTCGACGACGCCGACGCTGAGGTAGCCGTACTTGACCGGCGCCGGGAGGTCGCCCTCCTGGAAGGGTGCCCGCATCGCGGTGTACTGGTCGGGCGGTACCTCTCCGCGGAACACGAGCGTTTCCGTCCCCCGGCTCACCGCGGAGCGGACCGTGCGCACGCGGACCTCGCCCGCTCCGGCATCCGGGACGGTGACGGGCCTGACCTCGCCGACACCGGGGGCGCGCAGCCAGAACGCCTGGGCCTGCACCGGCATCGGCTCCCCCTTCATCGGTCGCGGCTGAACCGGGTCGCCGCCGCTCCCGTAGGACTGTCGTACCCCATCTCACGGAGGCACGGTGGACTCGGTTCAGGTCGATGACGTCCGACTCGTGCGGACGGTCCCCCGCTGTGACCGCCGGGTGGCCCGCGCCCTCGACCCGGCGGCCGGTGTGCTCGCGCTGGTGAGCCTGCTCGTCGTGCTCAGCAGCACCGTCACCCTGAACCCCTCCGCGTGGGCCACCGGCCTGCTGTGGGGCCTCGGCACGAATGCCGTGCTGGCGGCGTCGCTCATCCGCAGCCGCGCCCCCCGCATGGGTCCCGCGAACGTCGTCACGCTGACCCGGGCGACCCTCGTGGCCGGGGTGGCGGCGGTGGTGGCGGACTCGTTCGTCGGACCCACTCCGGTCGTGGCCCTGGTCGTCCTCTCGACGGTCGCGCTCGTGCTCGACGCGGTCGACGGCCGGGTCGCGCGTCGCACGCGGACCGTCACCCCGCTCGGGGCCCGCTTCGACATGGAGGTCGACGCGTTCCTCATCCTCGTGCTCAGCGTGCACGTGGCCCGCTCGGCAGGGGCATGGGTGCTGCTGCTCGGTGCGGCACGGTACGCCTACGGCGCCGCCGGACGGGCCTGGCCGTGGCTGCGCGGGTCGCTCCCGGCACGACCCTGGCGCAAGGTGGTGGCCGCGGCCGTGGGCATCGTGCTCGTCGTGGTGTCCAGCGAGCTGCTGCCCTCGACCGTCGCCACGCTGGCGCTGGTCGTCGCGACCGGACTGCTGGCGGAGTCGTTCGGCCGGGACGTGCGGACGCTGTGGCGCCTGCGCCTGCACCAGCTCACCGGATCCGGCCCCGAGCCCGCCGCCGTACCGGCGTGACCGGTCGCGAGGAGGCACCGGCGACGACGGGGGCCGGCGACCTGCCGCCACCCCCGGCGCGCCACCCGCGCCGGCAGCGGGCCGTCTCGGTCCTGGCCGTCGTGGTCGTCTGGGTCGTCCTCGTCGTGCCGGACCGGCTCGGCGAGCTGGGCCCGGGTGCGCTGCTGCGGCTGCCGGTGGAGGGGCTCGTCCTCGTCGCGCTGGTCCTGCTCCTGCGGCCCGGGCCGGCACGGCTGCTGGCGCTCGTGGCCGGAGTCGCCCTGGCGGCGCTCACCCTGCTGCGCGGCATCGACCTGGGCGTGCGGGCGACCCTGGAGCGACCCTTCGACCCACTGAGCGACCCGGGCCAGGTCGGCTCGGCCGTGAGCCTGCTCGCCGACTCGCTCGGACGGCCGGGGGCGGCCGTCGCGGTGGTGGCCACGGTGGTTCTCGTGGCCGGCATGGTCGGGGTCGTCGTGTCGGCGGTGCTGCGGCTGGTCTCGGTCGTCCAGCAGCACCCGGTCCCCTCGCGTCGCGTGGTTGCCGCGCTCTCGGTCGCGTGGGTCGTCACGGCCGTGCTCGGCCTCCAGGCCGGCCCGGCCGGGCCCGTCGCGGCCCGGAGCACGGTGACGCTGGCCCGCGCCGAGGTGGGCGAGGTGCGCCACGGACTCCAGGACCGTGACCGCTTCGCCGCGGCCGTGGACCATGACCCCCTCCGGGTCCCGGGCGGACCCGCGCTCCTGTCGGCGTTGCGCGGGAAGGACGTGATCGTCGTCTTCGTCGAGAGCTACGGGCGGGTCGCCCTCGAGGACCCCGGCATCGCGACGCAGGTCGTCCCCGCGCTGGATGCCGGGACCGCGGGACTGGCCTCGGCCGGGTACTCCGCGCGGAGCGCCTACCTCACCTCACCCACGTTCGGCGGCCTGAGCTGGCTGGCGCACTCGACCCTCCAGTCCGGGCTCCGCGTGGACACCCAGCAGCGCTACGACGACGTCGTCCGCAGCACCCGGCTCACCCTCACCGCGGCGTTCGGCCGGGCCGGGTGGCGCACGGTCTGCAGCATCCCCGCCAACCACGCCGACTGGCCGGAGGCCCGGTCGTTCTACCACTGCGACCAGGTCTACGACGCCCGCACCATCGGGTATGCCGGGCCGCCCTTCGGCTACGCCCCCGTGCCGGACCAGTTCACCCTCGAGGCGCTCCGCCGCGCCGAGCTCGCGCCCACGCGTCGGGCGCCGGTCATGGCCGAGGTCGACCTCGTCTCCAGCCACGCACCGTGGGCACCCCTCCCGCGGCTCGTCGACCCGGACCTCCTCGGCGACGGGTCGGTCTATGCCGGGATGCCGGCTCGCGGCACGCCGCGGGACGTGGCGTGGCGCTCCGTCTCCGCGGTGCGCACGGCATACGGGCAGTCGCTCGTCTACTCGCTGCGGAGCATCGTCTCGTTCGTCACGGCCTCGCAGGACCGCGACCTCGTCCTCGTCGTCCTCGGCGACCACCAGCCGAGCGCCCCGGTCACGCGACCGGGCGCGAGCCACGACGTGCCCGTCACCGTGGTCGCCCACGACCCCACGGTGCTCGACCGCATCTCGGGCTGGGGCTGGGCCGAGGGGCTGCGCCCCACCGCCACGGGTCCGGTGTGGCCGATGGAGGCGTTCCGGGACCGGGCCCTCGACGCCTGGTCCGGTGACCCTGCCGGCGCGCCGCCGCTCGCCGCCGGTCCGGTCGGCCCCACCCGCTGAACCACCGGCCGCCGCACTCCGTGGTGTGGGGACAGGGCCGGACCATCCGGCCAGGGGTGCGACGGCGCCCCGCGACGGACGGAGGACACCATGTGGTTGCGGATCGTGACGGCGGTGGCGGCGCTCGTGTCGGGGCTGGTCCACCTCAAGCTGTGGTGGTTCGACGGGTTCCGCGACATCGACGTCATCGGACCCGCCTTCCTGCTCAACGCGGTGGCCGGCGTGGTCATCGCCGTGCTGCTGCTCACCTGGCGGCACTGGGTCCCGGCGTTCCTCGCGGCCGGTTTCGGTGCCAGCACGCTGGGCGCGTTCATCATCTCGACCACCCCTGCCGGCCTGTTCGGTGTGCACGAGCGGTGGGAGGGGGTCTACGTCATCCTCGCGGCGATCTCGGAGGTCGTGTGCCTCGTCGCCGGGCTCGTGCTCCTCGTCCGCGAGTGGCGTGCTCGCGAGCGCACCGGGGTCACGACGACGGCCTGAGCCCGGTCACGACGGCGGCCCGGACCGCGGGTCGTCGGCGATCCCGCGCCGGGCCACGTCGACAGCCGGGTCGGGTTGCCGCGTGCGCGGGTCAGGTCGACAGCCTGAGCACCACGGTGCCGGCCTCGGTGCGCATCTCGACCGTCGTGATGTCGTCGCGCCTCGTGGCCGTGCCCGCGGTGAGGTGCATCGTCCTGCCCGGCAGGGGTCGCCACGTGCCCACCTGCTCCACCCCTCCGCCGCGGCTGCGCACCACGAGGGCGTATGCCGGCGCCCCTCCCGATGACTCGTACCCCTCGGTCGTCGCGGCATAGCTGCACGTCAGGTCGAGCCGGGTGCCCCACGCGACGCTCGTCATCGCGACGCTGGCGCGGACCGTGGTGTCACCCACCGGTGCCATCGCACGGTCGACCGGCCCGGAGCTCGCGACGACCGACGGCGAGGGGGAGGACCGGCCCTCGCCGCGGTCGAGGGCGAACGACCCCACCGCGACCGCCGACACGGCCGCTGCCACGGCAGCGGCCACGGTCGCCGTGACGAGCGAACGTCGCCGCTGCGCACCCCGCACCTCGCGGACCAGGGAGGGGAGGAGGGTGGGCGGCAGGGGCGCGTCGACCACCGGCACCTCGATGTCCGCGGCATCGACCTGCGACAGCAGCCCCGGCATACCGGCCAGCTCGCGGACCGACCGGCTGCACTCCCCGCAGCCGGGGAGGTGGGCCTCGTAGTGGAGCCGCTCGGTCGGCGAGAGGGACCCGAGCACGTAGGCGCCGTCGAGGTGGGCCAGCTCGCAGCTCATGCACCCACCCCCATCTCCTGGAGCGCCAGGCGGAGGGCGCGCAGGGCGTAGTGCGTTCGTGACTTCACGGTGCCCTCGGGGATGCCGAGCCGGTTGGCGGCCTGCGCCACCGACGCGCCGCGGTAGTAGCACTCCAGCAGGACCGCGCGGTGGTCCGGCGAGAGGGAGGTGACGGCGTCCGCGACGAGCCAGGACATGAGCAGCTGGTCGGTGCTGTCGACGGCGTCGCGCGCCTCGGGCACGTCGGCGACGGTCACCTCGCTGCGGGCCCGCGCCGTCCGCCACTCGTCGATGACGATGTTGCGGGCGACCGTGAACAGCCAGGCCCGCACCGATCCACGGGACTCGTCGAGGCGACCGTAGTTGCGCCAGGCCCGCAGCAGGGTCTCCTGCACGACGTCCTCGGCACGGGCGCGGTCGTGCCCGGTGAGGCGCAGGCAGTA
>DASSYJ010000087.1:0-9691 GCA_035703305.1 Ornithinibacter sp. | reverse complement strand
CCCGACATCCCCACCGAGCGCTTCTCGGCGCTGACCCGGCTCGACCACAACCGGGCGATCTCGCAGCTCGCGGCCAAGCTCGGTGTGCCGGTCACCGAGATCCGCCGGATGACCATCTGGGGCAACCACTCCGCGACGCAGTACCCCGACCTGTTCCACGCCGAGGTCGGTGGCCGCAGTGCTGCCGAGGCCGTCGGCGACCAGGAGTGGCTCTCCGGCACCTTCATCCCCACGGTGGCCAAGCGGGGCGCCGCGATCATCGAGGCCCGCGGCGCGTCGTCGGCCGCCTCGGCCGCGTCCGCCACGATCGACCACGTGCGCACCTGGGTCGAGGGCACGCCCGAGGGCGACTGGGTGTCGATGGCGGTGCGCTCCGACGGGTCCTACGGCGTGCAGGAGGGACTCATCTCCTCGTTCCCGGTCACCGTCCGCGACGGCCGCTGGGAGGTCGTCCAGGGCCTCGACATCGACGCCTTCTCGCGCGGCAGGATCGACGCCTCGGTGGCCGAGCTCGCCGAGGAGCGCGACGCCGTCAAGGAGCTCGGCCTCATCTGACGTCCCCTCCCGGGCGCCTCAACTTTCCCGCCCGATGCGAGAACCTTCACCGTCGCACCACTTCCGTTCCGGTGCGAAGGTGAGGGTGCTCGCGCGAAGTGGATGGCCGCTCAGGCCGCACGCAGCGCCGCGCGAACAGCCGCCGCAACCGCACCCGGTCGCTCCAGATCGGCCCAGGTGATGCGCACGACGACGTACCCCAGGCGTCGGAGCCGGTCCTCGCGGCGCTTCTCGTCCCACAGCACCGCCGGGTCGCCCGCGGCGTACTTGACCTTGCCGTCGAACTCGACGACGACGTTCGCCCCGTCGACGAGGAAGTCGACCCGCGCGACGAACTCGCCGCGAGAGTCGGTGATGGTGACCTGCGGTGTCACCGCGATGCCGGCCATCGCGAGCGCCACGCCACACCGGGACTCGCCAACCGACTCCCGTCGGCCATCCATGAACCGCAGCATGGATGCCGCGCGGCTCGCGTGCGGCCAGGTCGCCACCGCGGCTGCTGTTTCCCTCAGCTCATCCTCCGTCACGAGCCGCTCGCGCAACGCGGCATCCGCACTCACGACGCCCGGCACGATCCCGCGGTCGACGGCGTGCTGGACGAGCGCCGCGGCGACCATGGATGCCGGGCCCCACTCCGTCGCCACGGGCTCGCCGCGCGTCGGGCGCACCCAGAAGGCACCCATGCCCCCTGCCCGCTTGACCGGCCGCATGATGCTGGGGGTGGTGAGCGGTGCACCCCAGACCGGTATGCCGTGCGCCAACGCGGCGGACGTGCCCGCCAACACCGCATCGGGATAGACGAGGAACGCCCCGGCGCAGAGCTGGCGGTGCCACCCCTCAGGAGTGGGGTCGACCAGGGCGCTCACGGCATACAGGCCGCGTCCGGGATGCCGCAGCACTCCGGCCTTCACGAGCGCCACGAGCGTCGGGGCGGACAAGCCGGCGTGGTTGGCCTGGGCCGTCGTGAGCATGCCGCACTGGCCACGGGCGGTGGCGACCAGCTCGGGGTCCACCGCGTGCGCCGACCGGGTGGCGCCGGCTGCGGGCCCCGCAACGGGCGCGGTCGCTCCGACGGTCTTGAGGGAAGGTTCGGACGGCGTGGCAGTCATGACGACGCAGGCTCGCCCGCACACCCGGCCACGCACCAGCCCCGACCGGCGACCTGTGGACGAACGGCACGGCATCCGGCCCGTTGTGGATGACTGCGGACAGCGGGAGGGACCGACGCCTAGACGCAGGGACCCTCAGCTCCACACGGCAAAGAAGGCGGTGGTGGGGTGAAGGTTGCGGGATCGGGCGGGAAAGTTGGGGCGGTGGTCAGGGGGACATCGCGAGGAAGAGGAACGCGGCGAAGAGCGTGAGGTGGACGCTCGCCTGGAGGCGCGTCGCCCGCCCCGGCACCACGGTCAGCACCCCGACGACCACCGTGATAGCGAGCAGCACGATCTGGGTCGCGCCGAGACCGAGGTGCAGCGGCGTCGGGATCCAGATCGAGGCGACCGCGAGGGTCGGGATGGTGAGGCCGATGCTGGCCATCGCCGACCCGAGGGCGAGGTTGAGGGAGGTCTGCACGCGCTCGCGCCGGGCGGCGTTGGCCGCGGCCAGCGTCTCCGGCAGGAGCACGAGGAGCGCGATGACGACACCGACGAAGGACACCGGCAGCCCCGCGGCGAGCACGCCCTCCTCGATCGCCGGCGACTCGACCTTCGCGAGCCCGACGACCGCCACGAGTGACAGCACCAGGAAGCCGAGCGAGACCCACGCCTCGCGCGAGGTGGGCGGGTCGGCGTGCTCGTCCTCGTCGAGCGGCTCGCCGTCGGCCGCGACCGGGAGGAAGAAGTCGCGGTGCCGCACCGTCTGGGTCACGACGAACGCGAGGTAGAGCGCCAGCGAGGCCACGGCCGCGAAGGCCAGCTGGGGTCCGGTGAACTCCGGCCCCGGCTGGCTCTGGGTGACCGTCGGCAGGACGAGACACACGGTGGCCAGCGTTGCCACCGTGGCCAGGGCCCCACCCGTGCCTTCGGCGTTGAAGCGCACGGTCCCGAACCGCCGCGCACCGAGCAGGAGCGACAGCCCGAGGATGCCGTTGACCGTGATCATCACCGCGGCGAACACCGTCTCGCGAGCCAGGGTCGCGGCCTCGTCGCCTCCCGAGAGCATGAGGGTCACGATGAGCGAGACCTCGATGACGGTCACGGCCACGGCGAGCACGAGCGAACCGAACGGCTCCCCCACCCGGTGGGCGACGAGCTCCGCGTGCTGGACGGCCGACAGCACGGCGCCGGCCAGCAGCAGCGCGACGACGACCACCTCGGCGATGCCGATGTCCCGGCCCCACGAGGCCACGAGAGCGAGGAGTGCCACGACAGGGAGGACCCGCCACACCAGGGTCGTGGTGCGACCGGCGGCAGCCATGGTCAGCCCCCGACGCGGGCCGGCGAGTCGTCGAGCGATCCGGCGGGTGGCTCAGCGGCCGACCGCTCGGCCAGCGACCGCTCGGCCAGCGACCGCTCGGCCGCCTGCACCACGTTGGACAGCAGCATCGCTCGGGTCATCGGGCCGACTCCACCGGGGTTCGGGCTGACGAACCCGGCGACGTCCCAGACGTCCGGGGCCACGTCGCCCGCGACGACCGACTTCCCAGTCGCCGGGTCGAGCACCCGGGACACCCCCACGTCGAGGACCGCCGCACCCGGCTTCACCATGTCGGCCGTGATGATTCCAGGCCGACCGGCAGCCGCGACGACGATGTCGGCCTGCCGGACCTCTGCCGCGAGGTCGCGGGTCCCGGTGTGGCAGAGCGTGACCGTGGCGTTCTCGGACTTGCGGGTGAGGATGAGGCCGAGGGGCCGGCCGACGGTGAGTCCGCGCCCGACGACGACGACCTTGGCACCCGCGATCGGCACGGCATACCGGCGGAGCAGCTCGATGCACCCGACGGGGGTGCAGGGCAGCGGGGCCGGCTTCCCGAGCACGAGCCAGCCGAGGTTTGTCGGGTGCAGGCCGTCGACGTCCTTGGCGGGGTCGACGGCGGACAGGATGGCGAACTCGTCGAGCCCCGTGGGCTGCTGGACGATGAACCCGGTGCAGTCGGGGTCCTCGTTGAGCTCGCGCACGACGTCGAGCACCTGGTCCTGGGGCGTGCCGGCAGGCAGGTCGCGGCGCATGCTGCGGATGCCGATCTCGGCGCAGTCGCGGTGCTTGGCCCCGACGTACCAGTGGCTGCCCGGGTCGTCGCCGACGAGCACCGTGCCCAGGCCGGGGACGACGCCGTGCTCGGCCAGGGCGGCCACGCGGAGGCGCAGCTCCTCCTTGATGGTGCCGAGGATCGCCTTGCCGTCCAGGGTCGTCGCTGCCACCCGCTCATCCTTTCACGGGCGGCCTGGCCTGCTGCGCGGTCCCCGGGGCGGCAGGCACGGCATCCACCCAAAGGGTTCGCACGAGGACCTTCAGCCCGACAGGGGAACTGTTGTGGGGTGGGGCTGAAGGTTCTCGCACCGGGCGAGAAAGTTGAGCACCGAGGGCGCGGGGTCAGGCGGGAGTGGCAGCAGCGAGGGCGGCGAGCGCCGCGGGGAAGCACTCGACCGGCGGGGTGACGAGCCCCGCGCCCACCTGGCCGGTGCCCGCCACCCGGCCGGCCATGCCCGTGTTGATCTGCGGGAGGATGCCGGTGCGCACCACCTTCGTGACGTCGATCCCCGTCGGCGTCCCCCGGAACCCGAGGATCGGCACCTGGTATGCCGGGTGCTCGCCGGCCGTGATCTCGTACATCGTGCGCGTGGCCCGGAGCGCGAACGGCACGTCGCCCCCGACGAAGCGGACGATCGCGGGCGCCGCAGCCATCGCGAAGCCGCCGATGCCGCCCGTCTCGGTGATGGCCGAGTCGCCGATGTCGGGGTTGGCGTCCTCGGGCCCGTAGTCACCGAGGAAGAGGCCCTGGGGCGTGTTGGCGGGCCCGGTGAACCACTCGTCGCCGGTGCCCGACACCCGGATGCCGAAGTCGGTGCCGTTGCGCGCCATCACCGTCACGACGGTCGACCCCGGGATGCCCTCGGCCGCGAGCGTCGCGAGCTTGCAGGCCGGCATCCCGAGGTTGAGGAAGAAGTGCTCGTTGGCGCCCGAGAACCGCACCGCCTCGGCGACGTCCGCCGAGGACGCGTCGGCGGTGATCATGCCGGGCAGCAGCTCGCGCAGGAGCATGAGCGAGCCGGCGCGGTTGCGGTTGTGCCCCTCGTCGCCCATCTGGAGCATCTGGGCGATGACCGCCTTGACGTCGACCGGCCCGATGGTGCGCACGGCCTGTCGCAGGATCGGCCCGAGCACCCGGGTCATCCAGTGCAGCCGCTCGATGACCTCGGGTCCGTAGGCGCCGTAGCGCAGCACCTTGCCGAGTCCCTCGTTGAGCGAGCACCACGAGTCGTGGCCGTGGACGTCGTCGCGCAGCGCGTAGACCCACATCGAGGGGCTCACGACGCCGGCCATGGGTCCGACGGCGCCGCGGTGGTGGCACGGCTCGAGGTCGTACGCCCCCGCGGCGAGCTGCCGCTCGGCCTCCTCGGGAGTGTCGGCCAGGCCCTCGAACAGGACGGCACCGATGAGGGCGCCGCGCATAGGCCCCGACGCGCGCTCCCACTCCAGTGGCGGCCCGGCGTGGAGGAACGTGCCGCGCTCGAGCGCCAGGGCCTCGGAGGCCGGCAGGACGTCGACGAGGGTGGCCTCCGCGGTCGTCATCCGCTCGAACGCCAGGGCGTTCGCCGCCACGCGCCGGGGGTCGCCCATGACCCGGACGAGGTCGCGCTCGGTGCCGGGCAGGGGCGGCTGCCACTCGGTCTCCGTGACGCGGACGGCCTGGTCCCGCACAGCGTCGGCGAGCAGGGACACGCCGGCGGTCGCGACCACGGGGTCGGTGTCGAGGAGCCCGCGCAGGGGTCGGCCCGTGGCGGTCATCGTGAGCCACCCACCGGCCGCAACAGGTCGAGCGCATGTCGGGTGGCGGCGGCGTTCGAGAGGAACACCGAGGCGCCCGCCGCGGCCAGCTGCTCGGCGCAGCCCACGCGCCCCTGCGGGTCGGCATCCGTGCCGGTGAGCGAGACGACGACGGGCAGCGCGCGCCCCGCGGCATGGGCGGTGCCGCGGGCCGAGCGCAGCGCCTCGGCGAGCTCGCGGCCCGGGTCGGGGTGCGCCCCGTGCCCGAGCACGAGGTCGAGGAGGAGCACCCCGCACGTCGGGTCGCCGGCCTCGGCCGCGATCCGCTCCATCCGCAGGGTCGGGTCGATCATCGGGTGCGCCCGACCGCGCGTCAGGCCGTCGTCGCCGAAGTCGATGACGACGTGGCCCTCGTCGCTCAGGGTCGGTCCGAGGAGGAGGTCCGGGTCGTGGGCGATATTGCTGCGGATGCCGCCCAGCTCGCCTGCGGCGACGGTCATGGCCTCCTCGGCGAGGGTGCCGCCGCAGAAGAGGCCGCGCAGCGACGGCCCCCGCGCGATCGCTCGGTCGTCGGGTGCCGCGATCGTGCTCGGCCAGGTGGGCACCGGGTACCCCTCCGCCACGAGGAACGCCTCGACGGCGGCGGTGATGTCCGGCCGGCCCGCCCCGAGCACCGCCCAGTGGACCCTCAGGCCGAGCTCACCGGCATACGCCTCGACCTCGGCGAGCACGGCGTCGTCCGGCGGCTTCGACACGACGAGGACGGTCTCGGTGCCGGGGTCGTCGGCGAGCGCGCGGAGTGCCTGGCGCGTCGACCGTCCGCCCACGGTCGCCGTGAGGTCGCGGCCGCCGACCCCGAGGCAGTGGCTCGTGCCGACCCCGGCGGCGTCGAGGAGGCACATGACCTGCTGGGCACCGGTGCCGGAGGCCGCGACGATGCCGACCCGCCCGGGGCGCACGACGTTCGCGAACCCGAGGGCCACCCCGCCGACGTGGGCGGTGCCGCAGTCGGGCCCCATGACGAGCACGTCGGCCGCGGCGGCCGCATCCTTGAGGCGCACCTCGTCCTCGACGGGGACGTTGTCGGAGAAGAGCATCACCGACAGCCCGGCCGCGATGGCGTCGAACGCCTCGGTGGCCGCGTGCTGACCCGGCACCGAGATGAGGGCGAGGTTCGCGCCGTCGCGCCCCGCTGCCGAGCCGAGGGTTCGGGGCGCGACGGCGTCGTCACCGCCACCCGTGTCCGCGGTGCTCCGCAGGTCGGCGAGCGCGGCTGCGACCGAGGCCAGACCGGCCTCGAGGGCGTCGTCGGACTCGACGCGCAGGGCGACGACGAGGTCGTTGGGGCCAGCACCCTCGGGGACCTCGAAGCCCATGCCGCGCAGCACGTCGACGTTGAGCTCGGTCGCCATCGCGACCTGCGCCGCGGTGACGCCGGCCGTGCCGGCGACCGAGCGCGAGACCTGCATGAGGCTCACCGAGTCGTGGTAGGCACCGCGTCGCAGCTCCACGTGCGTCGTCGTCATGCCGCACTCCGTCCGGTCGGGGTCGAGGGGGCGGTATGCCCGAACGTCACGGCGGCCGTGTGCCCGATGGTCGAGCCGGCGGATGCCGGGTGCTCCCCTCCGGGCGGGACGGCGAGGAGCGAGGGGATGGCTGCGGTGCACCCACGGACCTCGAGCGCCGTGCGCACCCCGACGACGAGGTCAGCGCCCGAGCTGTGCCCGATCGAGAGCACCGCGGGCAGGGCCTCCCGCACCCCGAGGTCGTCCCCTGCGACGGCGGCGTCGACGAGCGTGACCACAGGGCGGGCTGCGAACCCGTCGGCTGCCGCGGACAGCAACGCCGCGGACACCGCCGTGGTGGCGCCGAGACGACGGCGGACCACCGCGGCCAGGGCGTCACCGACTCCCAGGGCGTGGGCCACAAGGAGCGCGCCGGCGAGGGCGTCGTCGCCCGACGGGGTCAGGCCGTCGCCGCGTCCCAGCAGGCCGCGGACGTGGGGTTCGGGATCGGGTGCGCACACGGCATACCGGATGCCGTCCGCGAGCCACCGCCGGTCCTCCCCCACGCGCGCCCGGGACCCCCGGTCGGCGGTGGTCGGCTGCAAGGCCAGGTACGGCGCCACCCGAGGGCTGCTCGCAGCGGCACGGGAGCGCCGAACGCGCGCGGGTCTCCACACACGGGTGGCCACGAGGTCGAGGCCGGGCAGGCCGACGCGTCCCTCCCCGACGGGCACCGTGGCACCCGGCTCGACGCCCCAGCCGACCCGCCCCGACGGCTCGGCGAGGAGAAGGGCGCTCGGCAGGGGCACGGCATCCGAGGTCACGACGGGAAGGACCGCCCCTGCCACGTCGAGGTACAGGCCGAAGGGGTATGCCGCGAGCACCACCGCGCGCACCGGCCGGCCGTGCACGACCGGTGCCGTGAGGAGCGAGGCCGCCGCCGGGAGGGCGGCCCGCGAGGAGCGCGTCGGAGGCACAGAGCGACCGTAGCGAGGGGTCTACAGTGACCGGATGGTCATAGTTGCCAACGAT
This sequence comes from Ornithinibacter sp., assembly GCA_035703305.1. GTDB lineage: Bacteria > Actinomycetota > Actinomycetes > Actinomycetales > Dermatophilaceae > Fodinibacter. The sequence goes on along the minus strand of DASSYJ010000087.1, from coordinate 1,673 downwards.
CGGCGCGACGACGCACAGACCTTGCCATCGACCGCCGACGAGCTGTCGACCGTCGAGGGGCTGTCGACCGGCACGACCGCGATGCGCCGCGACGAGCTCCCCGACGACCCCGAGCTGCGGGCCGAGGTGCTCGAGGCACTCGTCGAGCGGCAGGCGGCCCTGCTCCAGCGGGAGGACGAGGTGCACCGCGTCCTCGTGCGGATCGTGCTCGGTGGCGGGGGCCTGGACCAGCTGTGCGAGGCCGTCGCCGGGTTCTTCGACGGGGCGGCGGTCGTGACCACCACCGACGGCCGGGTCCTCGCCATGGCCGGCGCCGAGGGCGAGGTGGAGCGCACGCGTGGCCTCGACTGCTTCGACCGAACCGGCCGGCTCCTCGTCGAGAGCGAGCCGGTGGGCCCGCGCCCGGCGGAGGGGCCGACGAGCAGCCGGGCGTTCGTCAAGATCGTGGCAGGCACCTCCGACCACGGGCTGCTCGGCGCCTTCTCGCCGGCGAAACCGCTCACGGCCACCGACGTGCACCTCCTCGAGCGGGCCGCCACGGTCGCCGCGCTGGCGATCACCAAGGAGCAGGCGGTCGCCGCGGTGGAGGGGAAGTACCGCGCCGAGTTCCTCCGCGACGCCCTCGCCGGCCGCGCCGGCGGGGCCCCCGAGGCGGTCTCGCACGCGGCATCCCTCGGGTGGGACATCGCGCGCCCCATGGTCGTGGTCGTCGCCGAGACCGACGAGAACGACGCCGAGACCACCCGGTCCGCCGATGAGGTGCGGGGGCTGCAAGAGCGGTTCGTGCGGGCCTGGGTGCAGGCGGTCCGCTCGAGGGACACGAGTGCCCCCGTCGCGGGCTTCAGCCAGGAGGTCGTCGCCGTGCTGCCGGTCGACCCCGACGCCGACGACGACGCGGTGCTGCGGGCGGTCGGCGAGGTCGCCAAGGTCGTGCGGGGTGACGGCGGCGGGGGCAGGCGCACGTTCTCGACGGGCGTCTCGCGGCCGATCACCTCGGTGGCCGACCTGCCCGCCGCCTACGACGAGGCGCTCAAGGCCGTGCACGTCGGGCGCCAGATGCACGGGGAGTCCGCCCTCACGCACTTCGACGGCCTCGGCATCTACCGGCTGCTGGCCCTCATCCCCGACGGCACCGACCTCCGCCGCTTCGTCGACGAGTCCCTCAAGGAGCTCGCGCACGACGACTCCCCCGAGAACGCCGACCTCCGCCGGACCCTCTCGGTGCTCATCGACACCAACCTCAACGTCGCCGAGACCGCGCGGCAGCTCTTCTTCCACTACAACACCCTCCGCTACCGCATCGCCAAGCTCGAGCGGATGCTGGGGCCGTTCACCTCCGACGCCCAGCTCCGGCTCACCCTCGCGCTGGCCCTCCGGATCCACCAGATGCGGGGCATCTGAACCAGCGCAAGGCAGAAGCGGCTCGGCCCGAAACCCCGACAGTGGCGCGTCACTGCGCGCAACCGGATCTGACGTGAGCGTGCGTCTTACCGCCCACTTAGGGCGAAGTCTTAGCTACCAGCAGAGCCTATGCCGCTGCCACCTCTCCATCCGACATCAGCTCATGACAGCGGATGCAGGCCGGCGCCTTGGCCGTGGCCGTCTTGCAGCCCTACGGGCAATTTCCCCGTGCACGTCCCGCGGACCCCCAGCGCGGTGAGGTTGGCGTCACC
>DASSYJ010000050.1:0-5220 GCA_035703305.1 Ornithinibacter sp. | reverse complement strand
CAGGATGTTCTCACCGGTCTTGCCGGGGCGGTTGGCCGCCTCCTTGTAGTACCGGCGGAACTGCTTCTCCATGACGCCGTAGGTGAAGCGGGCCTTCTGCTTCTCCTGCAGCTGGGTGAGGTACTCCTTCTCCTGGATCCGGCGACGGCCGTGCTGGCCGGGCGGGAAGGGACGGAGGTCGAAGTTCTTGTCACCGCCGACGAGGTCGGTCTTGAGGCGACGCGACTTCTTGGTGATGGGTCCGGTGTAACGGGCCATGGTTCTCTCTTACCTTTCGCGAAGTCTCGTGGCGCTCAGACGCGGCGGCGCTTGGGCGGGCGGACGCCGTTGTGCGGGCTGGGGGTGACGTCCTGGATCGAGCCGACCTCGAGGCCGGCGGCGGTCAGGGAGCGGATGGCGGTCTCGCGACCGGACCCCGGGCCCTTGACGAAGACGTCCACCTTGCGCATCCCGTGCTCCATGGCACGGCGCGCAGCGGCCTCGGCGGCGGTCTGCGCGGCGAACGGCGTGGACTTGCGGGACCCCTTGAAGCCCACCTGGCCGGCGGAGGCCCAGGCGATGACGGCGCCGGTGGGGTCGGTGATCGAGATGATCGTGTTGTTGAACGTGCTCTTGATGTGGGCCTGGCCCACTGCGACGTTCTTCTTCTCCTTGCGGCGCACCTTCTTGGCGCCCGCGGTACGGCCCTTGGGAGGCATGTGTTCTCTCTCCTACGAGTTCTTCGGAAGCCTGTCGTGCCCGACGGGACATCTCCGGACGGTTGTCGCGGAGGTGACCGAAGGTCGGGGGGATTCCGGGGGGCGAAGCCCCGTGACCCCCGTTGTCGGGGGGTGCACGGGGGGCGGAGCCCCCCGAGGGTTACTTACCGGCCTTCTTCTTGCCGGCCACGGTGCGCTTGGGACCCTTGCGGGTGCGCGCGTTGGTCTTGGTGCGCTGGCCGCGCACCGGGAGGCCGCGACGGTGGCGGATGCCCTCGTAGGACCCGATCTCCACCTTGCGGCGGATGTCCGCCTGCACCTCGCGGCGCAGGTCTCCCTCGACCTTGAGATTGTCCTCGATCCAGTCGCGCAGGGAGACGAGCTCCTCGTCGCCGAGGTCCTTGACGCGGGTGTCCGGGTTGACGCCGGTCGCCGCGAGGGCCTTCTGGGCGCTGGTCCGACCGACTCCGAAGATGTAGGTCAGTGCGACCTCGACGCGCTTCTCGCGCGGGAGGTCCACTCCAACAAGACGTGCCATCTGTGGATGGTTTCCTTTTCTGGTTGTTCCGGAGGTCTGGTGCAGTCACCGGTCCGGCCCATCCTGGTCCGGTCCCCGGCCTCCGGGCCGAGGGTGACGTCCCGCGCTCACCTGCGTGCCAGGTGACCCGTCGGGGGTCGGGTGCTGCGTGCTGCATTCACTTGTCGCGTGTGCTCGAAGTCCTGTGGACCCGTGCGGCCCCTCGCGGGGCGTGGTCTGCGTCTGACTCGCGTCAGCCCTGGCGCTGCTTGTGGCGCAGGTTCTCGCAGATCACCATGACCCTGCCGTTGCGGCGGATCACCTTGCACTTGTCACAGATCTTCTTGACGCTCGGCTGAACCTTCATGTCGCCTTTGCTGTCTCGTCGATGCGTGGGTTTACCGGTAGCGGAAGACGATGCGGCCGCGGGTCAGATCGTAGGGGCTCAGCTCCACCACCACGCGGTCCTCGGGGAGGATCCGGATGTAGTGCTGGCGCATCTTCCCGGAGATGTGCGCGAGGACCTTGTGACCGTTCGTGAGCTCCACCCTGAACATCGCGTTCGGGAGTGCCTCGACGATCGTGCCCTCGATCTCGATGACGCCGTCCTTCTTGGCCATACCCTCTCAATCCGCCGTTGGGCGACTCTTCCGTCGTGTCGATCCGCCCATGGAAATCGGCCCCGTGCTGCTCACGCAGGGACACACCCATGCGAGAACGCACACGTGACCGACGTTCAATACTACTGACCGGGCGCCCCAGCACGAAATCCGTGGTCAGCGCGCGCGGTGCCCCCTCAGGTCGGCGACGTAGAGCCCCAGGATCCGGGCCGTGCCGTCGACGGCGCTGAGCTCCCCGGCACGCACGGCGCGCTCGATCTCGGCGTGCTCGGCGCGGACAGAGGGGCTGTCGCGGACGCCGTCCTGGAGGTGGGCGTCGACCATCGCCCACATCCAGTCCTGCTGCTGCCGGGCCCGGCGCACGCCGAGGTCGCCCTCGGCCTCGAGGTGCTCCCGGTGCTCCAGGACGGCGGCCCACACCTCGTCGAGTCCCGCCCCGGTGAGGGCCGAGCAGGTGAGGACAGGGGGTCGGTGCGCCGACGGTCCGGGCATCATGAGCCGCATCGCCCCGGAGAGCTCGCGGGCCGCGACCCGCGCCGGACCCTCCCCGTCGCCGTCGGCCTTGTTGACCGCGATGACGTCGGCCAGCTCGAGGATGCCGCGCTTGATCCCCTGGAGCTGGTCGCCCGCGCGGGCGAGGGTGAGCAGGAGGAAGGTGTCGACCATCTCGGACACCGCGATCTCGTTCTGGCCCACGCCGACGGTCTCGACGACGACGACGTCGTAGCCCGCCGCCTCGAGGACGAGCATCGACTCGCGGGTCGCCCGGGCCACACCACCGAGCTGCCGGCCCGACGGGCTGGGTCTCACGAAGGCCGCGTCGCTCGCCGCGAGGTCGGCCATCCGGGTGCGGTCCCCGAGGATCGACCCCCCGGTGCGCCGCGAGCTCGGGTCGACGGCGACGACGGCGACGCGGTTGCCGCGGTCGATGAGACGGCATCCCATCGCGTTGATGAAGGTCGACTTGCCCGCACCCGGCACGCCGGAGACTCCGACCCGCACGGCGTTCCCCGTCGCGTCCGCGATGAGGGTGAGCAGCTCGCCCGCCTGCTCGCGGTGGTCCTCGCGTGAGGACTCGAGCAGCGTGATGGCACGCGCGACGTGCTGCCGGGACCCGGCGCGGACACCCGCGGCGAGGTCGGCGACGTCGACCGGCCTCACCCCAGCCGCTCGCGCAGCTCGGTGACGAGGTCGACGGCGGCCCGGCTGATGACCGTGCCGGGTGGGTAGATGGCGTCGGCGCCTGCCGCCCGCAGGGCCTCGAAGTCCTGCGGCGGGATGACGCCGCCGACGACGATCATGAGGTCCTGGCGACCCAGCGCGTCGAGCTCCTTGCGGAGGGCGGGGACGAGCGTGAGGTGCCCGGCCGCCAGCGAGCTGACGCCCACGACGTGCACGTCGGCCTCGACGGCCTGGCGCGCGACCTCCCCGGGGGTCTGGAAGAGCGGACCCACGTCGACGTCGAAGCCGAGGTCGGCGAACGCGGTGGCGATGACCTTCTGGCCACGGTCGTGGCCGTCCTGGCCCATCTTGGCGACGAGGATGCGCGGGCGCCGGCCCTGCTCGCGCTCGAACTCCTCGACGAGCTCCTGGGCGTGGCGGACGGTCTCGTCCTCCCCCGCCTCGGCGCTGTACACGCCACCGATCGTACGGATCTGCGCGGTGTACCTGCCGAAGACCTCCTCCATCGCGGCCGACATCTCGCCGACGGTCGCCTTGGCGCGCGCGGCGTCGATCGCGAGGGCGAGCAGGTTGGTGGCGAGCGTCCCGTCGGAGCCGGAGCGCGCGGCATCCGTCATCCTCGTCAGCGCGGCTCTGGTGGCCGACCCGTCGCGCTCCGCGCGGAGCTTTTCGAGCTTGGCGAGCTGGCTGGCCCGGACCGCCGCGTTGTCGACCCGCAGCACCTCGATGGGCTCGTCCTCGTCGACGGGGTAGCGGTTGACGCCGATCACCGGCTGCTGGCCGGAGTCGATGCGGGCCTGGGTGCGGGCCGCCGCCTCCTCGATGCGCATCTTGGGGATGCCGGCCTCGATCGCCTTGGCCATGCCGCCGGCCGCCTCGACCTCCTCGATGTGCCCCCACGCGCGGAGCGCGAGGTCGTGGGTGAGCCGCTCGACGTAGGCAGAGCCGGCCCAGGGGTCGATGACCCGGGTCGTGCCGGACTCCTGCTGGAGGACGAGCTGGGTGTTGCGGGCGATCCGCGCCGAGAAGTCAGTGGGCAGCGCGATCGCCTCGTCGAGGGCGTTGGTGTGCAGGCTCTGGGTGTGGCCCTGGGTCGAGGCCATCGCCTCGATGCAGGTGCGCACGACGTTGTTGAAGACGTCCTGCGCCGTGAGGGACCAGCCCGAGGTCTGCGAGTGCGTGCGCAGCGACAGCGACTTGGGGTTCGTCGCGCCCTGGTCCCTGACGAGGCGGGCCCAGAGGAGCCGGGCCGCGCGCATCTTGGCGACCTCCATGAAGAAGTTCATCCCGATCGCCCAGAAGAAGGACAGGCGCGGGGCGAACGCGTCGACGTCGAGGCCGACCGCCTTGCCCGCCCGGATGTACTCGACGCCGTCGGCGAGGGTGTAGGCGAGCTCGAGGTCCTGCGTCGCGCCCGCCTCCTGCATGTGGTAGCCGGAGATGGAGATCGAGTTGAAGCGCGGCATCCGCTGGCTCGTGAACGCGAAGATGTCGCTGATGATCCGCATCGACGGCTCGGGCGGGTAGATGTAGGTGTTGCGGACCATGAACTCCTTGAGGATGTCGTTCTGGATGGTCCCGGTGAGCTGCTCGGGGGCGACACCCTGCTCCTCGGCGGCGACGACGTAGAGCGCGAGGATCGGGATGACCGCGCCGTTCATCGTCATCGACACCGACATCTGGTCGAGCGGGATGCGGTCGAAGAGCGTGCGCATGTCGAGGATCGAGTCGATCGCGACGCCCGCCATGCCGACGTCGCCGGTCACCCGCGGGTGGTCGGAGTCGTAGCCGCGGTGGGTCGCGAGGTCGAACGCGACCGACAGCCCCTTCTGCCCGGCAGCGAGGTTGCGCCGGTAGAAGGCGTTGGACTCCTCCGCCGTCGAGAAGCCGGCGTACTGGCGGATGGTCCACGGCTGGGTCGTGTACATCGTCGGGTAGGGCCCGCGGAGGTAGGGCGGGGCCCCGGGGACCGTGTCGAGGAAGTCGAGGCCCTCGAGGTCGGCCTCGGTGTAGAGCGGCTTCACGGGGATCTGCTCGGGGGTCACCCACGGGTCGGCGTCGGTCGCGACCTCCGACGCCGTGACGTCCGGCCCGGGGCGCCCGGCCCCGAGGTCGACACCGGTGAAGTCCGGGACGGTGCTCATCGCTCTCCCTCCGTCGTCTGCGTGGAGGCGCCGAGCGCGTCGAGGAGCTCGCCGAGGAA